>CAZBZK010000046.1:0-11146 GCA_964496365.1 uncultured bacterium
TAGGATATGAAATAGTATCCAGGGCAAATGTCCACATTGTACCTCAACGAATTTCCACAGTGAATTTCGATTTACACTCTGTTATATTGCAAGGAGAAGGGGTGGAGGTGACCGTAACTTATTTTGAAAAAACAAAGGATGCGGTTACCAGCAGCAGAACGGTAGATATTGAAGAAATTCGATCTGACCCAATTGGGGCTTATGATATTATGGCGATGATGCAAGCATTACCCTCTGTGGTCTCAGGAGCGGATCAAACGAATGAAATTATTGTTCGAGGAGGATCACCGGGAGAGAATTTATTTGTTATGGATTTTCTTGAAATTCCTTATCCCAATCATTTTCCCGAACAAGGACAAGGAGGAGGTCCTGTAACCATGGTGGATACCGAATTCATTGAACGAATTGATTTTTATGCAGGAGCGTTTCCTGCAAGGTACGGAGAAAAACTTTCGTCAGTGATGGATGTAACACTTCGTGAGGGCAATTCTGAAAATCACCTCCAACAAATGGAAATAACCATGGCAGGATTTGGTTTCACCACAGAGGGACCCATCAATGAAACGTCTAATTATATTTATTCATTGAAACGATCTTTTTTGGATTTTGTAATTTCCTCGTCAGGGTTGCAGGCAATTCCAAATTATTGGTCAAGTCAAGGAAAATTAACTTTTCATATTTCAGATTCACAAATATTCTATGTCAATTTTATCGGAGGGATTGATGAAGTAAATGTGGAAGGGGAGAATAATCCCCAATTACGTGGAGCAGAAAATATAGATTATTCTTCATGGCAGTCCACATTTGGAATGACCTATAAAAATTTATTTTCTCGGAAGGGATATTTAATTTCTTCTCTAGGCAGTTCATGGGTTGGATTGGATGCAAAAGTTTATGAGGTAAATTCAAATCTTGAACGAGATTATTATTTTATGCGAAACGACATTGAAGGTGATTTGTCTTTTCGTAGTGAATTGGTATATCAACTTCGAAAAGGATTAGACCTGAGCTGTGGACTTACAGCAAAATATATCCACTTGAATTATGATAATTGGTTCGAAAAACGTCCGGTTACACTATTTGGTTATTCATTGGATACCAATGAAGTCTCTCAACTCATTAGTGAAGAAGAATTTTATACAACTTATTTTGAAAATCCAAATACGATTTTAACCGAATTAGGAACGGTGGGAGAATTAGACTCTATAAAAACCAATCGTGTTTTAGCCTATAAAAAACTTGGAGGATTTTTTCACATAAATTGGATCC
The DNA here is from genome assembly GCA_964496365.1 of uncultured bacterium. Lineage (GTDB taxonomy): Bacteria > Fidelibacterota > Marinisomatia > Marinisomatales > AB-629-J13 > AB-629-J13. Next base: position 1,270 of record CAZBZK010000046.1, read on the forward strand.
CAATGCCAAAAACGGAACTTCTTCTCGGTGGAAGGTTGGATTATATCTCATTTACGAAGGCATCGAGTATATCTCCAAGATTCGGATTGAAGTATCACTTATCACCGTTCATTAAGTTTAATCTTTCAGCGGGACGATATTACCAAACCCCTTTTAATAATCAATTGAACTCTAATCGAGGAGCTACGGAATATTTAAGAAATTATTTTACAGATCAATGGGTTGGAGGAATCGAGTTTTTACCAAAATCAGATTTACGAATTACTCTCGAATATTTTGAAAAAGAATATGAAGATATGGTTATTTTTGAAATGTTGAGAGGATCGGATGGAAAAGATAGTCTTAATTATAACAAATTAATCAATGGTGGACAAGGTCGGTCGAAAGGCATTGAGTTATTTATTCAAAAAAAATATTCCAAAAATTGGTATGGTTCAATTTCTTGGTCTCATTCAATTTCAGAAGGCGTTGACCCAAGGACAAATTTATTTTATCCATGGGATTTCGACTATAGAAATGTGATCAACATTGTTGGTGGGTATAAAATTCGGTATGCAGATTATTCTTGGTTCAAATCGTATAAAAATTCATGGATTTCAAAAGGGTTCTCTTGGCTGCCATTTATGCCCAGTGATGAATTTGAAATCAGCTTAAAATATCGATTGATGGGGGGAAGACCTTATACTCCTTTACATTATGATCCAACTACGAGGGATTGGTATTCCAATTCAGATTCTCCCTGGAATACAAGTCGCTATGGGTATTATAGTCGCTTGGATTTAATGCTACTTCAGCGTTTCCATTTTAAACGATTAAACCTTGTAGTATTTTGGGATATTATTAATATTTTGAATCGGGAGAATCCATTTGAATATGTTTACTTGGAGGATGGTTCGAAACTAATGGGATTACAATACACTACTATGCCAATTGGCGGAATGATATTGGAATTTTAATCTATTAATTTCTCAATGGTTTTCCTTTCTTCAGCATATACTTTATTCGATCTTGAGAAAGTTTTTCACCAGCCAAAGAAACAAATGCTTCTCGCTCTATGTCCAGGAGATATTGTTCGTCAACCGTTTTTGTGAGACCAGCTTTGTCTCCACCGGTTATAACGTACGCCAATTTTTGTCCGATCAATTCATCATGATCTGAAATTTTGCCTTGCATTTTGAATCCTTTTAGTGCGGTTTTCATTGCAGTGCGTCCACCCAAACCCGGGAGTTTTAAATCATCTCTATACTCTGGAGGCGAGTAATGTTCACTCAATTCAAGTGCTGTCTGTTTAGCGGTCCATAATAAATGTTCAATATTCATGATGATGGTGTCGGATTTCAGTAAATAACCGATGTGTTTGGCTTCTTCAGCACTAGTGGCAACTTTAGCAAATCCTATGGTTTCAAAAGCTTTTTGAACCAATGGAAACACATTTAATCTACCTGTTTTTCCTGCATTCTCCATCAAATTTAATATCAATCGTAAATTCCCTCCTGCACCGGGAATGAGTCCTACTCCCACTTCAACTGCCCCGATGTAAAGTTCAGACGCCGAAACCCGTTTTGCTGCTGGAGCTATAAATTCGAATCCTCCACCTAAAGCAAGATGAAAGGGTGCCGCAATTACCGGTGCTTTTGAAAATCGCATTTTTTGTGTGAGATCTTGAAACAGCTTCACCGTTTTTTCTAATCCTTTCCAGTCTTTGTTTTCACAAAACTGGAGAATCCCAGCAATATTTGCTCCGGCACAAAAATTCTCACCTTGATGTCCAATGACCATGGCTTTGTATGTTCCAGCTTCCAGCAAGTCTAATCCATCGTTAATCATTTCCAACATCGATCCATCAAGAGGATTTAGAGTTGGTTGAAGAACAGAATGAAATTCCAAGTTTAAAACACCATCTCCAATATCAATTAAACTGGCACTCCAATGGCGTTTTACTACGTGGCCACAGTATTTTTTTAGGTTGAGATTTATTGATTTTTCTATAGTTGAAATTGGATCATGCTTATTAGATAAAACATTAAAATAGGACTTATGTTCTTTTTCCATTCGATAAAACGATGCATCTTTCTTCTGAGATAGATCCATTACCCATTGAGGTGGCTTTTTACCTTCGTTTATCATTCGATTCACTGACCTAGATAATCCAATTCCATCCCAGGTTTCAAATGGACCCAATGCCCAACCAAATCCCCATTTCATTGCATTATCCACATTAACTATGTCATCAGAGATTTCGGGAATGCGATTAGCAGAATAAATAAGGGATTTTGATAGAATCTCCCAAAAATATTTACCCGCCTTATCATCACTGTATGCCAACGCTTTTATTTTATCTATTGGTTTTTGGTGGTCCTTAGCCAATCTAAATCCATCAAATCTTTCTTTAATTTGTTTTTTGTATTCACCGGAATGAAGATCAAGGGATAAGATTTCTCCATCTTCTTTTTTATAAAATCCTGCTTTTGTTTTTGCTCCTAATCTTCCAGAGTCTATTAATGTATTTAAAATGTCAGGGATGGTAAACATATCTCTGGATTCGTCATTTTCTCCTCGATCATATCCAGTTTTGGCAACATGGACGAGAGTGTCTAATCCTACTAAATCTGCTGTTCGAAATGTAGCGCTTTTTTGTCTTCCTATAACAGTACCGGTTAATTTATCAACACTTTCTACGGTCATATTCATTTTAAGAGCTTGATGAATGGATAATAACATCCCATAAACCCCGATTCGGTTTGCAATAAAATTGGGAGTGTCTTTGGCGTGAACGATGCCTTTCCCTAAATAATGTTCCCCAAAATCTGCAATACGTTTATAAGTTTCGTCATCGGTATTATCTCCCTTTACCAATTCAAGCAGTCTCATATATCTGGGTGGATTAAAGAAATGAGTAATCATAAACCGAGATTGTAGCTCATGGGGTAAAACTTGAGTCAAGTCATTGAGAGGAATTCCTGAAGTATTGGATGTCAATACCGCTTGTTTATTTAGATAGGGTGCAATGGTTTTATACACTTTATGTTTGATTTCTAATTTTTCTGCAACTGCTTCCAGAACCCAGTCGACATCTTTTAGTAATTCAAGATGGTTTTCATAAGAGCATGGAGTAATGAGATTTTTATTTTTTGGTTTGAATAATGGAGCTGGTTTTAATTTTGTAAGATTTTCGATTCCTTTTTTTGATAATTCAAGATTAATATCAAACAATAATGTTGGAATGCCTGCATTGGCAAAATGTCCCGCCAATTGTGCCCCCATGACTCCAGCACCTAATACTGCCGCTTTTTCAATTTGTTTAGTCATTTATGTTCTCAACCTCATTCAAAAATAGTTATGTAATTATACATGCACATAAAATGAGAAAAACTTCCCAAAATAACACATACATGAAAAATATCGTGTGCACCAAAAATATTTGGAATTGGATTGGGTTTATTTAATCCATGAATAATAGCTCCGATGGTGTAAAAAAATCCTCCTATAAATATCCAAACGATAGCACCAATTTGAAGAGTGATTATCATTGGGTAAATAGCAATAATGGATAACCATCCCATAAAAATATAAAATGTAATTGCAAACCAATCCGGTACATTTTTCCAGAATAATCTCAAGAGTATTCCAAAAATTGTCAATCCCCAAATAACTCCAAATATGCTCCATCCCCAAACTCCTCTTAATGGAATCAAACAGACTGGCGTATAGGTGGATGCAATGAGTATATGAATCATGGCATGATCAAAATTTCTCAATTTTGTTTCTATTTTAGATGAGACAGGAAGCCAATGATAAAGTGTACTTGCAATGTACAGCAGGAACAACCCGGAACCGAATACTGAAAAAGAAACAATGTGCCATGGTTTAATAGGATCAACGGATTCTTGAATCAAGAGAACCAATGCTACAATAGAAAACATTGCTCCAATAGCGTGACTAATTGCACTAAATGGTTCTTTAATTTTCAGAATCATATTCTCTCAATGACCGTTGCAATTCCTTGTCCAGTACCGATACACATGGTTGCCAAACCATATTTACCATCAATTTGTTCCAATACGTTCACCAAAGTAGTGATGATTCGTGCTCCAGAACATCCTAGAGGATGCCCTAGGGCAATTGCACCACCATTGAGATTGACTTTTTGCATGGGGAAATCACCCTCACGAATCACGAAAAGTGATTGTGCAGCAAAGGCTTCATTTAATTCGATTGCATCCAAGTCGTCTAAGGTTAATCCTGCTTTTTTTAAAGCTTTTTTTGTAGCAGGAATGGGTCCGATTCCCATTCGTTTCCAATCCACACCAGCGATGGCTCGAGACACAATTTTTGCACGAATGTTTAATTGTTGGTTTTTCGCATAGGATTCGCTGGATAGGAGAAGGGCAGATGCACCAATTGAAATGGGACTGCTGGTGGCGGCTGTAACACTTCCATTTTCGATAAATGCAGGATCTAAGCTTTTTATTTTTTCTATATCGGGCGTACGTGGACCCTCATCCGTCGATACGACAGAACCATCGTCCAACTTTATGGGGATGATTTCATCTTTAAATTTGTTTTCAGTCTGAGCATTCAAAGCTTTTTCATGGGATTGAATCGAAAAGGCTTCTTGATCCTCCCGAGAAATATTTCCTTCATTTGCCAAATTCTCTGCCGTTTCACCCATACCGATATAAAATTCCTGTTCAGCCAATTCTGGATGAAAGTCAGGGGCAAAACCACCCATGGGAACCGAAAACATATCTTCCACTCCTGCAGCGATACCTACATCCATATCTCCTGCTTCTATAGCGGTACTTACTTGGTGAAGAGCATCCATGGATGAACCGCAAAATCTATTGACTACTTTTCCACCGGTTTCTATGGGTAAATCAGCTAAAATTCCAACAGATCGTCCAATAAGCATTCCTTGGGGTCCCTCAGGGAATGCACATCCAACCACTAAATCTTCAATGTCGGTTTTGGAAACAGAAGGATTTCTTTCCATCAACCCCGCAACGACTTTTGCTACCAAATCATCTGGTCGTGTTCCTAGTAACTGACCATTTTTCATTCCGATAGGAGATCGAACTCCATCAATGATTACAGATTGATTACTCATTATTACCTCCTAAAAAGGATATGAATTTAGTTGAGAAATGGAATCAGCGATGGTGCGTTTTAAAGCAATGACATCTCTGGATAAGTCCATTTTTAGTTGAAGAGAAGAAATTCTCTCCATATTTTTTTCGGGAATATTCCCTTTGAATATACGGTTGAATCCTGTTTTGGCTTTGGTTGTAACTCGTTCAGACATTTCTGCAGTCTGAACTTTTGCAATAGCATCCAAAATATGAAAATGGGTTTTCGTATCCTGATTATTGTGTACTCGAACCAATGTACTTTCTGTCGTAAATAAATCTATAAGAATATCAGCAATTAATTCCGTCAGCATTTGTTCATGTTTCAAATCCTGTCCAAACTCGCATAACGCTTCATGCACTAATTCCATCGCCAATCGTTTTCCTGATTCCAAAATGTTTCCATCTTTCTGATAGGGAGAATCCCAAATTGCTAACTCATTGGAAAGAAACGAATCTATGTTGGCAATTTCATCCCTAAATGGAATTTCTTCCATGAGAATTTTTTTCATCATATAACCAGAAATGATCAATCGATTGATCTCATTTGTTCCTTCCCAAATTCTGTTAATTCTGTCATCTCGATAAGCTCTGGCGATTCCATATTCCTCAATAAATCCATAACCACCTAAAATTTGAAGGGCATGGTCAATTATTTTATCACTGGATTCACTACCATATACTTTCGTCATAGATGCTTCAATGGCAAATTGTTCCATAGCATTGCCCATGTGTACGTAATAGTCGTTTGAATTGGGATCTAACTTGTCAATGGCGTTTTGAATGAGTCCGATGGTGCGGTAAATCATACTGTCAGCAGAGTAGGTTTTAATAATCATATCAGCGATTTTACTCTTGATAGCATCAAAACTGGAGATGGATTGTCCAAATTGGCGACGTTCGTTGGCATAATTTAACGTTTCATTGATCACAGTTTTTGCTCCGCCAATGCACGCTGCGGCTAATTTAAATCTGCCTATATTTAACGCATTAAAAGCGATAGCGGCACCTTTACCAACATCGTATAAGAGGTTTTCAACCGGTATTTTAGCATCGGTGAATTTCAATGTGGTAGTAGAATTTCCTTTCATCCCCATTTTTTTTTCTTCCGAGCCCGTTTCGAATCCCTCCGTGTCTTTATCCACAATAAATGCGGTAAATTTATCTCCGTCAACCTGAGCTAAAATCGTATAAACATCCGCCCAGTTTCCATTACTAATGAAACATTTTTCCCCATTTAAGATATAGTGTTTTCCATCTTCTGAAAGAACCGCTTTTGTTTTTCCAGATACTGCATCTGATCCTGCAGATGATTCGGTTAAACCGTAAGCGGCCACCCATTCCCCCGAAACGAGTTTTGGAATATATTTTTCTTTTTGTTCGGGTGTTCCAAACCAGACGATTCCAAGAGATCCTATAGATGTCTGTACATTTATTAATGTACCTAAGGATGCTGAACCTCCTCGAGTTAAGTTTTCAATGACCAAAGCCATGGTTATTTTATCTAACTCCATTCCACCGTATTTTTCCGGGACATCTACTCCTAATAATCCTAATTCACCCATTTCTTTTAATAATGAAAGACTGAGGTCTTTATCCAATTTATCGATGGATTCCACATTGGGATAAATCCGTTCCATGGCAAAATCAAGTGTCATTTTTTCTATTTCATTTTGCTCTTCGGTAAATGTTTCTCGACTAAACACATCGGTAGTTCCAATTGGATTTAATAAAAACATTCCTCCGGTAAGATAACTATATTTTGCATTCTCAACAGTCATGAATCGGGTCCTTTAACTAATCCTGATAAAATAAAATTACAAACGGTGTTAATATATTCTTTTGCAGATACACCATTTTGCTTAAATAATGTAAACCATGAAATTCCCTCTATAACAACCATGATGGACATGGCTGTTATTTTTGGATCCACACGTTTCAATTCTCCCGAATCCACACCCCGTTGAATAATAGACTCTAAGTATTGAATAAAATTATGAGTGACTTTTTCCAATTTTAAATTAAAATCCTTGTCCCGTCCTGCTAATGACCAAAACTCTAAAAGTGCTTTGAATACAATGGGATCTTTTTCAAACTGAACAAAAAATGTAGAAAACATATGTTCGAGTTGTGAACTGGCAGAAATCTCATTTTGAGGAAGTTCCAAAAGGGAATTACTATACCGAATCACCCAATGATTTACCAAATCCAAATAAACATCTTTTTTTGAGTTATAGTACCAATAAATGGCACCTTTGCTCAATCCAGATTGTAAGACAATATCATCCATTCTGCTTTGGTGATATCCGTTTTCAACGATGACTTTTAAAGCAGCATCCAAAATTTGTTCTTTTCTTTTAAATTTAAGTGTCATGATTAAATACCATACTGACTGGTCGGTTTATATTACGCATAACCAAGTCAAATTAAAACATTTTTTTCCATGATTTTAATCAAATTACGGACAAGGGTATTATCCATATGGATAATACCAACTCTTGTGAGGTGATGAATGGTCCGTACTGATAACAATCCAGTTAGCGTCAGCATCTACATCAACGTACTTAAAATATTATTGAAAAAATTCGGAGTTCTGGATGTAATATCGGTGAAACAATTATCAAGTGTAATTTCTCGGTTGTCCAAAAAGTATCGTGGGTGAAAAAATGAAGATGATAAAACTCAGGTGTTTCATATTATCCCCCTTTTTAAGACAAAATAGAATTGTTGATTAAATTTTGAATCTATAAGTCCAATATAGAATTTAACGTTTATTGAAATGACTAATTACATTCGTCATAATACTGCAATTCGGGAGTGAATTCATGATTTGGAAATTGGTCCAGACAAATGTGAGTGTGGTAGCGTTCTATGAAATGAGTAGTACCTTCTTCATCAATTAAATCATGAACATGTCCGTTCTGCGCATCGAAACCGGAGTTATCCGGAGTATCACCATTTAATTCTGTGCAACCCAGAATGACAGTCCCCTCGCACATGATTCCATACACCTCAATTTCTGCTGAACCTGGTGTGGGTGTTTCAATCAAACCTTCATATTCCAAAACTTCCAAAGGACCCTTGGTGGTGGTGTGATAATGATACATCCCAGACATTTCCGGATGAGCATTGTAAAAATCAAAACTGTACTTTTCATCTTCTATATCATCGTTGGGACCTGCAAGTGAATTAAAAATGAAAACACCATCCAGTGCGATTCCAGCTGGACCTAAATCAAATTCATGAGGGTCTGTACCCACCACACCATCTACTCCGAATTCATCAATCTGGATTCCCCTTGGCACAGGAGAAATGGGAATAGTGAGTGTTAGGTTTTGTGTGCTTATGGAATTCGGATTTTGATAATAGCCATCTCCCTGACTTACATAATCTATGTTATTTGGATGTGCATCGGGAAAATACCAGCTTTTGTGAGGAGGAACTCCGTCAGTCGAAATTACAATTTGATCATTAGAAACTTCCACATCCACACATTTAAAATATTTTTGAAAAAATAACGGTGCGTTTTCGTTGATATCCTCTGAACAGTTTCCCAAAGTAATTTCTTCCTCAGGAATGATATTCTCACCAATGGATGGTGGTTCTTTTTTGTCCTCGCAGGAAAGGATGAAAATATTTAAAAAAGAAAGTGTTGCAATTTTAGGTATGGCTGGTTTCATACGATTCCTTTTTAAGTTTATTTATGTCAGGCAAATTACTCATGATAATATTCTGAATTCAATCATTCTATACATCCAAATTCGTGTGGTTTAAACGATTTAATCAACGTCTCTCACACAACGAAATCCATAGTTATTATAGCTTTCCAACGGATTAGCACTGGTACGATACCATGTTTTTAAATATAAGGTATCACTTATCCAACTACCGCCTCTTCTAACCCTTTGATTTCCAGATTCTCCTGACCACCAAGAGTCTGTCCATTCCCAAACATTACCTGCCATATCATAAAGTCCAAAAGGGGAGGGACTGTCATCCGTTTCAAATCTGTCAAAATCATAAGAATTCCCATTATAGTAACCAACAGGAGTTACACCATTATCAAAAGGGTCTCCACTATTTAGAAAATTCGCATTTCTTCCTGTGATAAAGTCACCAAAAGGATAATCTCTACCGGAATTACTTCTGGCTGCTTTTTCCCATTCAAATTCGGTGGGTAATCTCCAGCCATAAAACCGGGCAAAAGCAATGGCACCAAACCACGTTACTTCCACAACAGGGTGATACTCTTTTCCAAGTTCGATATAGAATTCATTTTCATGAAAATAAATTTTGTTAAATCCATTTAAATTGTAAAATAAATACCAACCTGGATTATATTTAGAATCTCCTTCATAAAATCCCTGAATGCTATCATTGGAAAACTGTAGTAGATTTAACGTGTTTGCTTCAGATAGAAAATGCCTAAATTTTTTATTGGTTACTTCATATTTCATAATTTCATATTTAAAATCAATAGTTTTTATTTCATCCATTTCACCAAAAGTGTATTCACCAGAAGGGATGGATATCCACATACAGGAGGATGGTTCAATTTCTGTTGTTCCTCCTGAACAGATTCCACATTCATCCACGTAGGCTTGACCATCGACAATACCGGCACAATCTATTTTGTCTTTTTCTTTTTTATCATCACAGGAAATATATAAAAAGGATAAAATCAAATTAAGATATAATAAATTATGTTTGACAGTCATATCAAAATTATCACAAGTGTGATAATTAAAAAT
>CAZBZK010000047.1:0-11046 GCA_964496365.1 uncultured bacterium
TGAAAAGTCCTTTTGAAACTAAAGATAAACTAAAAGCCCGAAATTATAATTGGGACAGTAAACGAAAATGCTGGTGGAAGAAAATATCTCCAGAAGAAGTAGATTCAGAAAAAGATTGGTTGTCTGTAGAGATTTATAGTGGAATATTTAGAGGGAGAATTGAAAAAATAGCCCTGATTGATAAGTATAAAGATTAATGGATAATCTCTTTTTTATATGCCTTGATAGGCATAAAATAAAAGCCCCGAAAAACGGGGCTTTTTTTAAGGAGTAGGAGGTCACTCTCCTTAATTTAATATAAGATAAATATTGTGTGTTTTCCTCTTAGACAACACCTGTTTCATTTATATTCCAAAATTAATAAAAATATTTTACCACACGAGTTGACTGTGAATTATACATCACAAAATGAAGGTCATGTCCGTAATTTTCTGTACTTTTTAAAAAGGAGTCGCAGTTTTTTCTTAAATTTGTTTAATACGCCCTCATTTTTGTAGAAATTTTATTTCCTGTAATTAATTTAAATCAGTCGTTTTTCTTTAAATAATAAATAGAGTTCCCTCCCAACCCACGCATCTGTTGCGGCATATGTTAGTTGTTTTTCTGATAAGTTTATAGAATCCCACTTTGTGATTTGAGCTTGTTTGGATATTCTAAAACCCAAAAGATAAGCCGCTAATCCCCGTAATCCATGATGAGGAACCCCTGTTTTTCGTGCTTCTTCACCCAAATCAATAAACCCTCTGGGAACAAATTTACTGATGCGATTCAATTCAATTAAATCATAATTGATTGCTACACCACTTTTTACAACTGCTTTGTCCGCTAGAATTTGTTTTATTTTTTCAGGAAACCCTAAGTGAACTAATTGAAAAATATAAACTGTTTTGCTCCCTGCAAGTTGAATCAATGAAGGCAAATGACTTTCTCCCTTTTTAAATGATGGACGTGTTTCTGTATCAAAACCCAAAACGTCATCTTGGCGTAGCATTTCGCAAGCCATAGGGACATCTTCGTGATTCCGAATTAAGGAAATGGTTCCATCATAGGCTCTGAGTGGGAGATCATTTATCTCTTCTTTTTGAAGTTTTTTAGGGAATGGAATTTTCATGGTTTGTGGAGTAGATACACTAGCGAACCAACGAATGTTGTTTCACAAATGTGACGATTATCTATCCAAGTTGAGTAAAGAAAATCTGAGCAATATGAACCCCTTTGAAGACAAAGGTAACCGTTCCTTTTTTTTTAGAATTGGGATAATAGAGGAAAATAACCGGGGAAAAATCATCCGATGAATGTGGATTGAGTTATTAAATATGAGAATATTTTGATTTCAAAAAAGCTTGTAACCTTCGGATAAATTTATGAATTTGAATTCAATTTATTTATGACGGAAAACAATTCTTCCTCTGGTTAAATCATAAGGCGATACTTCAAGGGTTACTAAATCTCCGGGAAGAATTTTGATAAAGTGTTTTCGCATTTTACCGGAGACATAACACAATACCTCGTGTGATTTTCCACCTATTTCGATTTCCACCCGAAACCTTGAGTTTGGGAGTGCTTCTTTAATAGTACCATCAATTGTGATAGGTATTTCTTTTGCCAATTTTTTCTTATAGTTTGAAATTAAACAATGATTATGGTCAACTATACCGCTGACAAGTCTTCCAATTTAAAATTCATTCCCTATACCCTCGAACTGTAAAATTGAAATGGGTTTTAGTCTTCGATTCCTACTAAATCAAACATAAATGCATATTCCAGTGCGACTTCCTTGTAACGCTGGAAACGCCCCGATTTGCCTCCGTGTCCCGCTTCCATGTTAATATGAAACAAGAGTAAAGCATCATTAGTTTTAAAATCTCGGAGTTTCGCTACCCACTTTTGAGGCTCCCAATATTGAACTTGAGAATCAAAGAATCCGGAGGATATAAACATATTTGGATACGCTTTTTTTTCCACGTTATCGTAGGGAGAGTAGGTCATCATGTAATCAAAATACTTTTTTTCCTTTGGGTCTCCCCACTCATCCCATTCATTTGATGTTAAGGGAATGGTTTCATCCAACATTGTATTCACTACATCTACAAAAGGAACAGAAGCGAGGATACCATGATATAAATTGGGTGCTAAGTTTGCTATCACACCCATCAACAATCCTCCGGCACTGCCCCCCATTGCAAACAAATGATCAGAACTTGTGTATTTTTCCTGAATTAAATATTGGCTACAATCAATAAAATCTGTAAATGAATTCATTTTATTCAGCAATTTCCCATCTTCATACCAAGGACGACCATACGCTTCACTTCCCCTCACATGAGCAATAGCAAATCCAAATCCTCTATCCAGAAGACTCAACCGTGGAGAACTGAAATAAGGATCCATGGTTGCTCCGTAAGAACCATATCCATAAAGGAGAAGATTTCCTTTTCCATTTTTCAAGAACCCCTTTTTATACACTAGAGAAATTGGAATTAAGGTTCCATCTTTTGCAGGAGCAAACAACCGTTCAGTTACATAATCATTTGCTTCATAGCCACCTAGAATTTCTGTTTGCTTCAAGAGAGAAGATTTTTTTGTATCCATGTGGTAGTCAATAGTGGAATGTGGCGTTTTTAGCGACGAAAATCCAATCCTTAAAACTGGGGTGTTAAAATTTGGATTTACTGATGTATAGGCAGTATAGGCGGCTTCCTCAAATTCCATGTAATGTTCTTCTTTGGATCTCTGGTCTATAATTCTTATTTGCCGTAAGCCGTCTTTCCGTTCACTGATGACTAGATGATGTCTGAAAACATCCATATCGTTTATCATCACATTTTCACGATGTGAAATCACCTCTGTCCAGTTTTGTTTTTCAGTAGCCCTTTCTCGAGTTTCCATTAATCTAAAATTGATCGCATTCCAATTGGTAACGATGTAAAATTTGTTTTGAAAATGCTCAATGGAATACTCATGTGGCGTTTCCCTTGGAGTAAAAGAACGAAATTCTCCTGTAGGGTTGTCTGCTTCTAAAATATGATAATCACTCACCAATGTACTGGAATTATAAATAATCATGTATTGATCTGATTTTGAACGATATACACCAATATAAAACGAATTATCTGTTTCTGTATAAACCGTAACATCTTCTATTTGATCCGTTCCTATCAGGTGACGATTTATTTTTTCAGATAAAAGTGTAACTTCATTTTTAGAAGTGTAAAACAGTGTTTGGTTATCATTTGCCCAGGCAGGGTCGCCTTCTGTGCCGACAATTTCATCACCCAAGAATGCCCCTGTCTCCAAATTTTTTACTTTAATGGTATAAATACGCCGACTTAATGTGTCTTCTGCAAAGGCTAATAGACGATTATCTGGACTTACGGCTAACCCTGTTAATGAATAATAATCGTGACCTTCTGCCCACTCATTCACATCCACCATAATTTCTTCACGATTTTTCAGAGTATTTTTTTTGCGGCAGTGAATGGGATACTCTTTTCCTTTTTCATACCGTGTGTAATACCAATAACCATTGTCAAAATATGGAACGGACTCATCGTCCTTTTTTATTCTACCAACAATTTCTTGAAATAATTTTTTTTGAAATTGCTCGGTGTGTTTTAGCATTGCTTTTTTATACTTATTTTCCTCTTTCAGGTTTTCCATAACTTTTTGGGTTTGTTTATCTGGATTTTTTGCAGTTTTTTGTTCATCAGACAGACGCATCCAATGATAATTATCAATCCTTTCACGTCCGTGTAAGGATGTTTTTACCGGATATTTTTCTGCAACAGGAGGGATTAATTTCTTTTTTTCTTTCATTTGAATCAATACATTTAGAGCAACGGTGATTCCAATTAACACTAATAAAATCAAATTCCGATTCATATATTCACCTTAGTTATAGATTAAATTTGATACACAAAGCAAATTTACTCAACTGATTTCACTTTTTCCAAGAGTACAAAATTGAGATTAAGTTATTTTCCACAAAAAAAAACCCCGCTTAAGCGGGGTTTTTATCTCGTAAAATTACGTTAATCAATAAGGGAGATATCTACTGCTTTATCTCCTCTGTCCGATTCAGTGACTTTAAATTCCACCTTATCTTCTTCTTTCACATAAATCCCGTTTGTTAATCCGGTTTCATGAAAAAAATAGTCCGTACCGTCATCTCCGGTAATAAACCCATATCTTTTTTTCTTATTGAAAAATTTTACTTTTCCGTTTTGCATAGTTTTCCTCTGATTGAATATTTATTATTAGTATTAAGGTACCGAATTTACAGACAACAATGATTAGCAAAAACAATTGTTTTTTCATTGTAATAACGCAACAACAATACATGGAAAATAATCATATTCATGTTAAAAATTTTTCCATGTTGAGGTAAAATGCAGAAAACCCCGAGTTATCATGGGGTTTTCTGAGGAGCTCGCCTGTTGTGGGCGATGAGGGATTTGAACCCCCGACTTCTACCATGTGAAGATAGCGCTCTAACCAACTGAGCTAATCGCCCTTTTCTCTTTGCTTATTTCAAAATTCTCCTGCAAATTTACATATTGAATCTGGACAAAACAACGGCATTGAGAAACACAAAAACAGAAATTAAAACCACTGAGGTACTAAATGATTTTCTTTTGGTAAAATGGATGGATGAATCTGAAACTATATTGTTAACCCAATCACTGAGAGACAACTGCCCTTGTGCATCCTGTGCTGGAGAAAAAGATGTTCTGGGAAATATTTATAAAGGTCCACCGCAAAATACAAATAAAAACAGTTACCGAATTATGTCTATTCAACCTGTTGGGTATTACGGAATTCGTCCTATTTGGGCCGATGGACATAGCACAGGAATTTATACGTTTGATTTACTAAAATCATTGGAATATGAATAATTTGATTCTATGATAAAACAGATTGCATTTGTTTCCGTTTTGTGCTTGGGTGTCTTTGGATGTGTGGAGCATTTTATTTCTGTTCATATTCAACCGAACGGGTCCTACTCCATTGAATTTATCTCAAGAGGTGATTCTACTGATATATTTGATGACGATTTTCCACACCCGGAAGTAGGAGAAAACTGGGCTCAACATGTGTGGGAAAATCGAACAAAAGATGATACGACATGGATAATGGAAACCAGAGGGTTTATTGATTCACAAGTTCCCTTTCTCTTTCCAGAGCAAGGATCAGGGGCATTAACTCACCCATTTAATGTGGAGATTAAAAAAAGATGGATATCCACTTTATATGTTGCCAAACACACATTTAACGGTCGGGAGATTTACCGAAAATATCCCCGATTGGGAGAGTCCTTAGAAGCATCTGCAAGCTCCGATTCTATTGAATGGATTACGGAAGCATTGGTTTATATCGTGTCATCTGCATTAAAAGATTTAGAAAACAAAACAGATGTTGAACTCACACCTTTTCTCATTGAACGAATGACAACCCATGTTCGAAATTATGCTGAGCGAATAAAATCAAAAAAACTAGTATCTGAATTGGGTGAAAAGCGAAATGATTTTCTCATGAAACTTCTTAATCCTTTTGCTGATTTGTTGGAGGATACGTTTTATAACGAACTGGAGAAAGCCATGCATCCGTATGAAGAGGAATTACGGATTACCACAGGATTGCAAGATGATAAATTTCACTTTTTATTAACCATGCCGGGATTGATTACACGATCCAATGCAGATTCATTAGTTGGTGATACGTTAAAATGGACATTTGAACTGGGTGATTTCGCTGGGGATGATTACGTTATGGAAGCGGTGTCCGTGGTATACAAAACAAAAGCCATTCAAAAAATTGCAATTATAGTAATATTTGCAGGATTGGGATTATGGCTATTTTTATGGATTATGGTTTTTCGGAAACCCTAAATTTATGGCTTGATTTGGAAACTCATAAGATGGAAATGTGTCTTTTAGAAAAAGTAAAAAAAGATTTTATCGGATTATCTACAACCTATCCCACGGTTGATAAAGGAGAAATTCGCCGTGTGTATTTAGATTCCACTGCCTCAACCTTAATGATGGCTCCGGCTTACAAGGCTATGGAATCTTTTTACAATCATTATGCTAACACACATAGTCTGCTTCATTTTTCTGCAAAAATTTCTACCCGAGAGTATCAATGGGCACACGACCGGGTACTCACATTTCTAAACGCAGACCCAGAAAAATATACTTGTTTTTTTACAGGTAGCGGCACAACAGCGGGGATGAATCGTTTGGCTCGGGTGTTCCGTGACTATCGGAAAGATCGTCCAAAAGTTTTAGTTTCTCTTATGGAGCACCATTCAAATGATTTACCACATAGAAAACATGCCGGACAAGTGATTCACATTCAATTGAATAATTTTGGTAGAGAGGCGGGCTGTATTAATTTGAAAGAAATTGAAAAACACTTGGAAGAAAATAAAAACCAAATTAATT
The DNA here is from genome assembly GCA_964496365.1 of uncultured bacterium. Lineage (GTDB taxonomy): Bacteria > Fidelibacterota > Marinisomatia > Marinisomatales > AB-629-J13 > AB-629-J13. The sequence goes on from CAZBZK010000047.1 coordinate 6,444, forward strand.
ATGTATCCGTTACGGGTGTTAGTAATGTAACCGGAATAATTAATCCAATATATGACATTGCAGAATTAGCCCATTCTCACGGTGCTTTCATCATTGTAGATGGTGCTCAAATGGTGTCTCACATTCCCGTTCAGATTAGCGGACATAAAAATAGTGAGAAAAACTTGGATGCTTTTGTGTTTTCAGGACATAAAACATATCTCCCCGGCTCACCCGGTGTAGTGGTCTGCCGAAAAGATATTCTACAATCGATTGAACCGGAAGAAGTTGGTGGCGGTATGGTGGACAGGGTGTTTGTTGACCGTTATGAAGTTACCCAATCATTTCCGGATCGTGAAGAAGCCGGAACCCCCAATATCCCCGGAGCCATTGGACTATCGGCAGTTTTGGAAACGTTGGAACACATTGGTATGGATGCGGTTCATGATGAGGAAACAAACCTCATTAATTATGCATTGGCAAAATTGATAAACATTCCTGAAGTCCATATCTATGGAGAAACCGATGTGGATATTTGTCCCCGTGCAGGATCCATTTCTTTCAACATCGCCGGGATGGATCATGGATTAACCGCTGCGATTTTAAATGATTATTTCAATATTGCGGTGAGAAACGAGTGTTTTTGTGCCCATCCCTATGTAAAGGAAATGATCATGGATGATTTACTGGAATTTACATCTGAGTTGGATGAAAAACGCTTTGAAGAGGAAGTCCTCTTGAAATCAGGAATGGTTCGAGCCTCTGTGGGTCTGTATAATACAAAGGAAGATATAGACCTTTTTATTTCAGCCATTGAAGACATCATAATTCGAAAAGATGAATGGGTGAATCATTATAATCCAGATTCAGATGGAAATTATTTTCATTCTTCGTTTAAAGCTGAAACAAATCGATTTTCTATACATTCTTTTATAAAATCCTACTTTAACTCAAATTACATCGATTCCAAAACATAAATCCAAAAAATCAATGGGGAACGTGAAAATGAATCTCAAAAAACAAAGGATTTTGGTATGAAAAAAGATTCACCCCTTGAACAAATTAACACTCTGCGGGAAAAAATCAATAATCATAATTATCACTATTATGTATTGGATAATCCAAAAATTTCTGATTTTGAATTTGATGAACTCTTCCGTCAACTTCAATCACTAGAAAATAATCACCCAGAATTCATAACATCTGATTCTCCTACTCAAAGAGTTGGTTCAAGCCCAATTTCAGAATTCAAGACGCTCACTCACTCTATTCCTATGCTGTCTTTAGCAAACGCCATGGACAAAAATGCTTTAATTGAGTTTGATTTGAGATTAAAAAAAACACTCAATACCGAAGACGACATCGAATATGTAGGCGAACCAAAAGTTGATGGATTGGGAGTTGAGGTCGTGTACAAAGAAGGAAAATTCAGTACTGGCTCTACCCGTGGTGATGGCGTCGTGGGAGAAGATGTTTCTTTAAATTTACGAACCATACGCAGTTTGCCTTTAAGATTGAGAGACAAAGAGCTTCCGATTCCAAAATTACTCGAAATTAGAGGGGAAGTGTTTATCATGAAATCAGATTTTGAAGGGTTAAATGAAAGACAGAAAAAGGATGAGAAACCAATATTTGCTAACCCAAGAAATGCTGCAGCGGGAAGTCTTAGACAATTGAATCCCGAGATAACAGCAAAACGACCCTTATCCATATTTTTTTATCAACCGGGATTAGTGGATGGGTTTTCATTCCAAAACCAAATTCGGTTTGTGAAATGCTGTAAGCAGTGGGGCCTCCCTGTCAACCAATGGACAAAAAAATTAATTGGGATTGACCAAGTGATTAGTTACCATCAAGCCATGGAATTACGCCGTAACGAAATTCCCTATGATATTGACGGCACTGTCTTTAAAGTGAACTCATTTTCACATCAGGAAATACTGGGAGCAAGAAGTCGCTCTCCACGATGGGCGATTGCAGGAAAATTTAAAGCTCAACAGGGAACCACCGTTATTTTAGATATTGAAGTACAAGTGGGAAGGACAGGAGCGGTAACTCCAGTAGCTCGCTTAAAACCGGTGGAGGTTGGTGGTGTGACCGTTTCCAATGCCACACTTCACAACCAGGATGAAATTGAAAAAAAGGATATCCGTGTGGGGGACACTATATTTATCGAACGTGCTGGAGATGTGATTCCAAAAGTCATTAAGGTTATTCTGGATAAACGACAACCAGAGAGCAAACCTTATGTTTTCCCACGGGATTGTCCGGAGTGTAATCAACCTTTATTTAAACCGGACAATGAAGCGGTTTATCGTTGTCAAAATGTTTCATGTATTGCACAAATCAAGGGAAGCATTAAGCATTTTGTATCCAAAAATGCAATGGATATAGATGGATTAGGTGAAAAACTGGTGGAACAATTTGTAAATGAAAATCTCTTGAAAACGGTTGATGATATTTTTAAACTTCAAAAAGAAGACCTCATAAATTTAGAAGGGATGGGTGAAAAATCAGCAGAAAAACTTTTAGATTCTATAAAGCGTTCAAAAAAGACCACTTTTCCTCGGTTTCTTTTTGCCTTGGGAATTCGAAATGTAGGAGAACATTTATCCAAAGTGATTGCAAAAGAATTTGACGAGGATTTTGATAAGTTTATGTCTGCGAAAATGGAGGACTTAGAAGACATTCATGAAGTGGGAAATGTGGTAGCAGAATGTGTAATTCAATTTTGGGGAAATCCACAAAACAGATTGATGGTGGAATCCTGTTTTTTTTCAGGGGTTATTCTTGAAAAAACGTTTACGAATCAAGATTCTGAGATTTTTTTAGATAAGACATTTGTTTTTACCGGAACCTTAACCCGATTTAGTCGAAACGAAGCAAAACTAATGGTAGAAAAGTATGGAGGGAGAATTACCGGTTCCGTAAGCAAAAAAACCGATTACCTTGTGATTGGACCTGGAGCAGGGTCTAAAAAAAACAAAGCAGAAACATTGGGGGTCGAGATAGTGACAGAGGAAACATTTTTGGAAATGGTAAATGGTGAGTAGCAACTGAAAAATCTTTTTCCATCTGTTTCATTATACAGGCTACCAGAGGTCGATAAAAAAGACAACGGTCAAAGGTACTACTTCCATAACAAGCATTTGGATTTATCTTAAGGAGACATTTTACTTGTCATTGCGAGTCCATAATAAAACTAACACAAAATTTCAAAATTAAGAGGACGAAGCAATCTTATCAAACTTAAACAAACAACATACTGTTCTCCTCCCACCAAATTCTGAAGATTGCTTCATTTCATTCGCAATGACAAATATCCGTTTTGTCATACCAATGAAATGGGTATAAATTTTGTCACACAAGTCCCTTTTCGATAACGTCCCAATGAAAAATCGGGACTACTCAAAGAGACATTTTAGGAAACAACTTGATATGGTGATAATAACAGAGTAATATCATATCCGTCATTTTGGGTAACGAAACTGCCAACCCTGATTCATCCGGGAAGGTGAGCGTTACCTGTCAAACGTAGCTTTAGCGCAGGCGGATCAAAAGAGTGCAAACACTCCATGTCCCATTGAGTAGCGGAGCGTTATCGAAATGTGACAATTTACATGTCATTGTGATTCCGATTTATCGGGAGAAGAAATCTAATCAAACATCCTCTAACAAAAAAAATCATAAAAACGGATTTACTACTTCAATAGTATCATAAACCTGTCCATGGTTCAAGTCTTCTGTATATATAATAGTGGACAAACTTGTTTCTGCTGCCTGCATTATTAAAGCATCCCAAAAAGACAGAAGAAATTTGGTTTGTTTTTTTATCGCCGATCGAATGATTTCCGGTGTGATGACAACTATGTGAAGTGGTTCAATAGAATCCATCCCTGTTAATACCATTTCTTGCGGTATTCCAATTTTTGTTGTACAAATGACATAAAATTCCTGTAAAACCTGTGTTGATATATTCCCATTTCTCGTTTGGATTGAATCAGCAATTAATCTTTTGGAAATATCTTGTTTAACTAAATCTGCCTGATCAAATGCATAAGCAAGAATATTTGTGTCAAAAAATACTTTTTTAGATGTCATAAATTTCGTCACGATTCCATTTTTTTCCATTGGACTTTTTCTGAATTCTATCAACCGTGTTCAAGAAAAAGTCTATATCACTTTTTGGATTCGATTTTTCTACGATGGATTCAAGAAATGTCCTGATCATTTTATTTAGCGTAGTGTTGTGGTCGTTTGCATAACGCCGAGCTTTTTTAATTAATTCAGAATTAGCAGAAAGTGTAAGATTCATAATATTCTCTTATTAAGATTGCACATAATATGTGTTTTATTGATTATAATACAATAAAATTTTAAAAAATAATCGAAGTTGATAAATTAAAAGTATTTTCAAAAGGATCATTCACATGGATTCCCAATCAAGTTGGGAATGACATGGAGCGGAATGTTATTTGTCCTCCGTAACAATGTCGTAGGTAGATCGAAATAGTGCAAATACTCCATGTCCCATTGAGTAGCGGAGCGTTATCGAAATGTGACATTTTACTTGTCATTGCGAGTCCATAATAAAACTAACACAAAATTTCAGATTTAAGAGGAC
>CAZBZK010000048.1:0-10963 GCA_964496365.1 uncultured bacterium
CCGTTTTTCATCAGAACAAATTCCAAATAGCTTGATGGAGATTCGCTGTAACACTCGGGCGGTAGGGTGATTCTGATTCCTGAAAAATTTTCATCCTTGGCATACTGCACCAGTGAGTTGACCAAATCGTAGGAGTCTTTTAATGACGGGGAATGGGATGTCACAAAACTACCCACGGTTGCACCGGGATGGGAATGAAGAATGTTTCCACTTTTTGACCTCACACTTGCAGAGGGAAAAACTGCAAATAGTTTTCCTTTTTTTTGAAAAGACAAACTATGATCAACAAATCGTTCTTGAGGATGATAATTCAGAAACTTTCGGGTATGAAACAAAGTCCCATTGAAGGAATTTTCTACAAATTTATCCCAATCGTCAGATATATCTTCGTGATACCTATAAACATCAATTTTGCTTTTCATAGGGTGATAAAATTAAGGGTTGTGGTTTTTCTGTACAATTAAGTTTACAATGAGTATTGTATGGTGTTGTTCCTGTTTTTAATTTGAATAAAATCATGCGAAACAAAAGTGTCTGATTCATTAATAAAACAAGTAACCGCCAGAGAAATTTTGGATTCTCGTGGAAACCCAACTTTAGAAGTGGATGTGCTATTGTCAGACGGATCACTAGGGAGAGCAGCCGTCCCGTCTGGAGCTTCAACTGGTGAACATGAAGCTGTTGAGTTGAGAGACGGTGATTCAGAAAGATATATGGGGAATGGTGTTCAGTCTGCAGTCCACAATGTTAATCATGTGCTGAGAAATGAAATAATAGGGAAAAATGCCCTGGATCAAAAAGCTATTGATATTCACCTCATCGAGGTGGATGGCACCCTGAATAAAAATAAACTTGGGGCTAATTCAATTTTGGGTGTCTCTATGGCAGTTTGCAGGGCAGGGGCTCAGTATCAAAAACAACCATTGTGGCATTATTTAAATCCAGATGCAACTTTGTTGCCAGCACCCATGATGAATATTCTAAATGGAGGAAGTCATGCTGACAATAATGTAGATATACAAGAATTCATGATTTACCCATTGGGGGCAGATTCCTTTAGTAACGGATTGAGAATGGGGGTAGAAATATTTCATCAATTGAAAAAAGTACTGCAACTGAATGGATTGAGTACTACGGTCGGTGATGAAGGTGGTTTTGCACCAAACCTAAATTCCAATGAAGAAGCCATTGAATTTATTTTGGACGCTGTGAAACAAGCTGGATACCAAGTAGGTGTAGATGTTTTTTTGACAATGGATGCAGCATCCAGTGAATTTTTTAAAAATGGATTGTATCACCTAAAGTCTGAAAATCTTGCGTTGTCTTCCGAAGAAATGATAGACTATTGGATTAAACTTTCAGAAAAATATCCTATCGTCTCTTTAGAGGACGGACTGGATGAAAATGATTGGTCAGGATGGCAACAGTTGAATCAATTATTAGGAGATAAAGTTCAGATTGTTGGAGATGACCTTACTGTAACAAATTTAGTCCATTTGAAGCGGGCAGTAAATGAAAAATCTATGAACGCAATATTAATAAAATTGAATCAAATTGGTACGGTTACAGAAACCATACAAGCAGTAGAGCTTGCGAAAGACAATGGATTTGGTGCTGTTATTTCTCACCGATCAGGGGAAACAGAAGACACGTTCATTGCAGATTTTTCAGTTGCTATGGGCATGGGACAAATAAAAACCGGATCTGCCTCCAGAACAGACAGAATGTGTAAATACAATCAGTTATTACGAATAGAAGAGCAACTTGGAGATAAAGGAGTGTATTCCGGATACTCTGTATTGAAGAAATCATGAAACGGAGAAACAAAAATAAAAAATCACCTAAAACTCTTCGTTATAGACAAAAAACAACTGCAAACAAAAATAGGATTTTGAAAGGAATTGCTTTATTTATTAGTGCTGTTCTCATCATAATATTTTTCTTTGGAGACCATGGAATATATCAGTTATTAAAAATCAATTCTGAGAGAAAAGCCACCCAAAAACTAATTGCTGAATTACGAATTGAAAAGAAAAGATTAGAAGAGGAAAAATATAAATTAGAACATAACGATGAATATCTCATGAAATTAGCAAGAGAAAAATATAGGATGGTTTTACCCGGTGAAAAAATGTTTAAAGTGATTGAAAACGAAGAAGAGTAATTCGATTTTCTATCTAATCATTAAAATATATACAACCTTTTCGTTTGTCCTCCTGATATTGAGCCGTTAATTTCCATTTCATATTTAATACTTTAATTAAAAAAAGAAAAACCCATGTCCAAAAAAGTAATACCAAGAAGTGAAAATTTTTCTGGATGGTACACCGATGTAATCACCCGAGCAGGATTAGCTGACTATGGTCCTGTCAAAGGGACAATGGTCATCAAACCATATGGCTATTCTCTGTGGGAAAATGTTCGTGACGCTCTGGATAAAATGATCAAAAATACAGGACATGTAAACGCATATTTCCCTTTATTTATTCCAAAGTCATTCTTTGATAAGGAAGCCGATCACGTGGAGGGATTTGCAAAAGAATGTGCAGTAGTCACCCACTCCAGATTGAAAACAGGAGAAAATGGTCTTGAGGTTGATCCGGAATCGAAGCTTGAAGAAGAAGTCATTGTAAGACCTACATCTGAAACCGTTATTTGGTCCATGTATAAAAAATGGATTCAATCTTATCGAGATTTACCTTTACTCATTAATCAATGGGCAAATGTGGTTCGGTGGGAAATGCGAACAAGACTATTTCTCAGAACAACTGAATTTTTATGGCAGGAAGGACATACCGCCCATGCAACAGAAAAAGAAGCATTAGAAGAAACATTGCTCATTCTTGAATTGTATCGAAAGTTGGCAGAAGATTTTTTAGCTATTCCGGTATTGACTGGATTAAAATCCGAAAGCGAAAAGTTTGCAGGCGCTGAACAAACCTATTGCATTGAAGCTATGATGGGAGACAAACGAGCCCTGCAAGCAGGAACATCCCATAATTTAGGACAAAATTTTGCTAAAGCATTTGGAGTAACATTTCAGACTGATGATAACAAAGAAAAATTGGTATATGCTACCAGTTGGGGTGTCAGTACCCGTTTGATTGGTGCTATCATCATGACTCACGGTGATGATAAGGGCTTACGTTTACCGCCAAAAATCGCTCCGTATCAGGTGGTAATCGTTCCTATAACTCGTTCCGATGAAGATCAAAAAAAAATCATGAATTATATTAAATCCATGTTGGAAAAATTTCAAAAGGGACACATTCGTTATTATGAAGATTGGAGTCCCAATTCTCCAGGATTTAAATTCAATGAATGGGAAATGAAAGGTGTCCCTATTCGTTTGGAGGTTGGACTTCGTGATGTTGAAGAAAATCAAGTCATGTTAGTGAGACGAGACACAGGTGAAAAAATTCCAACTCCAATCAACTCGGCTTTACAATCCGTAAACAATTTACTGGATGAAATTCAGGACACTTTATTCGACGAATCCTTATCATTTAGAGAAAAAAATACCCATGAAGTAAGTGATTACAACGATTTTAAACAGATAATTAAAACAAACGGTGGCTTCATTCGGTGCGGTTGGGATGGTGAATCTCAAACAGAATTAGCAATCAAAGAAGACACAAAAGCTACCATTCGATGTATTCTCGAGAGTAGAAATGTTACAGGTAAAAAATGTATTTATAGTGGAAACCCTGCTAAACACGAGGTCATTTTCGCAAAAGCATATTAATTCAATATGATTATTAATACTGAAGCCATTGTACTCAAAAGATTTCCGTTTGGTGAAACCAGCATGATTGCCCGTTGTTTTACACGTGAAAAAGGGAAAGTAAGTATCATGGTGCGTGGTGCCCGGAGGAAAAAACCTCATAACACCTCATTTTTTCAGCCACTAAATTATCTGGATCTCATTTATTATTTTAATCCAAAAAGAAATATTCAGACTGCTTCCAAAGTTTCATATAAAAAAGTTTGGTCAAAATTTCAAAATAACCTCAAACTTTTATCTTATGGATTGGCATTAATGGAATTAACCGATAAATCAATTACCGACTATGATCCCCATCCTGATTTATTTGATGAATTGGTTTCAGTTCTGTGTCATTTAGAGAATAAAGATAAAAACCGTAATCTGGTTTTTTGGTTTTACGAAATGCAATTACTAACGTTATTAGGATTTAAACCTGATTTGGATGATGAAGATGAATCTATTTATGGTCTCCCCAGTTCCACTAGTTCTGAAAACAGTATCACCATATTAAAATCATTACAGTCACATTCATTGGATAAACTTCCTGATTTTCCGGTGAAATCTTCAGATCGTAAAGTGATAGGATCCTATTTAACCGGACATATCCGCTCTCGGTTTGAATTTGCCGGACCTCTCCATTCATTTGAATTTATGAAAAAAATTCAATTTTGAATTCGGATGGTGTAATGACTGGGGTTTTAACCGTCAAAAACGGGGCGGTATTTTTGGTAGGTGACAATGGGGAATCTTATCTGACAGAAGAAAAAATTTGGGATGGATATGTTACCCATTGGGAAAACCAAGTGGTTCACGCTCGAAAATTATCCCAGACTGAATATGACTCCAATCAATCAATTTTCATTTTGTGGCAAGCAAAAGAGAACGAGAATATCCCATTTTTTGAATTGTATTATAACGAAAGATTGGTTAAATATTCTGCATCTACCTTTGGTCACAATGCTATAAATATTGGGGGAAATATATTTAATTTTTCCCATTATATGAACGAAAACGAAGTGATGACACCTGAAGAATATTTCTATCGTCCCGCCTTAGGAGAATTTGCTCCTTCCCCTACAACCGGAGCATTTTCATTGAACGAAAATGGAAAGAATTACTACGATAAATTTGGAAGAAACTTTATGCGTACCATCCATGTTTTGCGGGTGGAAGGAATTGACGAAACTCGTTTATCCAACATATACTTAGAAGAATTGGAAACGATACATCAATCTGAACCACACCCAAAAGATCCGGAAAAATACAGGGATTTTAATTTTTTTAATCGGAGTTGTACCACCATCATTCGAGACGGTCTCAGAAAATACGGGTTAAAAAAAATTAGTGGGATTTTTCCCAGAGATTTTTTTGTCAATGCTTCTTCCATTTGTTTAAATATGAAAGAATTCAAAATCAGTTTATTTACCATGCCACAGCTCATGGTTGACGAAGCACCTCGAAGCATGCCCACTCCCTTTATGAATTTGTGCAACTATTTCAAGTTTAAAAAGTTAACTAATAAAATTATATGAGATATCAATTTCAATCTGAACAAGGGCAGTTTTCATGGAAACCACGCTATTTCACAGATGCCATAAAGGTTTTAATTGGAATCAACCTTCTGCTGTACATTTTTAAAGAAATCTCCCAAAGCGAAATAAATCTGGTTCGAATTCTTGGATTATCTCCGGACACGGTTTGGTCTTTAATTTGGCAACCGATTACCTATATGTTTGTTCACGGCGACTTTTGGCATGTGGCTGTCAATATGTTGGTTTTATTTCTGTTTGGGTCAGAATTGGAAACGATTTGGGGGCGGGTTGAATTTCTGAAATATTATTTGATTACCGGCATTGGTTCTGGATTGGTATGGCTTCTTTTTCAAACATTTTCTCAAGGATCAGCCTTTTTAATTGGTGCCAGCGGTGCCGTGTACGGAATACTCACTGCCTATGGACTTATGTTTCCAAATCGAATTGTTTACATATATTTTCTTTTTCCTATCAGAGTAAAATGGTTCGTCATTATTTTGGGTGTGATCGCTTTTTTTTCCTCTCTTGGGAATCATTCGAATATCAGTCACTTAACTCATTTATCAGGAATGGTTCTTGGATTTATTTATTTACGATTTAACCGAAAATGGAAGCAAATCGTTTTCACATTGAGGAAACAAATTGTGGAGTCTAAACTAAAACGTGAAGAGTCCAGACAAAAAAAGAAGCATATCTTACAGCAGGATGTAGATCAAATCCTTGACCGCATTAATCAAGTGGGATACGATGGATTATCCGATCATGAAAAAACTCGTCTTTATGCTGCCAGTAAAGAAATATCGAGGGAAAAAAAGAAAGATTAGATTAATGAGTTCAACCAAAACCCAAAAACAATCCACCCTGATATACGATCAAAGACATTAAATAGGCCAATCCTGTCATATAAAAAATCATAAAGAGAGGCCATTTCCATGTTTGAGTTTCTCTCTTGACAACAGCAAATGTTGCCATACACTGGGCGGCAAATACAAAAAATACCATAATTGAAATCCCGGTTAATATGGAATATTCAGGATTTCCTGTGTCATGATTTTTTGTTTGCCGTAACGCATCAGTCAGCTTGACTATTTCCCCATCGTCCGATTCTACATTATAAATGGTTGCCAAGGTACTCACCATCACTTCCCGGGCTGCAAAAGAAGTCAACAAGCTAATTCCGATTTTCCAATCAAATCCCAAAGGACGAATGAGTGGTTCCATTGTTTTTCCAATTTTCCCTGCATAACTGGATTGAATGTTTTGGGGGACATCTTTTGATTTTGGAAACGATGCCAATGCCCACAAAACAACGGAAATGACTAGGATAATTTTTCCAGCATCCGTTACAAATTGTTTCACTCTCAGAAATACTTGTCGAAAAATGGATCTCATCAATGGGACTCGATATGGGGGTAATTCCATGATAAAAGTAGATTGTCCTTTCACGTTAATCCATCGGCTAAAAATTAAACCCAAAACAAGTGCAGTGACAGTACCCAAAAAATACATAAGAACCATCGTCAGTCCTTGTGCATCCAAAAAGCCAAATAATTTTACAGATGGAATAAAAGCCCCAATCATTAATGCATACACAGGCAGGCGGGCAGAACAACTCATCAAAGGGAGAATAAGCATAGTAACTAAACGCTCTTTCCAACTGTCAATAGTTCGGGTTGCCATAATTCCCGGGATGGCACATGCATACCCTGTCATAAGAGGTAAGACTGATCTCCCGTGAAGTCCCATTTTAGACATTCCCTTGTCTAACATAAAAGCAATACGAGCCATATAACCGGAATCTTCCAACAATGCCATAAACAGAACCAAAAAAATAATTTGAGGTAAAAAAACCAACACAGCACCTACTCCGCCAATGACCCCTTCCACTATTAAGTCACGGATGAAATGGTTGGGAAGGATAGTGTAAATCCAATGTCCAAATTGAGAAATACCACCATTCACCCAGTCCATTGGAACTACTGCCCAAGAAAATACCGATTGAAAAATAAGGTATAAAATTCCGATTAAAATTATGGGACCACCAATTTTGTGAGTCAATATACGATCTGCTTTTTCACTTTTTGATTTTCGGGATAGACTGTATGCTTTTCGTTTTACTTTTTTCTTCAAAATTCCATCAATCCACCGATACCGTAAACTGGATTCCAGGGATGATAAATCGATTTGTTTAAGTTCGTTTTTTTTCTTCGTTTCTAAATAAAGCTTTTTTAAGTCATGTCCTTGAGTTTCATCCAATCCTTGACGTCCATTTTCATACATTTTCATCGCAGATTTTCTACTTAAAATTCTCAGCGATTGTGCCCAAGATAATCTTGGAGAATAGTTTAATTTCTCTTTAAAAAACAGATACAAGGGTTTCATAGCTGAACGGAGAATTCCTGTCATTTCAAACGGAATATCATCTATTTGTGATTGTGGAGAAGAGGTTAATGTATGTTGAATCGAGGATTTCAATTCTTGAATACCTCGATTTTCTAAGGCAGAAACCGGTACCACATCTGCTACCCCTAATCTTTCTTTTAGAGTTTGAGGAGACACAGGAAGTGACGACTCTGAAATTCTATCCATCATATTTAGTACCACAATGACTGGAATTCCTAAATCTAAAAGTTGGGTGGTTAAATATAAATTCCTGGATATATTTTCCGCATCTACTACGGATAAAATTATATCGGGGTTTTTTTCATGATGAATCCATGAGAATATTTCATCTGAAACCACATGTTCATCAAATGATTCTGGCGTAAGACTGTAGGAGCCGGGTAAATCCAAAATATTGATGGCTTGGCTGTGGTTTAATGTCATGGTGCCCATCTTTCGTTCTACTGTAATTCCGGGATAATTAGATACTTTTTGATTCATCCCGGTAAGCAGATTAAAAATAGCAGTTTTTCCTGTGTTGGGGTTTCCCGTAAGGGCGATCCAATGGTCCGCCCGGGGGGTATGTGACGACATTATTTTTTTTCTACCAAAATATTTTGAGAATCTTCCGGACGAATGGAAACATAATAGTCTCTGATTTTCAGTTCAACAGCCCCATTGAAAGGTGCTTGTTTAATAAAACGAATTTCTGTTTCAGGTAAAAACCCCATTTCTACTAATCTTCCTTTGGATTTCAACTCAGAATTGAACCCCGAAATAATTGCATATTCACCCGGTTTTAATTGAGCTAAGGTCACTTATTTGGACAATTATTTTTTTGACAATGACCAAATAACTGATGCACATGTCTATCAAGAGTAAACCCATGTTCTTCTGCGATTTCTTCTTGTAATTCCTCAATCCTATCATTCATAAATTCCATTATTTTATGACAATCAAGACAAATGATATGGTCATGGTGTTTTTGGTCTTGAGATTCAAAACGAAACTTCCCTTCTCCTAAATCCAAGCGTCTGATGAGGCTGTGATTCACCAATAATTCAAGAGTGCGATACACCGTCGCTCGTGAAACATTCAATCCTCGATTTTTAAGAGAAAAATAGATTTCTTCCACGTCCCGATGGCCCTTCGTACGATTTAAATCGTCCAATACTGCTTGTCGTTGAGGTGTATATCGTAACCCTGATTCTTTGAGGATTTTATTTAATTTTTCTTTGTTTAATTCCATTTTATTGAGAATGGTTCTCAATGAATTTAAGCATTATTTTGAGGGATTGGAAGTATTATAGTCGGTTTATTCTAAAGATTGATTTTGATGCGGCGATTGTATTTGATATTGAATATGGTGGGTGTGATATTCAATAAATTTTGTGAAGATAAGCTGAATGAATAAAATCCATTAAATGTAATATTTTGAATCAAATTTAACCGGTGTCAAATACAAATGGTGTCCATTTTTTCTCAAGTAATCATTTTATACAAAAGAAATGGTATTTAATCTCAATTAGAGATAAATTTACTTAGCTTTCAATTTTTTCTAATTTGGCAAATTTGACAATAAGCTTCTTTTTTACTCCACCTTTAAAAACTACTGCCACCCTTTGATTCTCTCCTGTACCGCTAAGCGCCATAATTTTTCCCACTCCAAAAACAGAATGCTCTACCATATCTCCCACGGTAAAATCATCAAATGAAGTGATGCTTCGTTTGGAATTTATTCTGGTTGATTTTCCTCTTTTTTTAGTAGCAGTATGCATCAAAGCAGAACGAAACGGAATCCTTTCTAAACATTTTTGAGGAATTTCAGAAATAAAACGAGACACAATCCCTACATCGTAATCTACTCCGATTTTTCGTCTGTTCGTAGCATACAAAAGATACACCTTTTTCATTGCTCGTGTGAGTCCAACGTAAAATAACCGTCGCTCTTCCTCCATTTCCTTTAGGGAATTAAAGGTATGGGAAAGGGGAAATAATCCATCTTCCAATCCTGAAATAAATACAACGGGAAATTCCAATCCTTTAGCCGAGTGTAATGTCATTAGTGAAACTCTATTTTCTTCTTCATTCCATTTATCGAGGTCTGTTAATAGTGCAACTTCCTCGAGAAAGTCATTTAATTTTCCTTCTTTATTTCTTTCCATGAAACTATCAAGGCTACTTAACAATTCTTCTACATTTTGAAATCGTTCTTTGTCTTCAAGTAAATCCGAAGATTTATAATATTCGGTAATTCCTGCATTTTCTACAAGCGAGCGGGTTAATTCATTCGGTTTAAGTTTATCAACTAGCCCTCTGTATTTCGTGATTAATTTGAAAAAATAGTTCAATGAATTCACTTGTTTATTTCTTAGTTCCAATGTAGAAACATCTTTAAATACCTCGAATAAGGTCAGCTTAGCTTTTGATGCTAATTTTTCACATTTTGCTATGGTTTTTAATCCAATTCCCCGAGGTGGAAAATTGACAATACGTTTTAATGCTATTATGTCATTTGGATTCATAATCAATCGTAGATATGAGAGAATATCTTTTATTTCCTTCCGTTCATAAAACCGTAATCCACCTATGATTACATAGGGAATTCCATTTCGACGAAAACTATCTTCCAATGCTCGTGATTGTGCATTGGTCCGATATAAGACTCCAAAATCACTAAATTTATATTTTCCTAATTGTACGTATTTCCCGATGGCCGAAACTACGGCATCAGATTCTTCCAATTCATCCACCGTTTCAAAAAGTCCCAACTTTTCACCAACTCCATTGCGGGCATTTAAATCCTTTGGTTTTCGATCTAAATTATTTTTTACCACTTCCTGAGCAGCATTTAAAATCTCTTGGGTGGAACGATAATTTGTTTCAAGTTTAAATAATTTACAATCGGGGAACGATTTTTCAAATTCTAAAATATTTCGAATTTCAGCACCACGCCAACCATAAATTGATTGATCATCATCCCCAACAACGCAGATTTGATTATGTTTTTCAGCAAGTGCAGAAATAAAATTGAATTGTGGAATATTGGTATCTTGATATTCATCTACCAAAATATATTTCCATTTTTTTCTACATTTTCTCAAGACTACAGGAAATTTATCAAATAAAACGGAGGGCATCAGAATTAGATCATCAAAATCTAACGCATCGTTCGTTTTTAAAGCCTGTTGATAAGCTTCATAAATATCAATAATCTTATTTTCCTTTTGGCTTTTGGCTTTCTTTCTTGCTTCATCTGGAAACAACATTTTACTTTTCAAAT
>CAZBZK010000049.1:0-10837 GCA_964496365.1 uncultured bacterium
TGGAATATGGTTGGGTTACCCATCGGAGTTGCTGATCCATCTCAAATGTCGGTATTTACAGGGTCAATCGAGGGGACATTGTTCTCGTTTAATGAATCCTATATTAGTTCAGATGAATTATCACCCGGTGTTGGATATTGGCTTCATTTTCCTTACTCGGGACATGTCGCTTTTAATGGAACTCAAATTAACAGTGTGTCTATTTCCATATCTCAGGGTTGGAATGTTATATCAGGTCTTTCTCAAGAAACCTATGTGGAAGATATTGTTGACCCGGACCACATTATTATTCCCGGTTCACTTTATAGTTTTGATGGAAGTTATGTGAATGCTTTGAGTTTGTTACCCGGTAAAGGATATTGGATTAATTCATTTTCGTCCGGAACCATTACCATTAATACCGGTGGTTCATCAGGTAAAATTAAAGGTAATCATCCAGATTTAACTCAAAAAGCAAACCGAATTACTATCAATGATCAGGAACTCTATTTTGGTGTCTCGATTCCCGAATCAGAAATTATTTATTATCAATTGCCACCAAAGCCTCCGGTTGGTGCTTTTGATGCACGGTATCATAATGATTCAAAACTAGTGGATGACTTCGGGAAAATTGATATTGTAAATCCTGAAAAGACATTAACTATTTTTTCAGAGATTCAGATTCAGGCGGAATCTCACACTCATTGGGCTTTGGTGACTTCAAATGGAGATAAATTTGTTTTAAGTGACAATAATTGGTTGAATTTGAAGGGAAAGAACACTTCATTAACTTTGCAAAAGACCAAAGATATTCCATCGAAATTTTCATTACTTCGGAATTATCCGAACCCATTCAATCCTAAAACAACCATTGAGTTTCATATCCCATCATCAGGCGTTGTTACTCTCAAAATCCTAGACATAATGGGAAATGAAATTCGTCAATTAATCCAAAGTCCACTTCATTCAGGATACCACAGTATTCAATGGGACGGGACCGATAATCAAAGGTTCCAAGTTGGTTCAGGGTGTTATTATTATCAATTAGAGGTAAATGCTTCCTCAAATACTTCGTCTCAATCGTCTCATTATTTCAAACAAACTAAAAAAATGGTTTTGTTGAAATAATAAAATAGTTCTCCTTAGCTGTTTTAATAAAAATCTCATAAATTATTGGAATATCTCCATATTCCCCTTTGTCTAAATGCCGATAAGGACTTAATCGAAATAAATTTTTTAATACATAATTAAATCATAATATGTGTCAGACTACATTAAGGAAAGTGAAAAACTAATGAAAAAATTACGATTTATTGGACTAATTTTCCTGATAAATATCATTTTTGGTGCTGGGTTTACCCCAATGGTTTCCGAAAATGATCAGGATATTCAAATTTTGTTCTCCCAGGGAGAAATTCAATTCACAACCATAGGAGAATTTAAACGAATTCCATCCGGTACATTTGGAACCACCACGGAAATGGGGATGCCGGAATTACCTTTATTTTCAACCTTAGTCCAGGTAGAACCTGATAAAGAATATGCGGTCAGTTTTTCCATCACTCAATCATCTACGGTTTCTGATATTTTAATTTATCCTGTACAGAGTCAGGTTTCCAAGAAGGCTCACGAAGCCATCAACCACATGAATGAGCCATTTTATTCGAGCCAAAATAAAGTTTATCCGGAATCCCCTTTAACCACTTCTGAACGATTCGTAATGAGAGATTTGAATGTCTTAAATATTCAAGTTATTCCGTTTCGTTATTCACCGAGCATAAAAGATCTGGAAATCATTGAATCTATGGATATTATCATTTCTGTAGTTGGAGATAGGCAAACTCAGTATTCAACCGATAGATTACCATCGAAAGCGTTCGACCCTCTATATTCAACCTTGGTTGTGAATTATGAGAACAGAGATAGAGAAGAAGAATTTCAACAACCAGCGGTTCTTTATATTTGTGGTGGTAATTCTGAAAATAATAATTGGTTTCAACAATTGGTAAACTGGAGACATAAGCGGGGATATGTAGTTTATACTGCAAGTGTTAATGACATAGGAAATTCAACTAATTCCATAAAAAATTACATCGAAAATGCTTATGAATCCTTTAATCCACCACCGGAATTTGTAGGATTGGTTGGAGACGCAGGTGGGTCATATAATGTTCCAACATTTGATGAGTGTTGGGGACACGATTGGGGAGGTTGTGAGGGAGATTTCCCCTACACACAATTGGATGGAAATGATTTTTTCCCCGAGGTTTTTGTAGGAAGAATTTCAGTGAATTCTACATCAGAATTAGGGACAGTCATCAATAAAATTATTCATTATGAGAAAGCAACCTATATGAGCACTATGCCGGATTACTATGAACGAGCTGCTCTCATAGGTGATCCATCTAGCTCTGGAATGTCTACCATTATTACCAATGAGTATATCGAAAACATCATGAGCGCTTATGATATGGAGGACATCCGTACTAATTATGGGGATGGTGGATATGCTTCGTGGATGAGAAATCGTTTGGAAGAGGGAATGCTGTATATGAATTATCGTGGCTATGTTGGGGTAAGTGGGTTTGGAGGAAGCGATATTAATAATGCCAATAATGGTCATAAACTTCCATTTGCTACTTTTTTGACTTGTGGAACCGGAGATTTTGCATCCACAAGTATTTCTGAAGATTTCCTGCGAGCTGGTTCTATTTCCAATCCAAAAGGAGGTGTAGCAGCCGTTGGGACAGCGACTCTCAGTACTCACACCATGTTTAACAATATCGTTGCTATGGGAATCTATGATGGAATATTCTCACAAAATACTGAAACAGTAGGTGCAGCTGTAGCTCATGGAAAATTGGTGATGTATAACACATATCCAACCAACCCATCCAATTGGGTAAGTGCATTTACACAATGGAATAATCTGATGGGAGATCCGGTTACACACTTATGGACAGACACTCCAAAATCTATCCAACTGATTTATGATGGTTCCATACCAATCGGAACCAATTTTATTGATATAAAAGTATTAAACGAAGGAATTCCCTTAAGCGACGCTATGGTGACCTTATTGAAGGGAAATGATGAACTGTTTGTAAGTGGATATTCCAATGGTTCTGGAGATGTTACGTTACCCATCCATGCATTTATAACAACAGGAACAGCTTCAATAACTGTCACCAAGAAAAATTATAAACCGTACGAAGGAGAATTGATTATTACCAACTCAGGGTCCATTGCAAATGTTGACCCATCATTAGAATTTGAGCTCAATGAATTGAGTGGGAATAACGATGGACTATTGAATCCTGGAGAATCCATTGAACTAAGAGTGCCTGTTAGAAATTATGGTCAATCAATATTAACGAACGTATCTGCAACGTTAACTACAGAATCTGAATTGGTTGAGATTATGGAGGATGAATGTTCGTATGGTTCTTCTTTATCCCCAGGTGAAACATCTTTTGGGACTGGATTTTCATTTTCAATTTCTCCAGAAGCAGAAGAAATGGAAGATTTAAAATTAAGAATTCGATTGGATAGTGAATTTGCCGTTAACATTGGTGTGAGTGAGGTTGTGGTTCCTGTTTATGGTGTCGATTTAAATGTAGTAGGATATGATATAAATTCAGGAAACGTAATAATATTGGAACCGGGAATAGCTTCGGATATTCAAATTACGTTATCAAATGATGGATCTATTTCCACATCTGAACTTATGGGTGAGTTAAATTTTTATGGGTCTGCTGTGCAAATTTATGATGGAGATGGGCATTGGAATCCAATTGAACCCGGTGCCAATCAAACTTCTGCCGGGTGGTTTACTATTCGCCCCTCATTGAATGTCATAAATGGTTCAGTTTATTCCATGAAATTGTGGGTATATTCTGACGAAGGGTACCAAAACGAAATTTCATTTCCAATTTATGTGGGGGCCGTATCACAGACTGACCCGTTGGGACCAGATGAATACGGATATTTTATGTATGATTCTGAAGATACAGATTATGACTTAGCACCTGAATATGACTGGATTGAAATCAATCCATCTCAAGGCGGGAATGGTTCTAGTTTAAATTTATCCGATGATGGATATGGAAATTTTTACAATTCCATTGCTCATGTTTCGCTTCCTTTCCCTTTTTCTTTCTACGGAGACATATATGAATCCATTACTGTTTGTACCAATGGGTGGATATCGTTCGGTCATAGTGAATTGGAGTCATTCAGAAACTACCCAGTTCCTGGGGCTGGAGGACCGTCTCCCATGGTCGCTGTGTTTTGGGATGATCTAAAGACCAGTGGAAATGGAAATGTGTATACGTATGCTGATCCAAACAATGAATATTTTGTCATTGAATGGTACAATATGAAAACAGAAAATTACAATTCTCCGAATACATTTGAGCTCATTCTTTATAATGAAGAAGTACCTCCCTTTAACGACGGAGTCATGAAAATGCAATACCATACCTTTAACAACACATCTTCGGGAGACTTTAGTGGTTATTCTCCAAGGCATGGAAGTTATTGCACCGTAGGCCTTGAGAATAAAATGGGAAATGTGGGACTACAATATACATTTGATAATGGATATTCACCGGCTGCAATGCCTTTAGGGAATCAAACAGCAATATTGGTCACCACTCAACCTACAATCAACATGACGGAAGTTGCTGTTCCCATGGAAGTAAACGAAAATTGGAATTTAATAGGTCTTCCAGCGGATGTAGAGAATGGAAATTATATGTCTATTTTCCCAGATGCGATTTCGAATACATTATACACTTTTGAGGATGGATATCAATTAACAGAATATATGGAAATGGGTCATGGATATTGGTTGCGATTTCCTGAGTCAGGTATGCACTTAATTACTGGAATC
The DNA here is from genome assembly GCA_964496365.1 of uncultured bacterium. GTDB lineage: Bacteria > Fidelibacterota > Marinisomatia > Marinisomatales > AB-629-J13 > AB-629-J13. The sequence goes on from CAZBZK010000049.1 coordinate 4,874, forward strand.
CGAATGGATGAGATGTCACTCGACTTGGTAGAGGGGTGGAATTTAATTAGTGGAATTTCATTCAATATTGATCTAAACATGGTTGCTGATCCTAATGATATATTGGTTCCCAATACTCTATATGGATTTGGAACGAATGGTTACCAAGGATACGATGAATTAGATCCCGGAAAGGGATATTGGCTCAGGGCTTATGAGGCTGGAACCATTTTCCTTTCTGCTGTCTCAGGTGCCAGAGTTAAAGAATCGCCCTCAATTTTAGCTAATCCATCTTGGATATCCGTGAATGGACAAAAATTATTTTTTGATGAAGCAGTCTCCAGCACCGAAGCATTACAGTTTAGTTTACCTCCCAAACCTCCTGTTGGAGCTTTTGATGCTCGGTTTTCTGGAGATACGAAACTGTGTTCAGAGGATTGTGTGATTGAAATCATGACACAAAATAATCTTTGGATTGAATATTACATCAGTAGTGAAGATGACTGGGTATTAACAGATGAATCCTCAGATGAAAAGATAATATTAGCTTCGGGAGTTAGTAATTCCGGGTTTGAATTAAATCAAACTTCACAATTGACTTTGCGTAAAAACAACGATTTGGTTCCCGATAATTTTTCTCTATTACCTGCATTTCCAAATCCATTTAATCCGGAAACAACCCTTAAATTTTCATTACCAAATGAAGGTAAACTCGTGGCTTTAAATATTATAAATATTAAAGGACAAAATGTAAAATCACTCATTTCCGGAGAATTATCTCAAGGGATATATACGGTAAAATGGAACGGCACGGATTGGAAAAATGAAAGGGTAGGAGCTGGGGTTTATTTTGCAGTTCTGTCTCAAGAATCAGAAACAGTCATCCAAAAATTGGTTTTATTAAAATAATTTCTTAATTAATCTTAAAGGAAAACAAAAATGAATAAAAACAGAACATTGAAAAATGGGTTCACCATGATCGAAATTATGGTTGTGGTGGTGATCATTGCCATATTAGCGGCGTTTGCTGTTCCCATTTACATCGACTATGTTAAATCTGCCCGGTCTTCTGAGGCCAAATCAGTTATTAGCAGTATATCCAACGGTTCGGATATGTATTATCAAACCAGCGGTGAGTGGCCTACGTCTGTTGAGGATTTAGAACGAGAAGGGCAGTTAGATTTAAAATTAGCAACCAAAGCAAAATGGCAATTTGAATTACAGCTCCCGGAGCTTATATCTGCAACCAGTACAGAAGAGATGGCTGGCGGTGCAGGACATACAATTCAATATAATCGTCAAATCGGAAAATATACGGGTTACGGATCTCCTGACGAAGAGTAAAATTTATGAACATTAGTGAATTGCTGAATTACGCCTTAGAAAGCGGGGCGTCGGATTTGCATTTGAGTGTTGGCTCAAAACCCATGGTCCGGATCAATGGAACTATGCATCCTCTTAATTTGGATGTGATGGAGAACGATGCTATGGAAGCTATTCTCCCACAAGTGTTATCCGAAGAACAAGTCTCCAAATTTCGAAAAGAAAAAGAAATTGATTTTTCAGCAAAATTAGATGGAAAAGGTCGATTTAGGGTTAATTTTTTCAGTCAGCTTAATGGACTTGCAGGTGTGTTTCGTACCATTCCCGATGTCATTAAAAGTTTCGAAGAATTGGGAATTCCGCCTGTTTTGAAAGAATTATCTCTCAAAAATCGGGGACTTATTTTGTTGACAGGTCCAACCGGATCAGGAAAAAGTACTACTTTAGCCACTATGGTGGATCATGTGAATGAATCCCGGAATTGTCATATAATTACCATTGAAGATCCGGTAGAATATTTTCACAGTTCTAAAAGTAGCTTGATAAACCAAAGAGAATTGGGCGCTAATACGCATAGTTTTGGTAATGCTTTGAGAGCCGCTTTAAGAGAAGATCCTGATGTGATATTGGTAGGTGAAATGCGAGATTTAGAAACCACCTCTCTATCTCTCACTGCTGCAGAAACGGGACATTTGGTTATGTCAACTCTTCATACATCTAGTGCAATAAAGGCAATTGATCGGATTATTGATATTTATCCTGAAGGGCAGAAGACTCAAATTCGATCTATGATGTCTGAGAGTTTGGTTGCGGTCATTGCTCAAAAATTGTTACCATCAAGAGATGGAAACAGTAGAATTCCCGCTTGTGAAGTCATGATTGCTACCACTGCCATCCGAAATCTGATTAGAGAAGATCGTATTTATCAAATTCCATCACTTATGCAATCTGGAGGTGTGGACGGAATGCAAACACTGGATCAGGATTTGCAACGCCTTGTGTCTCAAGGTGTAATAGACCGTTCTGCTGCTGAAAAAGTTGCCGATAATCCAAAATTATTTAAATCAAATGTTCTCTAAACATGAAGTATAAGTCATATTCTGGCTTTAATTTTATTGAGGTAATGTTGGCCGTGGTCATTATCACCATAACCGCCATGGGACTTATGTACGGTGTGGTGCATGCCCGAAGCGAATTGAGATCTCTTGAAATTAAGGAAAGAGCGACGGAAGAACTTTCTAATTATATGGAACATTGGAAAGGTCGAATTGCCAGTGGAAATTTGAGTACAAGCGATATTACCGGAGATTATTTTGGAAAAGAAATTTATCTGATAGGTGATGAAAGTTCAGATGAAAAAGTGATGGCAAAATTATATTATTCGCTGGATCACATCAATTCCCAATACAACAATAGCGATTACAATTCTTATAACTTAAAAGTGTGGATTCGGTGGAATGATTTCTTAAATACGCCTGAAAGTGCGGTCCATCATGACATCCACAAGGAACACGAGAGAATTTTGGAAACCGTTATGCTGGTTTATAACGTATGAAAAAATCCCCTAATCTGTATCCCGGTTTTACATTTTTAGAAATAGGGTCCGTTGTGGTAGTCATAGGAATCATTGGAGTTGGTCTTATCATGACATTTCAAACCATCATGGGTGCATACAGATTGGATGTGATTCGCAATGATATACGCCATTACGGAAATACGATCGTCAGAGACATATCAGAACGAATAAGAACCGCAGAGCAGGTGGAGTTTTCAAGTTGGTTGGGATTTGCAAAAATTGACATTTGGGAAGATGCTACCACTCCGGCACCTTCTCATGTGATTCAAGCCAATGAAGAAGACGGAGTTTTGATGAATTTTGACCCATTTCTTGATGGAACTCTCCGATTTCCTGTGGAAGGTGAATGGAGAGAAAATGAACAATACAAGATTAAATTAGAACGATTTGATACCTATGAGGAAACTGAACCCCTGAACCGTCCTTCCTTGAATAAAGTGAAAAGGTCCACCCGATATATAGATCTCGTCTTGTCCTTAGAACCAAAAACCAATCCCAATACTGCCATTGAAAAAGAAGAATTCCAATTTAAACGAAATGTATTTATTTCAAGTCAGTATTTGGCGGAGTTCAATTGATGAACTATCGGAGCTCCAGCGGTGCCATCGCACCATTAGCCATGATATTTGCATTCGTAAGTATGCTCATTACCGTAGCGTATTTGGGTAGTAGTTCGACCATTAATTCACAGGAAAAATTTCGATTTGCCGAAACCACTGCACGTTACATTGCAGAAGCCGGACTTAATAAAGAGGCGGCGGACTATTTGCCTTTCTTGGCAGGTGCAGATACCACATTAATTGGACAAAACGGTGTTCATTTTGGTGAGGACCCCCAAGGAAATCCTTTAGGGAAATATAAAAATGTGATTTGTGGCACCAACCTAATCCAAGGATCATCCCGAAAAGAGTTTTATGGTAAAAGCACTGGAGAAGTCAATTACGAAACACCAAATGGAAATGATATCACCATAGAACGAACCGCTTCGTTGGTGATGGTACCATTCGGATTCGAAGAATTTATGTATTTTACCAATGATGAACAGCCATTTGGTCCAAATGCAGGTGCCTATGTTAGTTTTGGTAGTGGTGACGTGCTGGAAGGACGAGTTCATACCAATAGTGAAACCATAACATTTAGTAATAATGGTTGCCCGGAGTTCTTGGGAAGACTGTCTGTGACGGACCCCATCACCTATGAACAAAACACAGGATGTCTGGAAGATTTGGTGGATGCAGATGGAGTTTCCATCATTGATACGGTGAGTGCTATTATATACCCTCCAGATAATTCTGCTGGTATTTTGAGAGCAAATGCTCGGCGAACGTTTACTGCGGATGACCTGATTACATTTGCTCCAAACCTGAAAGATACCTTGGTCATGACCGAAATCGAATTTGATGATGGTGGTGGATATTATGCCACCCAATGGTGGTATCTCATTCCACCCGTGTTATCCAAACCTCCTGAAATTGATTTTAATTATGATGCGGTTACACCCGGACAGGACGTAGAAGATTTTTCTATTCAATTGATGGATGCAGATACATGGGCTGAAGCATGGAATACCACCACGGAATATGATGAGACAGATTTTGTAATTGTTGACAATACCGATAGTGATGGAGCAAATATTGCTACCTATATGGCACAAATCAGTGCTGGAGATTTATTATTTTTGGAATCTAGAGATAATGATAAACTTGCATCTTTTATTGCCGCTAACGATCCATTTAATTTTTTTAATAGGTGGATTATTGCATTGGAACCGGGTTCTGTAACCTATTTTTCAGAAACAGGTACAGGCTTTTCGGATAACGAATCGGTATTTTTAACATGGGAAGGAGATGAAGGGGCGTTAAATGAATCCATTCCCTTTAATGCTTATGAGTTTTTTCATAATCATGAAGATGATGGTCTGCACATGTGTAGCGCTGACGGTTTTCATCATTTTGATTATCGATATTGGCTATGTGATGATCGTTACGATGCCGAAGATTGTAAAGACGAGGATACAGGGAAGTCATTTTTGTATTCAGATAGATCGTATTATCCCTATACGGGTCCAGAAGTCATTTATGTAAAAGGAGGTCCTGTTTTGGTTCATGGGGTTGTGAAAGGACAATATACGGTAGTAACCGATGATTCCGTAGAATATAGACGGCATGACAATCCGGATATTGTGGATCAGATTTGGGGTAATATCTGGATTATTGACGATATAGTTTATCATGATTCTTATTCAGATGGTGAAGTCATTCATCCCGATGATGGGGGTACAGAAAATGTATTAGGATTGGTTGCCGGTGGAAATATAATTATTGCAAATACACGGGCAAATGGAGCAAGAAACAGTAACCAAGGTTCAGATATAATTATCAATGGTGCTTTGATGGCTCTCCATGGTGCATTTATTTCTCATTATTGGCAAAATTCGATTAATTCAACATTTTGTCCATCTTGTGCAGTCCCAAATTCAAATCAACCTTGGTTTTCCTTAGGTGATGGAAGAGGAGGACATCGAAATCCGGTTGAACCGGAAACAGATGGAGGAAACTACACCAATGATCAAGACTACAGAGGTTATGTCAATGTTTGGGGTTCCATTGTTCAGCAAGAAAGAGGATATATGAAAAGGAATAGTCCTTGCAGTAATCCACTTCCTGGTGGTGATTGCTATACTACCTATGGTGGTATTGGTTACGATAAAAATTATAATTATGATTATAATTTAATTAATCATCCTCCTCCATATTATCCCGATCAAAGTACAGTGGATGGTACTATTGTTTTAAAATTGAAATCGTATGGATTGGTGACAGGCGAATGATGGTTGAGTTAACATACCATGTCAATCCAAACCTTGTTACTCAAAGTAGCACAGCGTTATCGAAAGAGGACAAAATAGACAAAAATTTATGTTACTTAATGGTTCAAAATACGTCCCAAAATGTCTCTCTGAGTAGTTCCGACGCAGGAGGAATGTTATCGAAGAGGGACTATAGTTCATCCTTCGATTACATTTCGTTTTACTTCATTACTCAGAATGACAACTCTGTTACATTGAGTAAGACCGAAGGCTTGTT
>CAZBZK010000050.1:0-10568 GCA_964496365.1 uncultured bacterium
TCCATCATTGTCTATATCCACTACCGCAGGTGATGACTCGATTTGGTTGAGGGTTAAAAGCGGCCAATTCTTTTGAAAAAGACTTACATCTATTTCCAATGTGTAATCTCGATTAAATTCGCCGGGATTACCATAAATATCAACATATTCAGCGGATACAGAAAAGGTAAAAGGAACGGTTCCAAGAGTTATGCCCGCATCAAATGTCATAGCAATTTCAAACCATTCACCATCACCATTTTCAATTGCATCGTTTACTTGAATAGTTGTTGGAGAAATGGTAACAAAGGGGTTTTCAGTAGATAACATACCCATCACGTTTTCAGCAGAAATCTCTAAACTTTCATTTACAATTGACAAGGGTACATGAATAGTTTCTCCTGGATTTACCACTCCATCACCATCATTATCACTCAATATATCTTCAAATCCACAATTCAAGGAAAACATATTATCCAAGGAAATTTCCATCATGGAACCTTGAATAATTTGATCATTGTTCCACGATTGGACTAAAACCACAGACTTTAGGGTTTCGATATCCCACGATGGATCTATGGCTACAGAATTTTCAAATTGCCCCGTCTCTCCGGTGTTATTGAGGTTAAATGTCATATCATCAAATCCAACCACAGATGAAAAATAATCATCATCTTGATATCGAACTAATATGAAAAGTACTTTGTTATTTATGGTAGAGATATTTCCGGTGACTTCAATATTAGCCTGCGTTACCAGTTCCCCCCCGATCGTTGTTGACATTAACTCAATTTCAAGAGGACTATTGTAATTGATAAGCTGGTTATATTTTTGCAAATAGGAAGGATACATATTTCCGCCTCCACCGATACTTGAAATGGTCCCACCGAACTGGACATGAGGAATGCCGGATACACCATATTGACCTGCTCTCATTCCATAGCTCGGGCTTTCAAATTCACTATTTCCCTGCCAAATTAGAGGGATAACATTGGGGTGGTTATTATATAATTCTTGAACGCCAGCACGGGCGTCGGGGCAGTATGGTCACCATGTTTCTGTAAAAATTTCTACCGCTACCCAATATTGGGTTGCTACGAGATTGGATGTAATAAAAAGGTAAAATATGAGTTTCTTCATGACTTCAATTCCTTAAATTTTGAATGATAGCGTGGATCAACTTACTGTAGATTGAATTAATTTTCAATCCTTGAATGCAAAAATATTATTTGAATACATCAGCTATTAGACAAAACCATGAGAAATAATAATCCCATTTCATTTATTAATTTTGGGTAGTTAATATTATAATTCCCGATTGTTCCGTCCTCATCCAATACCCTGTCCCCGATTTTAATAGAGTCTATTAATTACATTTGTGTTTCATATTATTATTGATATGAAGAATACAACAATTCCCTAGTCCAAAAGTAAGATCAGCACTTAATGGAGCTCCTTTTCCCACAGAAAATCCTTGACCAAGATATCTACCTCCGGAAACCTTATTCCATTTAATAATGGGGGCGGCAATGGCGGAAGATGATGAAATCGAACCTCCAAGAGCTTCAACTCCGAATGAGAAGTCCCAAAAATCCCCGTACGTATTTTGAGGTTCATCTGTATTCCAACCAAACACAATATCGGCATCCGTTCCATATTGGGTTCCAACAATTTGGCTTTTTGTAAATTGAATTGCCATATTTGGTACGAGTGATGGTTCCCTGAATTGTTTAATATCATCCCAAACCTTTAACATATCTCCAATGGATACTGCAAAATTCACAGACCCTGCATCACCATATCCAACGCTGTTTGATCCGGCAACACCGACAAAAAATGATTTCATACCTTTTTTGTTCAGATCTTCCATCATTTGTCCTAATAAGTCACATTCATCTAAAATACTGCTAAACTGTTCGATAGTGGGCGTGCCATTACTTGCTAAGATATTTGCCATGCTGGCATATGCTGGAGAGTTCGTTAACTGATTTGCAAGATCACCAGCCAAATTAATTTGTGCATTATAGGTGCTTGTAGCGGATTTTGCAATACTCTTAGCTAAATTTAATGCTTCTTTCTCCAAAGCCTCAGCTAATTCTTGAGCTGCTTTGGCTGCGGCTTCTGCAACCTTCCTTGCCTGAGCTTCTGCTGCCCGCTTAGCTGATTCTGCTGCTTTCCTTGCGGCTTTTCTTGCTCTCCTTTTGGCTCTTTTCCACCAACTTCTTTTTTCGCTTGAAAGAATACGAGATCCTGTTTCTTCATCAAATTCTCCATCTGGCAATCGAACAAATAGGTACACCATCGATGCAGCTTTTTCCCAATAGCCATTTGAAGCAGTACATTCTGATTCAGTGGTTATACCTTCAATTAACTCATCGTTTTCATTCAAGCATTCTGCACCAAAATCATCAGATATGGTCAAAATTCCATCGGATGATAATTGAAATTGTCCAAAATCATCATCACCAATGTCAACTTGTAATCCATTTGTACTGGTTTCGGTCCATGAAATTTCTTCTCTCTCTCCATCAGCATCAAAAAATCCCGTACCATTATCTCTTACTAATAAATGTATATTTGAAATATATTCTTGGATATCTTCTAGGGTTGCACATAGTCCTCCTCCTTCAAAGCCTGAGTCAAATATGCAGGCATCCTTCACTTCCCATGCACCGATTAAACTGCCTGATGACACACCTTCTCCCATATCAAAAATCCTCTGAGATAATACGCTTTCATTAACGTTATTTCCTTTTTCATATTGATGGTCGTCCCTGGAAACAATCCGTGATTTTTTCCGTGATTTGGAAGATGTTTTCCTATCCAGTTTTTTCACAGATTTAGATTTATTTTTTTTCTGTTTTTTCTCAATACTTAGTATGTCTTTGGATGAATATTTCTCATGCTTACTACAATGTTTCTCTGCAAGGTCCGCCAATTTATTTTCATCATTTTGTGATAGGTTATCTCCTCCTTCGGCTTTCTTTACCAGTTCTTTATCTGAACTTGAAAGGCGGACATTACTTAGACAACTGAGTATGTCTTTCAAATCAGATCCTGACTTGTTTATTGAAAATGTGTTGCTTTTTGACGAATTGGAATTCTTTGTTTGTGCATTAGTGGTACCTACAAATACGAACAGTATTATCGCACTAATCATCGATGTGAATGGTTTCATATTAATAATCCTTTTGTTTATTTTGATTTAATTTATGAAATTTAAGAATCATTTTTCTTAATGACCTATAAATATTCTTGTTTCCTACATAGATGCAATTTTTAAAATAATTTGTACGAATATTTAATTTGATTACAGTTTTTTTTAAAAAACCAATTTTATTTAGGAACTGATAGTGTCCAATGTGATGCTATTTTCACATCATCCACATGGCCGGATAAATGTTTATTTTTATAGAGAATATGTAGATGTGTAAATGTAGTATGATGAGTAAAAATTGCTTTATGATGTTCGGAATAAAAACCCAATATTGTGCCTTTGGTCCCGTGATCTGACCTTTTCCATGATTGTTTTAAGTGGTCGTCATGGCTTCCGCCTGGTTCAGGTGACGAAATAATATGCCAGTCAACGGTTTCAAATTCTCCCTCAATTATAAATGGGAACGGTTTTTCAGTGTCAATTCCCATTTTATCAGCATATTTTTTTACGGTGTCATCCATAGTTTTAGAATGAACCGGATCATCCAAATGTACTTTTTGCCAAGATTTTACCTGAGAGGAAACCAACAAAAGTGCTTCATCCGTGTCTGTTATTTCTGTTTGGATTTTCGGGGGTTGTCCCGGTTCAGCACGGGAAATTAGAATCTCATTATCCATAATGATAATTTCTCCATCCAGATTTTCCATAGCACCTAAACCATATACATGGTCATTTTCCAAGACATCAGAAAGTTTCACAATCCCCTTTCGAGCTCCTCCGTGCATGATTTTTTTTAATTCACCGTGAACTATAACATGTAATTCCGGTTTATTGCAGGAGTTAATTGTGAAGAAAATGAAGAGAACACATAACCAGTTTTTCATTTTTGAATGTATGAAATATTTATGTCCAGTTTCATAACAGTTTCCTTATAAAACATGTCTAAATAATTGGTCTCTGTTAACCAAAACACTTCAAATGGTCAAGGTTTTTAAATCAAAACCTATTGTTTCAGGCGATAGGCACAACCTTCAATGGTTTTTAAAAATTTGATAATTTGAGTTTTTGTATGAAATAAATCTTCAATGGGTTCAAACGAATCGGTAGGATACATTTCCACATCATATTCTCGAAGAAAATTAGATTCAAATTTGACAATCATATCTCGTAACACCATCTTTGGAATGTCTTTATTTCTTAAATAATTGATTCTCAAATTGATGTGTCCCTCTGAATTAATAAGAAAAAGTGGTAGTAATCCTAAATCTGAAAAACATCGAAATGTCATTGTCCCATGTTCTGCTCCTCTTCCCCAAGCCAAACTTTCAGAATATTTTTCTGAAAACTTGATGATTTCTTTGGTTACTTTGACAACCTCTCGGCTACAATTTTCTTCAAGGTCACGTAAAAACTTTTCTTTATTCCACTTGGACATGTATTAAATAATTCCCCCTTAATGTGTAAACTAATTGGTTTTCTCGGTCGAGAACTTACACTTTTTTTATGTTAATTGTATAATGAAAATAACCCCCAAATAAATGGGGGTTATTCATAAAGTAATGAGCCTTTTGAAAGGAGTATTACATCATTCCGCCCATTCCGCCCATTCCGCCCATGTCTCCACCGGGAGGCATTGGCATTGGAGGTTCTTTTTCAGGAATTTCAGTAATAGCCGCTTCAGTTGTCAAGAGTAAACCTGAAATGGATGCTGCATTTTCAATGGCGACTCGTGAAACTTTAGTAGGATCAATAATTCCGGATTTGAACATATTTACGTATGTTTCGGTTCGGGCATCGAATCCGTAATCGTCTTTTCCTTCTCGAACTGCCTGCACAACAATGGATGATTCCAAACCAGCATTGTCAACAATTTGACGGATGGGTTCTTCCAAAGCACGTCTTACGATATTCACACCGACTTGTTGATTGTCGCTAACTTTAAGATTATCCAATGATGCAACTGCTCTTAAAAAGGCAACTCCGCCCCCGGGAACAATTCCTTCTTCCACAGCGGCTCTGGTAGCATGTAATGCATCTTCCACACGAGCTTTCTTTTCTTTCATTTCCACTTCTGTAGGAGCACCAACGTTCAATACGGCTACTCCACCGGAGAGTTTTGCCAACCGTTCTTGAAGTTTTTCCTTGTCATAGTCGGATGTGGTTTTTTCAATTTGGACATTGATTTCATTGATGCGGGCTTTAATTGCATCCTTTTCACCGTTTCCATCAACTATGGTTGTGTTATCTTTATCTGAAACCACCCGTTTGCAGGATCCAAGATAATCCAATGTTGCATTTTCAAGTTTGTAACCAGCATCTTCAGAAATAACGGTACCACCTGTCAATACAGCAATATCTTCCAACATTGCTTTTCTACGGTCACCAAATCCCGGTGCTTTTACTGCTAACACTTTAAACGTTCCACGGAGTTTATTGACAACCAACGTCGCCAATGCTTCTCCTTCTACGTCTTCGGCAAGAATCACAACCGGTTTACCAGTTTGAACCACTTTTTCCAACAAGGGAAGTAAGTCTTTCATATTACTGATTTTCTTATCATGAATCAAAATATATGGATCGTCCATTTCAGCATCCATGGATTCAGAATTGGTTACAAAGTATGGGGATAAATATCCACGGTCAAACTGCATTCCCTCAACGGTCTCGAGGTAGGTTTCTGCAGTTTTACTTTCTTCAACGGTAATGACACCATCTTTTCCAACTTTTTCCATTGCTTCTGCAATTTTATCACCGATTTCAGAATCACCATTTGCGGAGATACTTGCAACCTGAGCAATTTGGGTTGAATCAGGAAGATCTTTGCTCTGTCCCCGTAAATGGTCAACCACAGACTCTGTTGCAAAATCAATACCTCGTTTTATGGACATTGGATTTGCACCCGCTGTTACATTTTTGAGACCTTCTGTTAGTATGGATTGAGCAAGCACGGTGGCTGTTGTTGTTCCATCTCCAGCAATATCGGAGGTTTTGGAAGCGACTTCTTTCACCATTTGAGCACCAATATTTTCCAATTTATTCTCAATTTCAATTTCTTTGGCAACCGTTACCCCATCTTTTGTGATGGTCGGTGCACCAAATTTCTTCTCAATGACTACATTCCTGCCTTTGGGTCCTAAGGTAACTTTCACAGCATTTGCTAATGTGTCCACCCCTACTTTTAAACCATTTCTGGCACTGGAATCGTAAGAAATTTCTTTCGACATTTTTATTTTCTCCTTGGTTAAATTATTGCGAGAATGTCTGATTCACGCATGATCATGTAATCATTGCCATCAATCGTAATATCTGAACCGGAATATTTTCCAAATAACACTTTGTCATTGGTCTTTACGGTCATATTTACGAGTGTCCCAGCGTCTGATGATTTTCCGGGACCAACGGCAACTACTGTCCCCTGCTGGGGTTTTTCCTGAGCCGTGTCAGGTAAGATGATTCCACCGGAAGAAACTTCTTCCGCTGGGGCTGCCTCTACCACCACACGGTCGGATAGAGGTTTGATACTTAAAGCCATTTTTTTATCTCCTTGATTAGTTAATAATTAATAATTCTGCACATTGCAGCACAGAAGTTATTGCAAAATATATTGAAAACGAAAGTATTTTTAGCACTTTAGTATTGAGTGTGCTAATTAGGAGATATTCTTGATTTTAACAGGCTTGAGGTGTCCTGATTGGACCAATTATGAAGTTAAATAAATTCGGTTTTTCTATGACCCTTCTTCTACCATTTATAACCAAACATTATTCTCCCGTACTTCCAAATCCTCCTGTGCCTCTTGAGGTTTCCGATAATTCATCCACTAAAGAAAAATGAATCGGGGAACCGTTCATAGCTACTATTTGAAATAATCTCTGACCCGGGTTCACTTGATATGCTTCCGTTTTAACGTTATCCACAACCCCAATTATTTCACCTCTATAACCCGGATCGATTAATCCTATGGAATTGGCTAATCGGAGTGGGGTTTTTGAAATACTTGAACGAGGCATGAGTAAATAAGGATTACCACCCTCATTTTCACAAGCAATTTGAAGATGCAGTTTTGCGGTCTCCCCCGGCTCAATGATTTGTTTATGGATGATGAATAAATCTAACCCGGCATCCCCATCATGAAATGTTCCGTGATTGCCATACAATGACTTGACTTCAAGAGAAAAGGGTTTGATTTTCAAATTCATTTAATTGAGTCTTTCCAAATAAAAAATGCAGTATAAAACCAGCCTAATATAAATGATAGGCCACCGATTGGGGTAATAGCACCTAACCATTTTATTCCCGTTATAGATAACACATACAGACTTCCGGAAAAAAGTAAAATCCCGAGTCCAAAAAATAAACAGGAAATATGAAGTGGTGCCGTGGGAAAATGAAATGAAGCAAGTCCTACCATGATGATTCCAAGTGCATGGTAAAAATGGTATTTGATCCCTGTCTCGTAAATCGCTAAATAGTCAACAGTTAATTTATTTTTTAAACCATGAGCTCCGAAAGCACCCAAAATAATTGCAATTCCTGCGAAAATAACCCCCGAAATTATCCAATTTTTCAAATTAATATTTTCTCCTCATCATCGAGAAAATTGTTTCATATCACTGCCTGATGGATTTTGAAATACTTTTAAATCAAATTCATTTACAACTGCCATTAAGTGGTCAAAAATATCCGCTTGGATCGCTTCATATTTAATCCAATCTGTGTCATTTGTAAATACATAAATTTCGATTGGAATCCCTAATTCTCCTGGTGGCAATTGTCTGATTAAAAATGTCATGTCATTATGAATGTCTTTATGTTCCCGAAGGTAGGCGTTGATATACGCTCGAAACGTTCCAATATTTGTGAGCCTTCTTCCATTGATCAACTGCTCAAGATTAAGGTTTAAATCACGATTTGAATTATCCACATCCGTTATTTTAGAATGGATATAATTTTGAAGCAATTTTATGGATTGAAATCTTCTTAATAGTTCTTCATCACAAAATCGAATCGTAGAAACATCAATGTAAATGGACCGTTTTATTCTTCGTCCACCACTATCAGTCATTCCTCGCCAATTTTTAAATGACGAATCAATTAATTTATGAGTGGGAATGACGGTGATGGTTTTGTCCCAATTTTGAATTTTAACTGTATGTAAAGCAATGTCAACTACATCTCCATCTGCACCAAATTGGGGTGCTTCAACCCAATCACCAATTTTAAATAAATCGTTAGAATTTATTTGAACGGTGGCAACAAAAGATAAGATTGTATCTTTAAATACCAACATCAATACCGCTGTTAACGCCCCAATTCCACTCAGCAAATACACAGGAGATTGACCGGTCCAAACCGTGACAATTCCTAACACTCCCACCAACCCTAAAATCAATTTTACAACTTGAAGATATCCTTTGATATGAATTCGTTTTGAAAAACGACTTTTACCATACACATCTCCGAATGCTGATAATAAAATATTAATGCAATTGAGAATAACAATAACAAAAATTGAATTTAATATTTTATGAATGATACCCGAATAGTCAGGAAATAATCCTGCCATGTTATATAGAATCAGGATGGGAACCAGATAAATAAGACGTCCAAAAAATCCACTGTCCAAAAAGATATCATCTAAATTTGTCTTTGTTTTTCGAAACCAGGAGTTTAAGGGTCTTAGAATGACAATTTTAGCAATGAGAAAAGAGAAATAACTTCCGAAAAGTATAAGTCCCGCCTGTAGAAAAATATTTTGTTCTATTAGATTAAGAATTTCCATGGGACTTTAAACATAATGATTATCAATGGTTAACATAAAGAAAAATTAACGGTGTTTGTTCATTATTCCATAAAGGAATTTCTTGGGAAAAATAAACATTCTATGGATTAACAATCTAATCAGCATTATAAAAGGGTGGTTTAAATTTATACTGATTTTGGATGAATATGAAATTCCCAATCCAACCCAAGAGTATTTGTAATTTGGGTTAAAAATAATATGGACGGCATTTTCATTGCCTTTTTAAAATGGGAGATTGAACTTTGATTGATCCCGATTTTTTCCGATAATTCTTTTTGGGTCATTTCTTCGGCGATTCGGAAAACAACCATTTCCCTAATTGATGTATTTACAAGACCCAAATTACCATAAGAATTTATGGATTCCAAAATCCTCAAAATTTCTCTTTATATAGAACATTGTTTGTTTTTTCTTCATAATCATTTTTCACGATTTAAATCAATCTCATCCCAACCACAGTTGCCTATCCAAACTTCGATATTGGATCGCTTCACTCACATGATGGGATTCAATATTATCTGTTCCTTCTAGATCAGCAATAGTTCGTGATACTTTTAAAATTCGATCATAAGCTCTGGCGGATAATCCCAGTTTTTCCATAGCTTTTTTCAACAATTCTGATGATGATTGATCCAATTGGCAATAGGTTTTCAAATCATTTGACTCCATTTGAGCGTTGGCAAACATCCTTTCAGCCGAAGCAAAACGATGTAATTGAATCTCCCGGGCACCTTGAACTCTTTCTTTTATTTTCTGAGAAGGTTCACCGGGTTGTTTCTGTTCTAACTCTGAAAAAGGAACAGCAGGTACATCAATATGAATATCAATTCGATCCAATAAAGGACCTGAAATTTTACTCATATATTTTTGAATTAATTGAGATGTACAGGAGCATTCATTATTTGGATCCGTTGAGAATCCACACGGACATGGATTCATGGCAGCAACCAGCATAAATCGTGCTGGATAGCACAACGAAACCGCTGCTCTCGAAATGGTTACGTTTCCATCCTCAAGCGGTTGCCGCATGACTTCCAACACATTCTTTTTAAATTCAGGAAGTTCATCCAAAAAAAGAACTCCATTATGGGCCAAACTCACTTCTCCCGGTTTTGGAATGGTACCACCACCAATCAATCCTGCATCGCTGATGGTGTGATGTGGATTTCGAAATGGACGAGTAGCAATTAATCCTTGATCCTTTTTTAAATATCCGGCAACCGAATGGATTTTTGTGGTTTCAAGAGCTTCCTCTATAACTAAATCGGGTAAAATAGTGGGGAGTCGTTTCGCTACCATCGTTTTTCCGCTTCCCGGAGGTCCCACCATAATTACATTATGACCACCTGCAGCGGATACTTCCAAAGCTCGTTTGACCTGATCCTGACCCTTTACATCTTTAAAATTTACTGAATATTTGAGCTCTTTCTGGAAAACAGAAGACAATTCGATTTTTTCAGGGGAAAATTTTCTGTCCCCATTCAATAGGTCCACTACATCTGATAAATGATCCAACCCAATCACTTTTAATCCTTGCACCACTGCTGCTTCTTTGGCATTTTCAGATGGTAAGATTAATCCTTTAATTCCGTTCTTTTTTGTACTTAATGCAATTGGAAGTGCTCCCTT
>CAZBZK010000051.1:0-10561 GCA_964496365.1 uncultured bacterium
CTTTTGAATTCCAGACATCCTCCCAATGTGATAACGAGCTGTTTTCGGGGAGCAGTGTGTGCCAATTTTGGTGTCTCTCCAGCAAAATTGTCAGGAAGAGGAGTTACGGCAAACTGAAGTCTCAAATCACCTGAATTATCGAATACATTTGGGTTGACAAATAGTGAAGAAAACAATCCAACCGAACCCAACCCGGTTTTTTCCACAAGAGGTAGAAATTGTTTGGAAAATCGTGTGTGGCCGCTATCATCTGTAAACATCCGAGTGATGGGAAAATTAGTAATCACTTTTTTTAAATCCGAAAGTTGAAATAGAACAAAATATCATAGAATAACTATTCTGATTTTACAGATTAAAAAAGAGCAAAGTATAAACTAATTGATGGACTGATTAACAACTAAATATATCAATGAAAATATTTTAAAAATTTAGATAACAAACTTTAATTTAATTTCATTCTAAAAAAAGCTTTTTTTTTTGAGAATTTAATATGATAATTGAAACCTTAAAAAACTGTCTCCACGAAAAAACAGGAAAACTACGGGATTTTAAAACCGGCTATCAATTTCAGATGATAATCCAATTCAGAACAGTTGTTTTGTTTAAGTTTAAATATTCATTTTTTCAAAAACCAATTCTTACCTTCATCAGAATTTTCCCCTTGTGGAAAGAACCAGAAAAAATAAATGGTGGAGCGTTTCATCCAGAGTTGAGTTTATGAAATTCTGCCTGGAAAATGCTTGAGCACCGAAAATCGATTCACTATTACATTTGATGTGCAAATTAACTAAAGATATGTAAAAATAAAACTGCCGGATAAAAATCCGGCAGAATAACAGTTATATTTATGAAGAAACTGTTCAGCTTTTGAAAAATTTTGAGAAAAATTTCTTAAACCCAGAGGGTTCTTCCTTTGAAGGATTGTCCACCGAAATTTCAAAGTCTGTTTTATCATTTAAAATTTTGGCAATATCTTTTTCCTGAATTTCATCTTCATTATAAGTAACTGTGGCAGTGCTTGTTTCATAATTCACATTGCACATTTTAATACCTTTAACATCGTTTAATGCTGATTTCACCTGGGTAGGACAACTATACTGGCAGGCCATTCCTTTTACCTTAATTTTGGTGGTTTTTTCTCCGGCAAAAACAAATGATACTATTGATAATAGAATGATATACTTTTTCACATTTAACTCCTATATTTTTAGATAATTAACGATACTCATGGCAGAATTTAGTTACATTCCAATTCATTTTCATCAATAAAAAAACTTATCCCAGTATTTATTGGATCATCAATTGCTGTTTGAAAGAATTCGATTTTTTCCATTACTGCATTAGCTTTTTGTCCCAATTTTGTACCTAACACTTTATTCTGTATTTTATTCTGAGCTGTTTCTTGAAGTAAAGCAGATTTTTCTGAAGCAAAATTTTGACCGTATTTGGTTAATTTTTCTTTAATATCAACACATTCAATTGATTCAATCGCAGAAAGGTCAATACTTGTAATTTCTTCTAATGTATTTGAAATTAAGGCTGATGCAGATGTAAGCTCTGAATAAACTTGATTGAGTTCATGTTCCAGATCCTGGGTTAATTGATCGGTATCTATTAGAGGATCCCATGATGGAAATAGTTCTGACAATGCTTCATCTAATGGCCCCATAAATGGTTTCAACACTATTGTGACAACCTCATCAATAATATCATTGACTAACTCTAAAATACCCAAAACATCTAATTCATCCATCGCATTCTGCATTTCATCAAAAATGAATTCAATACTAACATCCAATTCTCCTTTCATACAAAAAAACCCCCAATTATTATAATCAGATGGACAACTGGGACCTCCATCATCCCAAGAGGCATAAGCATAACCAAATTGTCCACAATCAGTCCAATCATAACAATGTTCCGTAGGGATTCTATCTACTTTGCATTCACCTGCATCATAATAATCTTCACACACATCTTTGGTTTTGGTCACTAACGACTTTTTACATTCACCTGCATCATAATAATCTTCACACACATCTTTAGTTTTGGTCACTAACGACTTTTTACATTCACCCTTACTATAATATTTATCACATACATTCTTATTTTTGGATCCTCTGTTACCTACGCAATTACCCCATACATCTTTACATTTTTTCCCATTGGAACAATGACCAAAAGGACACCAGTCCCATTCTTTTACTGTTTTCCATTTTTTACATTCCACACCTCCTGCCACAATTTGTTGCCCAAATGGACATTCTTGCCAACTCTCCGTTCCCCATTTTTTACACTCTACATTTCCCAAAACTATTTGTTCCCCAAGTGGACATTCTTGCCAACTCTCTGTCCCCCATTTTTTACACTCTACATTTCCCAATACTATTTGTTGGTCAAAAGGACAGTCCAAAGTTGTTTTACATCCATTACAAGTACATGCGGCAGTACGTTTCTCTCCAATCCATCCATCACTGGCAGTAAATCCATTACATTCAGATGTATAACACATCCCTCCATAAAGGTCACTTCCATCCGGACATCCAAGATCCGAAGTAGGTCCAATCCAAGGTAAGGTAACTTCCTCCGTTAGCGCATTTCCAAGGTCATTGAGTGGAGCAAGATTGGTCAAAGCTTCCTTATAGGGCTCTGTAATTGGTTCCATACTTTCCATAAGAGAATTTTCAATTTCTACAAGTTTTGCATGGGCATTATCTAATGCACTATTTACAACTCCAACTGCATTTGCAGCATTACCAACTTTATTTTGGTATAAAATAGCACCAGCTAATACAGACTTTCTAATTCTATTTTTTTCTGTCTCTGCAGCACACCTATAAGATAAATCAATATAATCATAAGTTTGACTGACCATGTTTCCCATATCATCCAGATGAATAATTAATGTATCCATAACATCATGTATCTTTTGTGTCAATGCTTCTGGCTTATCCAATTTACTATCAAATGAACACGCTTTAGATTTTATATTTTCAACTTTATTGGGTAAAGGTTGAATAATTGTGTGTGGAGCTGTAAATACTTGTCCAACTCGTGGAATTTTTTTTGCAATAGATAAAGATGTATTTGCTGCTTTAACAGTAGCTTCGGCTTCAATTATTGTTCCAACTGTTTCTTCTGATTTAAGAAAGGCTTCCAAAGCCGGTTCCGTTTTTTCTTTTAATGCTTTTGCTTTGTCAATTAGCAAATTTGTTCTTCCGGTGAATTTATTAATTTTTTTCCTGGATAAATCTTGTTCACTAATTGAAGATAAATCTATATTTAATAAATTGGATGTTTTATTACTTTTGTTAAGAACACTATTTCCCTTATAATTCTTAGATTTTCTGCGATTTTTTTTTAGTTTAGAGTTTTTGGCAATTTTAGATTTTTTTTCATGTCGTTTTTTTGATCTATTAAGTTCCCTAGAGTCTGTTTTAATTTTTTTAGAGTCACTCCTATTTTTTCTTAATTCATTTTTTGATACTTTTCTTAATGTTGATTTATTTCGTTTATTTAAGATTCTCAAACTTTTTACGTTTGCAATTACATCCTGATTTTTTGATTTATATTGACTAACTAAGGTGTTCCGGCTTGTTTCCAATGTTTTTTTCTCCTCCTCTGTTAATTGACCAGCTTTAATCCGAGACGACGGATTTGAAAGAGAAGGTTTTGTTTCCATTCTAGTGGAGGATCTGGATAAATTTCTTTCACTACTCCCAACTTTTGAATTATCACTATTAACATCCAGATTATTTAATTTATTCATCGCTTTTTGTTGTTTGTGTGCTTTTTGACTGTTTAAATCATTGGAGTAAGCATCAGTAAACTCAGTGAACGATATCAAAGTGAAAAATGTGATTATATGTTGAACAAACCTTTTTAATGACGTTTTCATATCTAAACTCCTTAGTACATACTTAAAATAGTGGTAAATATTGAATCTTCAATAATTTTTAATTTAAGAAAAATAATAGGTTTATCAATATAGAGGTTAAAGTTGATAAACTTTGCAATAATATTTGATAATGTTAAAAATATTCCCTTTATAAATGCGTATGATTTCTCGAGTCACTTGGACCATCCAAATAGTTGACCTATCCTGATTTCCATCATCATTGGAAGGAAAAAGCTCAAGGATCCCATTCGCAATCTATATGATTACACCCAATCAGCGAAAAAAAGCAAATAATTCATGAATTTGATTCATCACTGAAACTAATTTAAATTGTTCTAATTAAATTTTACTTTTTTTTCGTACATGCTAATTTTAAAATCATGAATTATTTTTTCAAACAACTCATAGTGGGCATATTGTTAATTAATACTGTATATGCCCAATTCAATCTCATGGAAAAAAATGAGGATAAAACCACCTTTCAGTTTACACAAGAAAATGTAATTTTTGAATCTCATGGAGAATATACAAAACTGATTCCATTTAAATATGGAACCACTTCAAATTATGGGCAACCGGAACTTCCCTTATTTTCAACTCTCATCCAAGTCTATCCCGACAAGGAATATTCGGTTAATTATAAAATTCTTTCTTCTCACACGGTTTCAGATATCAAAATATTTCCATTTCAAAACAAGGAAAAAACCGAATCAAACGAGACTATTAACTATGTAGATACATCGTTTTACGATGGAAATGGCCAATATCCAGACTCTATTCTTTCCGTATCAGACAGACTGATTTTCAGAGATTTACATTTATTGAATATCAGTTTGATTCCTTATCGGTACAAGCCTCATTTGGCTTTGTTGGAAGTAATTGATAACATAGAAATTGAGATCACAGAAACTGGAATCCGAGACACTCATAAGGTAAGAGATAGACCTCCTTCAAAAGTGTTTGAAAAATTGTATTCTACACTTGTTTTGAATGTCGAGCATAATAATCGTGAGGCTGAATTTCAAAATCCTAGTATTTTGTATATTTGTGGAGGAAATTCCGAAAACCATTCCGGATTCCAACAATTAGTGAATTGGCGTCATCAGAGAGGATATGTTGTCTATACAGCATCACTGAGTGAGACTGGAAATTCAGCCAATGCCATAAAAAATTATATTCAAAATGCATACTTTAATTTTAACCCCCCTCCAGAATATGTTGCATTTGTAGGAGATGTAGGTGGGTCCTATAATGTACCAACTTTTTATGAATGTTGGGGACATAATGATTATGGGGGACAATGTGAAGGAGATCAACCATATAGTGAATTAGATGGGAATGATTTATTTCCTGAAATACTTACTGGCAGAATATCAGTAAGATCCTCCAGTGAATTATCAGCTGTTGTGAATAAAATTATTCACTATGAAAAAGGAACCTATGCTTCATCCATGTTACCTTATTTTGAAAAAGCTGCCTTAATTGGAGACCCCACTACGGCATCAGGATATTCAACGGTCATTACAAACGAATTTATCGCTGAGTTATTAACCAACTATGAAATGGAAGATGTTAGACTCAAAGTTTCGGGAGGGGGATGGTCTAATTGGATGCAAAACCAATTAAATGAAGGTGTTTTGTATTTTAATTACCGTGGAATTTATGGTGTGAGCGGATTTAGTAGTGGTCATATTGATAATGCAAATAACGGATTTAAACTTCCTTTGGCAACTATTATCACCTGTGGAACAGGGTCCTTTGCCCAACATAATACCAGTTTATCAGAAAAATTTTTGAGAGCTGGGTCTTTATCCAACCCCAAAGGAGGAATTGCTGGAATCGCTACCGCCACACTCAACACACATACGTTATTCAATAATATTATTGATATGGGAATTTATGATGGAATATTTGCTCATCAAATTGAAACAGCAGGTGGCAGTCTCGCTCATGGTAAATTGACTCTATTCAATGCCTATCCTACAAACCCATATAATTGGGTAAATGCATTCACCCAATGGAATAATCTAATGGGAGATCCATCTACTCATTTGTGGACAGACACACCGGTAGAGATATCAGTTCAATTTGATGATGAAATCTCCTTTGGCACTAATTTTCTCGATGTTCATGTTTCAACCTTAGATGGATCAAATTTAGATCATGCATTGGTTACGTTGTTGATGGGAAACGACGAAATATTTATGAATGAGTTTACAGACGAAAGCGGAAATGTTACCTTTCATTTAGATTATGATACCGGTGGAACTGTACAGGTAACGGCAACTCATCAAAATGTAATCCCCAATAGTGGATCATTTGATATCTCAACCTCTGGAAAATTAATTAATATTGATCCAACTCAACCGTTGAGTATTAATGATGGAGAAAATGGAAATGGCATATTAAATCCGGGAAATACAATTTATTTTCAAATACCATTAAGAAATTTTGGTTCCATAGATGTTTCAGGAGTGCACGCAACATTAGTTTCATCCTCAACCTCAGTAACTTTGATTGATCAGGAATCAAATTATGGTTCGATTGAAACCGATTCATATTCCATTGGTGATGGATTTGATTTATTTCTTTCTCCCGCTGCTTTAGACGGGGAGGATTTAGAAATCCGAATCCATATTTCAGACGATTCAGGATTGGAATGGGAAGGAATTGTTCCTATGGTTGTGTCGGGGGGTAATTTAACCGTGGAAACAGTGGGGTTTATCGAAAAAAACCAAACTGCTGATATTCAAATATCTGTCAAGAATACTGGTTCTATAACCCTTGAAAATCTTTCGGCTGAATTATCTTACAATGGGGAAATAATTGAGATTATTGATGATACTGGGGATTGGGGTAACATTCAACCAAATGAATCGAAAATTTGCTCCAACTGTTTTACACTATCAGCAGGAAATCACGTAGTAAATGGCTCCACAGTCCCTCTCAATCTTCAATTTTACAATGCGGAAGGTGTTGATAATGAACAAATTTTCAATCTAAAAATTGGTGATGTGTCTAAAACCGATCCTACTGGTCCCGATCAATATGGTTATTACATTTATGATTTATCCGATGTGGGTTACAATATAGCTCTTGATTACAACTGGATCGAAATTGACCCGGAATTCGGAGGATCCGGTATTGATCTAAATCTATCTGACAACGGAAATGGAAATTTTTCCAGTTCTTCAATTTGGGTTGAACTACCTTTTACGTTTCGTTTTTATGGAGTGGACTATGATGACATGACCATAAATTCAAATGGTTGGATATCCATGGGAGAAACAGATATGGAATCATTTCGAAATTATCCCATTCCCGGTGCTGGTGGACCCTCGCCAATGATTGCTGCTTTTTGGGATGATTTAAAAACAGCGTACGGAGGAGATGTTATTTATTATGAAAGTCCCGATAGTCAATATGTAATTATTGAATGGTCAAATTTGCGTACCCATAATCAAAATTCAATTGAATCTTTTCAAATCATATTATACAATTCTCAATCTCCCCCCTTTGGAGATGGAAATATTAAAATACAATACAAGGTTTTCAATAATACATCCTCTGGGAATTACATTAGTGGTACACCTATTCATGGAGGCTACTCAACCATCGGAATTGAAAATCATTTTGGGACTGATGGATTGGAATATACATTCAACAATAATTACTCACCCTCAGCCACTGAATTAGAAAATGAAACTGCATTGTTAATTACTACTTCCATTTTTGAGCAACCTACAGCACGCTACGAATTCGATACCTATAATTATTCAGTTTTCTTCAATGACCTTTCCTCTGAAGGTAATTTTATAGATTTGACAGAATGGATCTGGGATTTTGGAGATGGTACTATTTCAAATGAGCCTTCTCCAATTCATTATTATTCAGAGCCAGGATCTTATGAAGTCAGTCTAACCATTTCCAGTAGTGTTGGGTTAATAAGTGAACCATCTGTGGCAAATATAATTATCGAAACATGTACTGAGTCTATTGATGATTGCGGTGTTTGTGGCGGTTCAAATGTTTATATGGATTGCAACGGTCAATGTGGAATGTGGACTCCCATCTGTTCCGATGAAAATTATGAAGGGTATATGGGACCCCAAGCATGTGAAGGTTATATAGGAATTGGATCTGATTATCTCTATGCTGAAAATAGTGGATTTGACTATTGTGGAGAATGTCAAGGAGATAATACCAGCTGCACAGGTTGTACAAATCCGGACGCAAATAATTATGATCCTGATAATATATTTGAAGATGGAAGCTGTACTTTTATATTTTACGGTCCCGGTCGTGCCATTCAATTTGATGGTGAAGAAGATTACGTTGATATTAATGGCAATACCATAGGAAGTGTGTTTGGTGAAAATTCAAGTGATTTCACATTTTCTATGTGGGTCTTCCCTGACACATCTGAAACAAATAATGAAAACCAAATTCTTGTATCCCATGCCGATAGCTCCGGAAATAAGAACTTTGAATTGGGCATGACTCCTTCGGGGAATATAAATGTTTTTATTCAAAATGTTTGCGGAAACAATGAGTTGAGTTTTGGATCTGGAGAATTTGGATCGTCCGATTGGCATTATTTAGCGGTAACTTTTTCATCGGGAATCGTATCCGCTTTTTTAGATGGGAATATGTACACAGGACAAACTTGCGGGGAATCCCTTATCCCTATAGAATCTGCAAAAATGACATTGGGAAAATCTCCAATCGAGGATCTATTCTTTAATGGAATTTTAGATGAAATACGAATATATAATTATGCATTAAATTTAGAAGAAATTCAATCCTACATGAATAATGTCATAAATCCCGAAACAGATGGATTGATTGCATATTGGAGATTTGATGAGTTGGAAGGTGATATAACCTTTGATGCAACCTCGGGTAATAATGATGGTCAGCTAATGGGGACTCCAGATAGACTTCAATCAACCGCTCCTTTTATTATACCGGGATTTACAACACTCACAGCAACTACAAATCCACCCATTTGGCCAATTGATCTCGTAATCGGGATGATTCCAGAAGCAACAAATGAATATGACCCTTGGGTGGATAGATACGCTCCACCACCGCCACCACCACCCGCTTGGGATGTAGCAATTTATAATACTATTATCAATGATAGATTATTTGTTGATATCCGTCCGGAAACCGATATGGGCAACGTTACCGAATGGATTATCGAATTTCAACCGGATACAAGCACTCAAGAAATTACTTTGTCATGGAATCCAAATGTTCTTGTTGAAGGAACTTATATGTTGTCAGACCCGTTCGGTGGACTGTTTTTTTCGGTTGATATGAGTGAAATAGAACAATACAGTTTCTCCACGGAATTTACACAGGTTATAATCAAACATAGCTTGAACACGGGAATTTTGATTTCTCATAATAATGATTGGAATTTAGTTGGATTACCTCTGAACGTAATGGATAATTCCTATGAACTTGTATTTCCCGATGCAATTGAAGGAACTCTATTCTCATTTCATGATGGATATTTACCTGAATCCAATTTAGTAATTGGCGAGGGATATTGGTTACGGTTTCCAGAAGAAGGAAGTTCTACAATCTCTGGGATGTTAATCCATGATATTTCACTTCATCTAAACGAGGGTTGGAACTTAATATCCGGAATTTCTGAATCCATTTCCATTTATTCGATTTTTGATCCAGACAGTATCATTGTTCCAAACACTTTGTACCGTTTCATTAATTCTTATGAAGAAATTGATATCATTTATCCAGGTGAAGGTTATTGGATTCGGAGCTTTCAAGATGGGGAAATTTCTTTCTCCTCTGACTCATCATTTTCGAATCGTTTGGATGAGATTGAAGAATTTCCCTCTCATGGATTGAACACCCTAACGTTTCAAAATACAACCTTATTTTTCGGAATTCCCCTTTCATCAGAATATTTTATCCGCTATAGTTTACCTCCAAAACCTCCTTTAGGTGCTTCTGATTTTCGTTTTAGAGGAGATAGGAAACACGTTGAAGATTCTGGTGAAATTGAAATAATGAGTACTGGTAAATCCCTGTCAATTTCTTATGATATAAAAATTAATGCAGGAGAAAATCAATACTGGGTTTTAATATCTGAATCCGGAGAAAAATTTATATTGGAAGAATCCGGTACTATAACAATTTCATCTTCTGAAAAATTTTATTTATCTAAAGAACAAAAAATTCCTATTTCATTTTATCTGCATCAAAATTTTCCTAATCCATTCAATCCAAAAACTACCATTTCCTACGATCTACCTGAAGATATTTTTGTTAAATTGACTATTTTTGACATATTAGGCAGGGAAATTACCATACTTGTAAACGAGAATCAGAAAGCCGGATTCAAAACAATTCAATGGGATGGTCAAAACCAATTGGGTGAATTTGTGGGTGGTGGTGTTTATCTATGCCGGATAGAAGCAGGAAATTTTATTAAGACAAAAAAAATGGTATTGTTAAAGTAAAGTAGTAATTCTTCAACTTTATCCTTTTAAAACAATTGGTTTGGTTTAGTTAAATTTTGAGTTAAAATTAATTTATCCAAGTCTTAAAAGATGATTTATTCCACATCTTTTTTCAAATAAAACTGATTCTTTTGGGGCGTGAGTGGTCGGCCCATCCATAACGGTCGTC
>CAZBZK010000052.1:0-10547 GCA_964496365.1 uncultured bacterium
TCTCTTTGAGTAGTCCCGATTTTTCATTGGGACGTTATCGAAAAGGGACTTGTGTAGCTATTTGGTTACCTGCCGGAGTCTATCCCACATTTGATTCGGGGCAGGTATGACAAAACGGATATATGTTTATCCTGCAATCCATTTATATATTTATATCAAGTATAAAAGACCTTCTCTTTCTTTGTCATTCCTTGCTTGACAAGGAATCCAGAAATATAAAAACTGGATACCCATTTTCATGGGTATGACAGAAAAGGGTATTTGTTTCCCCTTTTTCCCCTCATTTTAATTTTAAAATTTGATATTGATTGTGCTTTACTTTGCAGGATTTAATTTATAATTATCTTATCAATTAAATTGGTCATATTTTTAAAATGTTCGTTTTTATCGTAGTACAAATAATAAACCGGTTTCCCAAAACTCTCATTAGAATCTTTATTTCGCTTTTTGACGCTGTCTCTCACATGAAAATATGAGTCAGGTTTTACTTGAATTCCACCAACAATTTTTGAATTTTTCATAATTTTGATATCCAGTCTAATTTCCTCATCAAGATATCCGTTTGCTTCGGAGAATTCAAAATTTTTAATCCGGTTATTTAAAAATTGAATAGCTTTTTTTTCTAAATCATTCCCCTTCAAAGATTGACTCACAAACAAATCATACTCCCATTGTATGCATTCCTTAATTGAATATTTGGCTTCTTTCCATTCTGTTTTTTGTGCTTTGTATAAATTCTTCCCAAAATCTTCCACGGTTCCTTTGCTGATTATTCCACACTTGCAATTTGAAAGATGATGGTGGTTTATCAGTTCATACAATTCTGTTCTTGTTTTTGGTTTGTGCTCCCTGATTAACCTCATAACAGGAACAGAATTTTCCGGCGCAGAAATTCCGTATTTTCCATTTAGACGGTTGAGTTCACCACCTGTATAGGCGTTTTTGTTATGATAATTTTTGTACTTTAATTTCGAAGAATAAGATTTCTCCAATTCAACAAGTCCGGTGCGTAAAAGATGTCCGTTAATAAACGTTTTATTTTTTAAATACAGAAAATATGTGCCGGGGTTTTCTTTATCGTTTTTGAAAAATATTTTTTGTCCAGACGTTTTTTCCTCTAAAAAATCTAATGCCTGTGAAATTTTGCTTTTAATTGGTTTGATACCACTGAGTTTTATTTTTAACCCATTACTAAGCAACAAATTGTTTGGAGCAATAATTTCTTTTACTGAAAAATATTTTAGTTGTCCATTTTCTGTGGAATGAATCTTTGAACCAAATTGTTTTTTCCGGGGGTCAATTTTTTTGTCAATTTTTACTGGATCAACAAACTCATAGGGTAGCTGTTCAATTTTTTTGGAGTAGTCCTTAGTTTTAGATTTTTGTTCAATTATTTCAATTTGAGAATTATTTTCTTTTTTAATCTCCAGTTTGTTTTTGATGATAGGAAGGAATTCATTGTTTATTTCAAATCCTACTGAATTTCGATTCAGCTTTTTCGCACTCAAAGATGTGGTGCCGCTTCCTAAAAATGGATCAAGAACTGTGTCTCCCACAAATGAAAACATTTTTATCAATCGGTTGGGAAGTTCCAACGGAAACATGGCAAGATGTTTGTCCTGTTTTTCTCCCGGAATATTCCAATGTCCCGAAAAGTAGGTGTTCCATTCCTCTTTAGTTAATTTGGATTTTTCCTTAATTGATTTTTCAACTTTTTTGGGTGTACCCTGTTTTTTAAAAATCAAAATAAATTCATAATCCAGTTTTAAAATTCCGTTTCTGGGGTAAGGATAAGAACCCATGATGGTTGCTCCACCGGTTGTATTGGATGTGGTTACTTTTTGCCAAATGACAGCTCCCATATAATCGAATCCAATAGTCTCACAAAACTTGATGATTTCTGTTCGGATGGGTATGATTTTATAGCGACCATAATACACCGATCGTGCAAATTGATCACCAATATTGATACATAATCGACATCCATTTTCTAAAACACGGTAACATTCATTCCAGACCAAATTTAAATTATTAATGTACTCTTCATAAGAATCATAAAACCCAATCTGATGGTCGTTTCCATAATCTTTTAATTGCCAATATGGAGGGGACGTGATGACAAGCTGAACGGATCGATCCTGAATGATATTCATGTTTCGTGAATCACCAATGATGATTTTATGACTGGATTTCATGTAGATAATTTAGTTAATTAAGGTGAATGTTGTTCCTGTCAATATGGTTGCAATGTGCCCTCCATTAATAAAGTATTAAAGTATAGCGACTATTAAACTGAAACAAGTTGAAATGAAGTAAAACGTATTTATAAGTAATGGTATGAATTTTAAGTGGATTAACTCTGACCATAATTAGGATAAATTCTTTGGTGGAAAACGTATCAAATCAAATTAAGAAATGGGTGATTGAATCCGGATTTCAAAAAGTGGGTATTGCCCGGACCCATCCCACACCGAATGCGAAATCCGATTTAAATAAATGGTTAGAAAAAGGGAATCATGGTTCCATGGAATGGATTGAAAAAAGGGAAAAAGAAAGGGGAAATATTTTTGAGTATTTCCCTGAAGCAAAATCCATAATTTCTGTTGGATTGAATTATTACTCCGGGTTTACCCAAAACGATATTGCCTCAGATTATAAATTTAGTAATTATGCTTGGGGTGATGATTACCATGACGTGTTAAAGACTAAACTTTTTCAGGTTTTGAAAAAAATAAAAAATGTATATCCTCATATAAAAGGGATTGTTTGTGTAGATACATCACCGGTCATGGAAAAAGTGTGGGCGCAAAAATCAGGAATTGGTTGGCAGGGTAAACACACAAATCTCATAACCAGAGATTATGGAAGTTGGATATTTCTGGGTGAAATCATTCTGGATATGGAGTTGAAACCGGATCCACCCTTTGAGGAAGATTTATGCGGTTCGTGCACGGCTTGTATAGATGCATGTCCTACACAAGCATTGAACGAATATCAAATTGATTCAAGAAAATGTATTTCCTATTTAACTATTGAAAAAAGGGGTGAATTTAATGAAAAGGAACGTGGGGAATTAAATCAGTGGATTTATGGCTGTGATGTGTGTCAAGACGTGTGTCCATGGAATGAAAAATTTAGCAAAAATTCCCATGAGTCCTCCTTTAGCCCCAGACAAGAAATAAAAGGATGGAATACCCATAATTGGAATGCATTAAATGAGGAAGGATTTCGTAAATTGTTCCGAAAATCAGCAGTAAAACGGACAAAGTATTCAGGTCTGAAACGAAATATTGAATCTAATTATTCAAAAACAAAACAGGAGAAAAAATCATGATAAGAGTTGGAGTAGTCCTTTCAGGATGCGGAGTCAATGATGGTTCAGAAATACATGAATCTGTCATAACCCTGCTGGCTTTGGACAGAGCTGGGGTTCACGCCATTCTCATGGCACCAAATATTGATCAGCTACATGTAGTAAATCATTATACTGAAGGCGAAATGGAAGAATCAAGAAATGTGCTGGTTGAATCCGCCAGAATTGCAAGAGGGAAGATTAGAGATATGGCAGAGGTGCATGCTTCGGATGTGGATGCGTTAATTTTTCCTGGTGGTTTTGGGGTAGCAAAAAACCTAAGTGATTACGCCATGGCTGGGGCAAATTGTTCTGTAAATCCAGATGTGAAACGCCTTGTAATTGATGTCCATAAAGTAGGGAAACCCATTGGGGTTATTTGCATTGCACCTGCTATGTTTGCAAAAATTATGCAAAGTAATGAAATTTCAGTTAATTTGACTATAGGTACAGATGAAAAAACCGCAGAAGATATTCAAACGATGGGATCCAACCATGTGTCATGTCCTGTGAAAGACATCGTTATTGATGAGAAAAATAAGATTGTATCTACACCTGCTTATATGTCAGCTCAACGTATCAGCGAAACCGCAGATGGGATTGAGAAGTTGGTGAAATCAGTTTTAGAAATGGTAGTTTGATAAATTTATTCTTCCGGATACAAAGTGACTTGCACTACATTTTCCGTTGAGAAATATTTGTTAGCTGTTTTATGAATGGCAGATAGAGAAAGGGCATCCACCTTTTCATAAAACTGATTGATAATTGCAAAATCCATATCATATTTATCTATCAATTCAATAACATTTAACCAATATTTATTTTTTTCTAAATCTGTTTCATATCTTCTTCTTTGAGTTTCTTTCACTTTTTGCAAATATTTATCGGTGGTACCGTTAGTCATAAATAGGGTAATCTCATTTTTCACCGCTTCAGTTAACTCAACTACCCGTTCCGGGTCGCATCCAAATCCAATAGAAATAGAGTATGTTTCTTTTGGGAAACGTGACATATTTCCTCTGATTCT
Source organism: uncultured bacterium (assembly GCA_964496365.1). Taxonomy (GTDB): domain Bacteria; phylum Fidelibacterota; class Marinisomatia; order Marinisomatales; family AB-629-J13; genus AB-629-J13. The sequence goes on from CAZBZK010000052.1 coordinate 4,380, forward strand.
CACTCCATAAACACCTCCCATATCTTCTCGTAACACTTCCCGTAATTTTATTCTAAGGACTTCAATCATTGATTGAAAATCATACCGTTCCTGCCGACTCCATTTACAGTTTCCGGTATAATTGATTTGAGTAAGACTCTTTGGATCGATACCACGAAATACTGATTTATTCACCGTTCCTTTTGGTGGATTAATTTCCTGATCTACCCAAGATTCAATTCGGTTTTGAGTTGGAAGACTTCCCAAGTATTTTAAAACCATTGGTTTGATAGAATCAATCGAAAAATTTCCCACTAAAATAAAAGTGAAATCCCCTGCATCACCAAAACGATCATTAAAGAAATGAAATGCAGACGTTAGGTCTGCTTCAGAAAGAAGCTCAGCGGTTAGCGGACGTTTCCTTAGATGGTTCTGAGAGAGAGTAACCGTTAAGGTATCCTGAAAGACGGCTTCCGGTCTGGATTTCCAATTTTCAAGCCAACCCATGGTTCGATTTACATAACTATTAAAAGCGGTTGAATCCAATCTGGATTGAGTCATGTTCAAGTGAATAAGTTGAAACATGGTTTCGATATCCTGTGGAGATGCAGAGCCTCTAATTCCCTCATATAGTTCTGAAATATAGGGTGAAACATTTACAATTTTCCCGCTCAATTTCTTTTCCAATTGAATGGAGGAAAATGAACCTAATCCGCTTTCAGAAATAATATCGGTAGCGAGATAGGCAGAGAGGAAATTTTCGTTGTCCGCTTTTGAAGTTCCACCGACACTAAAAGCCTTCATTAATATCTCATCGTTCTTGAAAAGCGTAGGTTTTAGTAAAACTCGAACACCGTTATCCAAGGTCCATTCTGTGATTCCAACGGATGGATGATTTTTTTCATGGGTAATTTGTCCGGATTCCGGTATATATGCCATGAGAGGTTCATCTGAAGTTGCATCGACGTATGGAAGAATATCCATTGTTTTCACCTCATGGAATAGATTTAATATTTCAGATTCCGTGGGAATGATAACATTTTCTTTTTCGGGTGCTCTAATAGCAACTACTCTATTTATATCCTGCATCCAACTATTTGTCAGTTCGTTGATTTCGTTCAATGAAATAAATTGGAGGAATTCGGTATGCATATTTAATTCTGCTTCAATACCCGGAATGGGTTCATCTCGAAGATAATGATACACGTATTCTCGCACGTATGATCGAGACTCTGTTTTATCTTTTTCGTTATAGGCTTTTTGGATTTGTCTGAGTGCTTTTGATTTTTCTCGGTCCAATTCAGATTGGGTAAAACCAAAATTTTTAATTCGTTGACTTTCTACAATTAAGGTTCGAACTCCATCAAGAATATCATCATCATTCACAATTGCAAATAATTCAAATCCATCTATGGTTAAAATCATATTGTTAAAAAAAGCGGAACCATAGATAAGTTTGGGTTCGGCAGATTTTGTGAGTTCTTCCAGCCTATTCCTTAACATCCCTGAAAATAGGTTTCTCTTTATCCTGAGTCTATAATCTTGTTGTGTAATTTCCAATTTTTTTGGAAATTTATAATCAACGGTAACTGCAGTGTAGGGTGCTTCAACATCCGTAGCAATTGCAACCAACGTTTCTTCGTGGTCCGGAACAGGAAATTGAGTTCTTTTCTTAGGATGTTCCGGCATCGTTAATCGGTTAAAATGAGTACGAATTAAAGATTCCATTTCAGATTTATCGAAGTCTCCTACAGCCACAACTGCCATTAAGTCTGGGCGATACCAATCATGGTAAAATCGTCTAATGGTGCTGTAATGGGCAGTATCAATGACTGCTTTTTGTCCAATTGGTAATCTTGAAGCGTATCGTGAATTATTAAAAAGGACAGGCAAAATTTTATTAAACATCCGTTGGTTAGCCCCTTGTCCCAATCTCCATTCTTCCCCGACAACTGGGCGTTCTCCATCGATGTCCTCCTCATTAAATAAAATTCCATGTGCCCAATCTTCCAAAATTTGAAGGGCTTGAAAAATAATGTCCTCATCATCCGTTGGAACCTCAATTTTATACACCGTTTCGTCAAAGGATGTATGAGCATTTAAATCCGGACCAAACGCAACTCCTATGGATTCGAAGTAGTCCACTAATTCCTGTTTTTTATAATGAACTGTTCCATTAAATGCCATGTGTTCCACCAAGTGTGCGATACCTTGTTGGTCCTCATCCTCTAAAACGGATCCGGCATTTAAAGCTAGTCTGAATACTGCTCTGTTTTCTGGTTTTTTATTTTCCCGAATATAATAAGTTAATCCATTATCAAGTTTCCCTATGGTTACCAGAGGATCAATTCCTAATTTTTCTAAGTGACTGGAGTTATCAGATTTGTCTATATCTGATTTTATAGCTGCACAACCGGAAAGATAAATGAGCAAAATTGAAGTTAAAATGATATTTTTTTTCATGGTAAATTCCTTAATGATAAAAAAAAGCCCAGAATGGGCTTTTTTTGAAAATGATTGATTGTAAAACTAAATAACGCTAACAAATTTTTTATTTCGTCCCTTGGTTCTAAATTTTACCACTCCAGAAGCTGTTGCAAATAAGCTGTCGTCATGTGCTCTTTTTACATTTGAACCGGGGTGAAATTTAGTTCCCCTCTGTTTCAAAATGATCCCTCCTGCATGAATGGATTGTCCATCCGAAACCTTAACACCCAATCGTTTTGCATTAGAATCTCTTCCGTTTCTGGAGCTACCTTGTCCTTTTTTATGTGCCATTATTTTTCCTTCTTTACTTTAGCTTTAGTTTTCACAGGGGCTTTTTTTTCAGATGAATTTGCTGTATTTGATTTTGTTTTTGCCTTCGCAGTTTCTTTTTTAGGTGCAGGTTTTTTCGTGGTAATGTTGCCTATTTCCAAAACAGAAAATCCTTGTCGATGGGTATTTTTCTTTTCATACCCTTTCCGCCTTTTTTTCTTATATACCAAGATTTTTTTGGTACGTCCATGGTCTAATACCTTAGCGGTTACAGTAGTATTTTTAATAAATGGTTTTCCAACAGTGGTTTTTTTCCCGTCGTCGGTAGCAAGTACCTTGTCGAAAATTATTTTTCCACCCGGTTTGGTGTCAAGAGTAGCCGTTGTTATTTTGTCTCCCTTAGAGACTTTAAACTGCTTCCCCGCTATATCTAAGATTGCATACATAATTATTCCAAAAAAAGCCGATGAATTTAAAAGAGTTATTTATCCTTTCCAAGACCTAGTTCATCTGTAACATCCACATTTGTTTTTTTATGGAAGAAACGAAAATCATCTCTAGGAATCTCGGAATTTTCTTCAATTTTTAAATGAGTAAAATGTTTCCACATCAATCCCCTCAAGACTGTTTTTTTCTCATTCAATATATAATTGGCAATTTCAGGGTGAAGTTGAAGTTTCAATCGAAGGTCATTTTTCTTTATCTTGTACCGTCGTAACCAATGGTCAATTCTTGTAATGAGAGTATCTTTCGAAATAATTCTCCCAGAACCGTAACAGGTTGGACATACCTCACTCATAGAATCCAGCAAACTAAGACGAATTCGTTGACGGGTCATTTCCAATATCCCAAACTCTGAAATTGGAGAAACCGCAACTTTTGCTCTGTCTTTTCTCAATTCCTTTCGCATTTCATGATAAATTTTCCGCCTGTTATCTTCTCTCATCATATCAATAAAATCAATTACAATTAATCCACTTAAATCCCTGAGACGAAGTTGACGGGCAACTTCACGAGCTGCTTCCATATTTATTTTAAAAGAGTTTTCCTCATGAAGTTTTTTTCCGACAAATCTCCCACTATTTACGTCCACAACCACCATGGCTTCAGTTTTTTCAATAATGAGATAAGCTCCACTTTTAAGCCACACTTTTGGTCGCATTAATTTAGCAATTTCATCTTCGATACCCATACTTTCAAAAATTGGAATTTTCAGTTTATATCTTTGGACTCGATTCCCTAATTTTGGAGTAACTTCTTCAACATAGTTCTGCATTCGACGAAAGATTTTTTTGGAATCAATGATAATCTTATCCACATCTGTAGTTAATAAATCTCTTATAACACTGGATGCAGTCTCCAAATCTTCATAAACCAAAGAAGGTGCTTTGGACCGGGATGAACTTTCTTCCAGTTTTTTCCAGTGAGTTACGAGCATTTCATAATCATTTTGAAGTAATTCATCCGACTTGCCTTCGGCAACAGTACGTACAATAAGTCCAGACCCTTTTTCCCTCATTTTGGTGCATAATTTTTTAAGTCTTCTTCGTTCAAATTTATCCCATATTTTTTTTGAAATACCAATATAATTAGCCCCAGGAACAAATACTAAAAACCTTCCGGGCAATGAAATTTCCGTTGTTACACGAGGACCTTTACTTGCAAACGGTTCTTTAATTACTTGTACAAAAATTTCCTGATTTGATTTTAACTCCACGTTTAAATGATTTTGAGTATTAACGGATTCAGAATTTCCGGATTCCAAAATAACGTCGGGGAGAAATGAACTATTATGAATTTCAGAAAAGGGAAGAAAAGCGTTGACGGAAAAACCGATATCTACAAAAGCAGCCTGCATACCGGGAATAACATTCTCAACGATCCCCTTATAGATATTACCTACCATTCTCTGTTGGTCGTGCTTTTCAATATACACTTCCACCAATCGGTCTTCTTCCAGAATAGCGATTCTGGTTTCACCCATACTTTCATTAATATAAATTTCTTTCTTCATCCTTACTACCGTTTCCTATATACATTACATCTATTCTCCCACAGAATCCATCCGCATAGAACTCATGGAGAAAACAATCAAATTATTTATGTCATGGGAAAGAAAACTAAGAGGAAAGAAAAAATTTTACTACGTATCAATAAATTAAAAAAATAACAAAAAACAACAAAAGCCCCTTAATTCAAGTTTCCACTGAACGAAAAATTAAATCCCTTTAAGTTCCACATCAAAGATATTTGTTAAATTTTTATATACAATGAGACTTTTTTGAATCGGTTTATTGAAGATACCCCGAAATTTTGGGAAGATATCTATTTAGAAGATGATACAGGATGGGATTTAGGTGGTCCTACACCGATATTCGAATCAATGGCTTCTGAAATGGTCAATGGGAAAATATGCATTTTAGGTTGTGGTCGAGGCTATGATGCAGTCCAATTTGCAAAAGGAGGATTGGATGTAACTGCTGTTGATTTTGCCCCAACTGCGATTAATTTTGTCAAAACTTTAGCGAAGGATGCAAAAGTCAAAGTTGATGCTCTCAGGACAGATATATTCTCATTAACTCGTGATCACATGAACACTTACGACTATATCATTGAACAAACCTGCTTTTGTGCCATTCATCCATCTCGCAGACAAGAATACGAACGATTGGTCAAAACCATTTTAAAACCCAATGGCAAACTCATCGGATTATGGTTTCCATTGGATAAAACACAGGAGGAGGGCGGTCCACCGTGGGGAACCACAATCGATGAAGTGAAAACGATTTTTGGTAAAGGATGGACCATTGAAAAAGAAGAATTCCCTAAATTATCCATCGATCCTAGAAAAGGACGAGAAAAATTGATTATTTTCCGGAAACAATACATTGACTGAAAAAGGACAAATTATCGCAATTGGAGGAGGTGGATTCGGACGAAATCCAAAACACAATAAGATTGAAAAATATATTTTGGAACAATCCGAAACAGAAATCCCTAATATTGTTTTTATTCCCACTGCAAGTGCTGAAGACCATGAATATATCGTTAATTTTTATTCCTGTTTTTCAAAACTGAATTGCCAACCAAACCACATCACGTTTTTTAAACGCACACCCAGACTGGATGGGATCATCAGTAAAGCAGATGTTATTTACGTAGGTGGTGGAAATACCAAAAGCATGTTAGCTGTTTGGCGGGAATGGAAATTGGATAAACTCTTGTTAAAAGCGTATAATAAAGGAAAAATATTATGTGGAGTCAGCGCTGGTACAATTTGTTGGTTTGAGCAAGGAATTACTGATTCTTGGGCCAGTAATCTCAATGCCATGAATTGTTTAGGCTTCCTTCCTGGAATGGCATGTCCACATTATCAAGAAGAAAAGGATCGACGTCCCAGTGTTCATGATATGTTAAAAAATGAAAAATGCA
>CAZBZK010000053.1:0-10481 GCA_964496365.1 uncultured bacterium
CCGTAAATTTATCATCGGCCTCTACAGTACCACCAATAGTTATGGTTGATACCTGTGCGTTCCAGGCATAATTTGCATGGAAAGCGGCCAGTGAAAGGCTGGAAGCAAAAGTAACAGATGGGGATGCCTCGCCACCGTTTTCTTCATTGCCAGATCCATACTGTATGGAATAATTTGCTGATCCGCTAGCATCTGAGGCTGTTGTGACCGGAAATACTAAAATCATCTCATCGGCGTTTGCAGGTATTGTAGCCGAGCCATTAGCGATATTAATTGTAATACTATTGGCTGTAGCCGCTTGAACAGATACATTTAAGGCAGCAGCAGCTGTAACAATAACTGAGATTTCGTCACTATATGTACCATCCATATCCACATCAGCAAGGCCTATTGATGCTGGGAAATTTACTACTACATCCTCGTTATTTGCCCATGCTCCAGCTCCATTGTTCTGAAAAGTAATTCTCAACGACTGTACATAATGGTGATCTACAGCATTATTTCCTCCGACATTCACAGCTGCACCAATTGGTAAAGTTGTTGGACTAACTACGACACTTGCGGAATAAACCAGACCGCTCATAGCTAAACAAACGAAAAGTTTTTTAAGTTGACCTTTTATATTCATTTTTTCCTCCGATTAATTATGTTTCTATTTCTGACATTATTAATTGCGACGGTTTTCCCGCCGGAATCTTTTGGTCAGTTTATTTATCGGCAGTAACATTTGTTGTCTTTAGTAAATTTTTATTAAAAATATAATCCATTTCGCATTAATCCTAAGTTTTATTAAAAGCTAATGATTGATAAATACCCGTAGATATTGATAATAATAATGTTAGATAATTTTTAATTACTAATATTTTGTAATTTATACTAATAATAAATAACATTAATTTGTATAGAATAATTTTAATCACTAAACAATAAATGTCTGGAATAACGATGAATGATGAACTATTTGCAACATATTTCACTCAATTAGTTTACAATTCCCATGCCAAAAGGTGACTTTACATTATTCTTCATTGTATATTCAACAATATCATGAGTTAACCATGTTTTTATTTCAATATTTATACCACTCCCCTTATAGATTCCGGGAAAAATCATGTAGTTTTGGAAAATTATTCCACAACGTTACCCTCTCATAATCATCGGTTGATTTTAACTCTTAAATCGGTTGACAATGGGAAATCGTCTTCCAATGCCAAAGGCTTTTGACGACACTCTTAATCCCGGAGCAGCCTGTCTCCTTTTATATTCGTTGATTCTAATTCGATTGGTAATATCATTAACAATCGATTTTTCAATGCCGTTTTCGAGCAATTCTTTTGCACCCATGCCATTCGTAATGATAGAATCTACCATAGGACTAATCTCATCATAATCAAATGGATCGGTTTGATTCGGTGCCAATTCTGCTGACGGTGGTTTAGAAATACAACGGGATGGAATGCGATCAAAACCCGCCGTTTCATTGACCCAATGTGAAAGAGAATAAACATCCTTCTTGGATAAATCAGAAATAACTGCAAGTCCACCATTCATATCTCCGTACAAGGTACAATATCCCAGAGCCAGTTCGGTTTTGTTTCCGGTGGTTAAAACCAGCCAACCGTTTTTATTTGCAATACCCATTAAGATCATTCCCCGAATTCTGGCTTGTATATTTTCTTCAGCTACATTTTTTGGTTTATGACTAAATATGGGAGATAATGCTTGATTGGTTTCAGATACAATCGAATTTATTGGAATGGTTGTGAATTGAATCCCTAGATTTTTTGCTAAATTCTTTGCATCGACTTTGCTATGGTTACTTGATAATTCTGATGGCATTGAAACCCCAAATACGTTTTCGTTCCCAAGAGCATCCACAGCAATAGTAGCCGTCAAGGATGAGTCAATTCCTCCACTTAATCCCAACACGATTTTTTGATGTCCGGTTTTACATAAATAATCTCTGACCCCTAAACAAAGTGCGGAATAAATATCTTCTTCCCGGCATTTTTGTTGAAACGGTACCTTATTGGGTGAATTTGTGTCAATAAAAACTACATGTTCTGTAAACGATTTTCCTTTTCCAATTACGTGCCCATGTTTATCAAATGCCAACGAATTTCCATCAAAAATCAATTCATCTTGAGCTCCAACCATGTTACAATAATAAAACGGAGTATGTGTCTCGTTCACTTTTTTTCGGATTAAATTCACTCGATTTTCTAGTTGTTTGTCATGAAAAGGGGATGCTGAAATATTGATTATGAAATCTGAATCATGTTTTACTAATGTTTCGGTTATGTTTAAATTATAATCTTCGTCCCATAAATCTTCACAAATTTGTACACCAATTTTGTAATTATTTTTCCCAATTTTGAGGGGAAATATACCTACCTTATCTCCTGGTGTAAAATATCTTTTTTCGTCAAAGACATCATAGGTTGGTAATAATATTTTATCATAAATATAATCAATTCGTCCATGTTGACAAATAACGGCAGAATTAAAAATGCGTCCCCCATCCTGACGAATATATCCACATATAAAGGGTATTTTTGTAGAGGATGTGATTGATTCAATGGATTTTTCACAAGAAGCAACAAACCCGGATTCCCAGATTAAATCCAATGGAGGATAACCACACACTGCCATTTCGGGAAATACAATCAATTCAGCTCCCAGTGCCTCCGCTTTTTTATAGTATGATTTAATTTTAAGTAGATTATTCGAAAAATCGCCTAGTATTGGATTTATTTGGCACATTGCAATTTTCATAATAGTATCATTGTTATTATAATAGTTAAGGTTTCCATCATTACGAAATTACTGTGTCAAAAGATAAAGGAATTTGTTTTCTTGATTCTCTTTTATAATTTGAATAAACAGCAATTTAGTGTGTAGTATGACAAAGGTGAAACAAAGAACGTTCACTAAACACATTTTATGTGAGAATACCAGTCATATTCACAATTTGGTTAACTAAAACCGTATTTGAAATCCTTCATATTGATTTGGACTTTCATTCGAAACAATTTCCAAATTTTGTATTGAAGAATTCGGAGATCCTATTTTTAGGAAATGAATAAATTTATGTATGTTTTCGTCTGTTCCATTCGCCTCTCCACTAATCGATCCATCTGGTTGATTTTTCACCCATCCATCAATGTTACATAAAAGTGCTTTTTCTCTGGTGTAGGCACGGAAACATACTCCTTGAACCTTTCCGATTACTTTAAAAGAAATAAATTTAATATTTGAATTCATTCCAGAAATTGTCGATTTACCTTTTCAATAACTTCATTTGGTGTTGAGGTAGAATCTACTTTTTCGATATCCCATGTTTTATATCCAATTACAACTTTATCCAAGGACAATGCATATGCAATTTCACTTAAAGTACCGAATTTTCCACTAATTGCTATCGCTACGTCACAATTGTAAGCTAAAATGACGTTTCGTCCAATGCCAATTCCGGTTGGAATTCCCAAGGTTAAGAATGAATTTGCTTCATCTTCATTGATTCCTTTTAATATTCCGATGCAAGTGCCATTTCCTTCTTTCACACCCCTTGAAATTGCTTCCATAATTCCCGGGCCTCCCCCGCAAAACACAAGATAATTAGATTCCGCAAGTCGTTTTCCGATTTTTAATGCATCCTGATAATCTTCGGAAGATACGACTCGTCCACCAAAAACGGAAATTCTTCCTCTAAATGGTTTCACGGTTCAAGTCTGGTTAATGTTCTGGGAAATGGAATGGTTTGACGAATATGTGGGATTCCACTTATCCAGGTTACTGCTCTTTCAATTCCTAATCCAAAACCCGAATGTGGAACAGATCCATATTTTCTCAAATCTAAATACCAGCCAAATACGTCTAATGGTAGGTCATGATCCTTAATTCTACTGACCAGTGTGTCATAATCATCTTCCCGTTGTCCACCTCCAATAATCTCACCATATCCTTCTGGGGCTAACATATCTACACCCAATGCAAGGTTTGAATTGAGCTGGTCACGTTTCATATAAAATGGTTTAATTTCCGATGGCCAGCGATGAACCATTATTGGTCGGTCAAATTCTTCTGAAATGATGGTTTCATCATTCCCTCCAAAATCAGAACCATATTTAAAGTCAGTGTTTTTCTTTTTTAATATAGTTACTGCTTCATCATACGTAATTCGAGGAAAAGGTGTTTGAACCTTTTCAAGTTTGCTTACATCACGTTCTAAAATATTTAATTCAGTTTTACAATTTTTCAAACAATGGGCTACAATATATTCAACAAATTTTTCAGCCCAAGTCATATTTTCATCCAAATCACAATACGCTAATTCCGGTTCCACCATCCAAAATTCAGTTAAATGTCTCCGGGTTTTTGATTTTTCTGCTCTAAAAGTGGGACCAAAACAATATACTTTTCCAAATGCCATAGCACCGGCTTCACCATAAAGTTGACCACTTTGAGATAAATAAGCTGACCGATCAAAATATCCCACTTCGAATAAATTGGTAGTGCCTTCCACTGCATTGCTGGTCAAAATTGGTGAATCCACTAACGTAAATCCATTGGTATTGAAAAACTGATGACATGCCATTATTATATGGTGGCGTATTTTTAATATGGCATGTTGTTTCCGACTCCTCATCCATAAATGACGATGATTCATAAGAAAATCAGTCCCATGATCTTTAGGAGAAATAGGATAATCTCCTGCAATTTGATGCAATTCAACATGTTCAACTCCTATTTCATATCCCCCGACAGATCTATCATCTTTCCTAACCTTTCCTGTGATAGTTACAGATGATTCTTGCGTGATTTTATTTTTCAAATCGAAAATATCCCCATTCACTTCAGATTTTACGATTACACATTGAGTCATTCCCGTACCATCACGCAGTAGAAGAAACCAAATTTTTCCACTGGTTCGTTTGTTATAGACCCAACCGTTAAGAGTAACTGTTTGTTCAACATATTTGCCCAGTTCTGCAATTGATATGTGTGTTGAATTCATTGTATTTATATCACCATGTTGTTAAAATGTTATTTAAAATATCATCGGCTATTTTTCCAACTGCAATTTTAGTCGCATAGGTTCGAGCATCGCCTATTTCGTCCGTATCATCTTCATCAATTAATCCATCGCTGTCATTATCAATTTCATCAGTGCTAATATCACCTCCAATACCGTAGGCTCCCCATCCTTTAAACCTTTTTTCCATCAGCACTTCGTCATTCAGCTTGTCAATCCATTCAATATCGATGGCAATAGTAAATCTATACTCTCCTACCACTTCTTCTTTTGAATAGGTATAAGGAATATCTTCTGCTTGCACAATGGAGCCCTTTAGTATTGAGTCTGAATTTTCTTCATCCACCACTCTCAAAATATTCTCATCCGTAAATTTTTCCAATAAATTATCAGTAATTTCTTCAGAAATTCCGAATTCCGCTGTTTGATTATCTAATAACGGAATGGAAATACTTCGAATGTGAGGTGGAATTGATCCAGCTAATGAATAATATCCACAACCAAAATGAGTCAAAATTAAAACAAAAATTAACATTTGAATGAACAACATATTTATCAGTTTGATGAAATTCAATCTATTTTTTGACATGTCTTTTTATTTTTGGTTCAATTCCATATTCGCTGATTTTTCGATACAAAGTTCTTTCGCTTAAACCCAAAGTTTTTGCTGTATCACGACGATTATTTCGATGATATTTTAATGTACGTACAATTAATTCTTTTTCTATCGTTTGTAAATTTGTTTCTCCAATGGCTACACCTTTTATAGTGTGAGGATCATGTTCCTCAATTTTTCCGGGAAGAGATATTGAGTTTTCCTCTCTTGGGAAATGGTCAATTTTTCCAACAGGATCTAAAGGAGCTCTTCCTGCCATCATTTGTTTTATGGAATCCATATCTTGCCTTAATAGAAATAATTGTCGGAGAATTAATTCCCGTTCTGCTGATTCAGTTGAGTGTTGGACGGCAATAGGCAGTCGTTTATTTATAGGATTACTTTTCATGGTTTCTCCTAAATGTATTTCTACCTTTTCTGCATCAATTCGATCTCCCTTCTCTAAGACCAAAATACTTTCTACAAAATGTTTTAATTCTCTAATATTTCCGGGCCAATCATATTGTTTCATCCTCTTAATGGCTTCAGGAATAAAACCTCTATACAAAATATCATTGCTTCTGGTAAATTGCAAGGCAAATCGTTCTACAAGCATAGAAATATCTTCCAACCTTTGTCGCAGAGGTTTTACATCAATGGTTACGGTTTTTAAACGATAAAATAAATCATTTCGGAATCGGTTATCTCGAACTAAATCTTCTAAATTTTTATTGGTCGCCGCAACCACTCTAACATCGGTGAAACGAGATTTTGAATCTCCCACTCTTATGATCTCACCACTTTCCAAAACCCGTAATACTTTCACCTGAGTATCTAAAGGCATTTCACCGATTTCATCAAGAAAGATGGTTCCTTTATGAGCGGATTCAAAATAACCTTTCCGATCCGAATTAGCCCCGGTAAAAGATCCTTTTTTATGGCCAAAAAGTTCGCTTTCAATAATACCTTCAGGAATTGCTCCACAGTTCACCGTGATCATTTCTTGTTGATTTCTGCGACTTATACCGTGGATGGCTTTCGCAATCAATTCTTTTCCGGTTCCCGATTCACCTGTGATGAGAACCGATATATCCACAGGCCCCACTTGAATGACTCGCTCCAATATCTGCTGAATGGAATCTGAGTTTCCTACAATACCATATTGTTTCTGCAATCGATTAATGTCCATAGTTCACCTAACCCGATTGAATAGCAATTTCATGATCACAAACTGAATACATGTCCCAAGTAGTTTTCAAAATGGTTTCTAAATCCGAATATTCAGGATGCCAATCCAAACATTTATTTGCCAGTTCATGAGATGCGATTAAAATTGGAGGGTCACCTTTCCTTCTCCCAGTCACGTTGTGAGGAATAGATTGACGAGTTATCTCTTTGGACTTGTTTACAACATCCATAACTGAATAACCGTTACCAGTTCCTAAATTTAAACATAAATATTTAGGTTCATTTTTTAATAAATCGAGTGCTTTTACGTGTGCTGAAGCCAAATCAGTGACGTGAATATAATCTCTAATACAGGTTCCATCTTTTGTATCGTAATCATTTCCATATATGTTTAAAACATTTTTTTCCTTTTTTGCAACTTCCATAACAATTGGAATTAAATTTTGAGGATTTTGTTCCGGAATCGTTATTCTCCGAAGCGGATCATATCCTGCTGCATTAAAATATCGTAATGATACGAAGCTCAAACCTTTCAAATCTGAATACCATTTTAGGTTTTCTTCTATAACTAATTTTGTGTAACCGTAATAATTCACAGGATTCGTTGGGTGTTTTTCATCCACAGGTAAATAATTCGGAAATCCATAAATAGCAGCGGTTGATGAAAAAACAAATTTCCGAACATTCTGCTCCAACATTATATTTAAAACATTTAAGGTTCCCGTAATATTGTTCACTGAAAATTTTTGTGGATTTTCCATAGATTCGCCTGCTGCCTTAAAGGCTGCCAAATGAATCACAACATCGGGTTCAGTGGAAAAAGCGGCTTTTAAATCTATTGTATTTAGAGTACTTCCCTTCAGAAAATCAGCTCTTTTATCCACATTATTTTTAAATCCTAATGACAAATCATCAAAGACAATCACCTCAAAATCATTGTCCAATAATTCCAAAACAACATGGGAACCGATATATCCTGCACCTCCAATGACCAATACTTTCATTTTTTTATAATGTCTCCCGACATATTTATTGAATTGGCTGTTTTTAAAGATTGTATCTCTGATTCTAATTCTGATATTTGATCTCTCAGAATCGCAGCTCTTTCAAATTCCAATTCTTTAGCCGCATCCAACATTTCCTGTTTCATCAATTCTAATGCTAACTCTCTATCCATTTCTAAATAATCTGAATCTTTCTTTGTGTAAGATTTATTCAACTCCTCACCCGTTAAAGAATCAGCGACAGCAGTTGTTTGCATAACATCATCCATGGATTTATATATGGTCCGAGGATTTATACTATGAGTCTCATTGTATTGTTTTTGAATCACTCTTCTTCTATTGGTTTCTTTTATAAGATGTTCCATCGCTTCCGTTTTAACATCTCCATACAAAATGACTTTGCCTTCCACATGCCGAGCAGCTCTTCCTGAGATTTGAAGTAGTGAACTTTTTGATCTTAAAAATCCTTGTTTATCTGCATCTAATACTACCACCAACGAAACTTCCGGCAGATCCAATCCCTCCCTTAATAGGTTAATTCCTACCAATACATCGAATTCACCCAGTCGTAAATCTCTTAAAATTTTAACCCTTTCCAGTGCTTTGATTTCCGAATGTAAATATCGGACTTTTAGGTGTAATCCAGTAAGATATTCTGTTAAATCTTCACACATTCGTTTTGTTAATGTGGTAACCAAGGTTCGTTCTCCCCTTTTTACCCTTGTCCTGATTTCACCAATTAAATCATCAATTTGTCCTTTTGTATGTCTGATTTCCACTTCTGGGTCCAACAGTCCCGTCGGGCGTATGACTTGCTCCACAACGCTCCCTCTACACAAATTTAATTCTCTATCTGATGGAGTAGCGGATAAATAAATCATCTGATTTTGAACGGTTAAAAATTCTTCGTACTTCAATGGTCGATTGTCCAAAGCACTCGGTAAACGAAATCCATGTTCAACCAACGTTTCTTTTCGTTTTCTATCTCCATTATACATTCCCTGTATTTGTGGCAGAGTAACATGGGATTCATCAATGACAGTGAGAAAATTATCAGGAAAAAAATCAATGAGTGTCCAAGGTCGTTCTCCAGCTTTTCGGTTTGCAAAAAATCGTGAATAATTTTCTATGCCGGAACAAAATCCAATTTCTCGCATCATTTCTATATCAAAATGGGTTCTTTGTTCCAATCGTTGTGCTTCTAATAATTTCCCTTGTTCCTTCAGAAATAATACTCTTTCGTTCAATTCTCTTTGGATTTCAACAATCACTTTTTCAATCGTTTTATCATCGGTAACAAAATGTTTTGCTGGATAGATAAACACACTATCCAATCTTCGAATTTCTTCCCCCGTTAGTGGATCAAATGTACAGATTCTTTCAATTTCTTTCCCGAATAATTCAATTCGAATACACACATCCTCGTAAGCAGGATAAATGTCAACCACGTCTCCCCTAACACGAAAATTTCCACGTTCCAATACGGTATCATTTCTCAAATAATGAATTAGAACCAATTGATTAAAAATGTCACGTCTGTCAAAATAATTTCCTTTTTTCAAATAGACAATTTGGTTTTTATAATCTGTAGGTGACCCAATCCCATAAATACAGGAAACAGAACTCACAACAATGACATCATCCCTCTCCAAAAGGGAACTGGTGGTCTTCAATCGAAGTTTATCAATTTCCTCATTCATTGAAAAGTCTTTTTCTATAAATGTATCTGTCACAGGCATATAGGCTTCAGGTTGGTAATAATCATAATAACTGATAAAATATTCTACTGCATTTTCTGGAAATAACTGTTTGAACTCACCATAAAGTTGAGCAGCCAATGTTTTATTATGAGAAATTATTAAAGTAGGTTTTTGGATTTTTTCGATCACGTTTGCCAATGTAAATGTTTTCCCTGAACCAGTCACTCCCAGTAATACCTGATGGTTTTCACCTCTGTTTAGCCCAATACTTAATTCCTCAATCGCCTGGGGTTGATCTCCAGTTGGTTTAAAGTCTGAATGAATACGAAACTCTGCCATAATGCCAAACTTACGACGGATATTTTATTGGATGCAATGGCAGAGAATTAATATTCTATTTTGTTAAACCCTATTTTAAACAAAATCTATCTATGGAATAATTTTATCTAAATTGATAACATTTCATAGCAAGGAATGTGAGATAATATTGTAAAACACTGTTTAAATAAGTCTCTTGCCCTCTTGAACAGTTTGTTCCGAAATACACAATACCACTTCACCATTTTCATTTTTGAAACCGGTGACCAAACATTCTGAAATGAAAGGTCCGATCTGTTTAGGTGGAAGATTTACTACGGCTACTACTGATTTACCTAATAGTTCATCCATTGTGTATAAATCTGTGATTTGTGCACTTGACCGTTTGATTCCGAGTTCTTTTCCAAAATCAATCTTCAGTTTATAAGCTGGTTTATGTGCTTCAGGAAATCCTTCCACAGAAATGATTTTCCCTACTCTTAAATCAACTTTTTCGAAATCATTCCAGGTGATATTTCGCAATATTTTCATAAATTTAAAAAAAATATTTGAGATTATTTATTACATATCATCATAATTCTTCAACTCCCACACATAATCATACACCGCAGAACATTTTCCATCAAATACATCTTTGGAAT
>CAZBZK010000054.1:0-10172 GCA_964496365.1 uncultured bacterium
GTTGCTGATGCTGGTGATGATATTTCTATTACGGTTTTACCTAATGAAGATGGTGCGGATGTCGCACTGGATGGTTCCGGATCTACAGATGTAGATGAAGGAGATGAGTTATCTTATGTTTGGTCCGAAAATGGTGTAATGTTAGCTCCCGGAGTAAATCCAACCGTTTTTCTTAGTGTAGGTCAACATACAATTACCTTGACGGTTACTGACGGCAGTGGTGAATCTTCAAGCGATGATGTTTGGGTGAATATTTCTCAGCTGGAAGCTTTTTGGATGCCTCCATCGCCCACAGATCAATACCATTTAATCATGTTAGGTGATATAATCGTAGCTCAAACTTCACTTGAAGCTGGTATGGATGAGGTAGGGGTTTTTGACGGTGATTTGTTAGTAGGTGCTGTATCTTATTCAGGAGAATCAGGACAACAGATTCTCGCTTGGTCTGATGATGAAACTACATCGGAAGTTGACGGTTTTACAGCTGGTAATACAATTTCCTTTAAACTTTATGATTTCAGTACAAATACGGTTTTAGAGCCTGTGTCTGCAGAATATATTGATTTTCCAAATTGGGATACCGATGGTGCCTTCGGTTCTGGAGGTGTATCCGGTGTCAATTTGTCATTTAATCGAGCACCCTATTTTCTTAGCGATCCCGTAACATTAGCCCAAGAAAATGTTCCATACGAATATGTTCCGGATGTTATGGATGAGGATATTGCCGATTATGGAGATGCTGTCACGATAACTGCAGATATTCTTCCTCTATTTCTATCTTTTGATGGAACTACGCTGAGCGGAACGCCAACCAATGTTGACTTAGGTGTCCATACAGTTTCCTTAACCGCAACGGATATGAGTGGATTAACTGACAATCAAACATTCGAAATTGAAGTGGTATTTAGCAATGAATTAGATGCAGGTTGGAGTTGGAAAGGGTTCCCGGTTATCCCTGGTGAACCTATGACATCACAGGAGTTTTTTGGTCCTGTTTTGGATAATGTTGTTATTGTCAAAAGTCAGTCGGACGGATCTATGGTGAGCATAGATGGAGAGTGGTTCGGAGGTGACTTTGTCATAGACGCATCTGATGGATATATTTTAAAAATGGCATCTGATGCTTCTTTCAGTCATTCCGGTCAAAATAGGATAAATCCCACAGAAACTCTTGACATAGCAGAAGGTTGGAATTGGATTAATTATTATGGATTAGGAACACCAGATGCTGAACTTGCGTTTGGAGATATTCTTGACAACCTCATCGTTGCTGAATCCAGAGATGGAGCATTGCTCGATTCTCCATGGGGTTTGATTAATGGAATTGGTAATATGGCTTTTACTGAAGGATATTTGGTAAAATCCGGATCAGCCGGCTCCTTAACCTGGCCATCGGGTGGAACTTCTCGTTCCGTTGCTTCGGCAGTGAATGTGTATCCAACTCAAAAGCCCAACCATTTTGTTCATACAAAGACATTGTCTTTTCATTTGATTAATATTCATTGGGAAGATCAAACAGGAATTAATTATGGTGATGAAATTGCCGTATTTAATGATGAATATTGCGTGGGTTCAGTGGTTTATGATGGAAAAGATATTCAACAAATTCTCGCTTGGGAAGCAACCCAGTCCAATTTACAAGATGGATTTCACTCTGGTGAAACCATTCGATTTGTCCATTGGAATGGAACTGAGGAAATAGATATTTCTCAACATGTAAACTTCGTTGAATTCGGTGAATGGAATACAAATGGAACGTTTCAATCCAGTGGTATGTCTGGAGTGAATTTAACCATGGGAACGTTGGCGACATCTAATGATGTCAATTTGCCAGAGCGTATTCACTTGATTGGGAACTTTCCTAATCCGTTTAATCCTTATACAACCATCAAATATGAATTGACACACGAAGCTGTCGTTTCATTGGTGGTTTATAATTCCTTAGGTGAAATGGTTCAAATTTTGACGAACGGAGTCCAGCTACCCGGACAGCATAATGCCGTTTGGAATGGTGAATCCATGTTCAATAGTATGGTTCCATCTGGAATTTACATTTACCAATTATCGGTAGATGGTAAAATTGCTGGAACGAAAAAAATGGTGCTTGTAAAGTAAAAATAAGCAGAATATTTACATAAAATGAATTGGAGAAATGGCGAAAGTCATTTCTCCAATCTGTTTTTTTAACAGAAAGGGTGTTATTTATGGTTTTTAGGGAAAAAATCGAAATAATTGTTGGAAATGTGATGGTTGTCACCAGCAAATCGTCCCATAATCTTTAGTTTTGACTTGTGCCTTGATATTAATAGAAATGATTTTAATATAATAAAGTGAATTTGGTTACAGGGGAAATAAGCAAATGAGACTATATCAGTCTGGAAAATTGCTGATTGTTCTGTGGTTGTCTCTTGCTCAAGGGATGGCGACTGACTATTTTCAATTCACCGAAACTGGTCAGTACGAACTGATCAGTTTGGGAGATATTTATTTATCCGGTGGCGTTCTCGAAGCAGGAAATGAAATTGGGGTATTTGACGGTGAGCTTTGTGTGGGAGCAGTCGTTTATAGTGGTCAAGCTGGGCAGCAGCTTTTAGCATGGGCAGATGATCCAACAACTACCGAAATTGATGGATTTATAAACGGAAATCCTATTTCCTTTCAAATTTACTTAAACCTTGCGGATACCGTTTATCAAGATTTGTATATCGAATACATATCCTATGAAGGATGGGATACCAGTGGTTTATTTAATGAGGGCGAAATTTGCGGAGTAAATTTATCCTATGAATTACCTCATCAGGATTTATCATTGTCCTCAAATTGGAATTTAATGTCCCTTAATATCACTCCGTTTGATGCAGAAAGTGTTTTAGAAATATTAACACCTCTTCATAGTGAATTGGTTTATGTTTTTGATGAGCAATTCAATTTAATACGTTGGGATGGGTCACAATGGTCAGACGGAATTGGATTATGGCAACCGACGGAAGGATATTATGTAAAATTGAATAATGGATTTGAATTATCAATCGATGGTGTGGGTCCCATTTCAATGCCCTTTTCAATTCCACTAAATACGGGATGGAACATTATTTCTTTTCCAACACAAAGTTCGGATGGACAGAATGTGGAATCAGTGTTTAGTGAAATCATGGGTTCGGTGGAAATGATTTTTAACTGGAATGGAGGATTGTATCTGCCTGGAGGAGACCCATTTAATATGTACCCAGGGAAAGCGTATCTTGTAAAAGTGATTCAAGATGAGACATTAATCATTGATGAATCTTTCGGTACGTTTTTAGCTCACGATCCGGGATTGAATGGCCCTATGAATCGTACCGGTCATTTTGAACCGGTTTGGTCAGGGACTCCGTTCACCCCGATGGCATTTGTATTAAATGAAGCCATTTGGAATGAATTTGATTTAGAAGCAGGAGATGAAGTGGGAATTTTTGATGGAACGATGTGTGTAGGAGCTTATACAATACCCGAAGGTGGTTTTGTTTCAGGGGCACAGGTTGCCACATCTAAAAACGATGGTAGCGGAAACGGATTTACAGAAGGAAACTCCATATCGTTTAGAGTGTGGAAAGAAAATGAATTGACTGAGATCGATGCGGATATTATGTCTATAACTGACGTAGTAACCGGGAATTCAGTTTCTCCAGTTTTCTCTGCTTTGTCTGGAGTAAGTGTTGACATTGCGGTACTACCTCCTTCAATTCCAACCAGTTTTAATGCAAATGGAGGACATAATCAGGTGTCTCTGTCATGGTCCACGCCATCTCAAGGGAATTATAATATCTATGAGAATGGAATTTCTTCTCCAGCAATATTTTACCGAATTAATAGGGATGGATTTATTTTAATTGATAATTACCAGTCCAATAGCTATAATGATTCAGGATTGAATTACAATACGGAATACAGTTATGAAATTCAGGCGTATTCAGTTGTGGGTGAATCTGGATATAATTCTGATTATCCCCTTACCTTACCGGGTACACCGGAATTTTCATCAACCACACCGGAAATGAATCAAGTTTATTTGAATTGGTTAGATCCACCATTTTCGGGAGGTGATGGGACAATTACCTATACATTGGAGCGTCAATGGTTTGTAGAAGGAAACGAATATAATTCAACATTAACATCCAATTTTTCCTTTGATTTTTTCACGGATAGTGAATTATTAAATTCCAGTGAATTTTTCTACCGTATCAAGGCACATAATGCCACCGGGTTCTCCAGTTGGTCTGGATATTCCCCTGTAACCACCCTTTCTCCATCTTCTGGAGTTCCCGATGCGGTAGTGATTTTATCTGATGAAATCACCCAAACCTATGTTCCACCTCAAAATCTCATCACCCTTTATTGGGATGAGTCTTTTGAAGCTGAATCCTATCGCTTATATGAGAGAAATATTCTGGTAGCTTCGGACATCACAGACACACAATTCACAGATGGTTTAGTTGAAAATGACCATCCATTACAGACTAATAGTACTTATCGGTATAATGTAACTGCAGTAAATAGTACGGGTGAATCAAGTCCTTCCGGGAATTGGATGAGTACAACTCTACCGGAAATTGCTCCTCCTGTTCCTCCAAATTTTAGTGTGACCGGTGGTCAAAATCAAAATAGTTTAACATGGTCCCCTGCGTATGGTCCCGGTGACCCCGTAGGTGGAAATGCAATTTCATATAATATTTATCGGTTTGATATCGATGATTATGAATCTGGAGATGTTGGAGCTGAATTTATAATCGGAACCACATCATCCCTATCTTATAGCGACAATAATTTAGAAGATAATTCTCTTTTTTGTTATGCAGTTTCCGGGGTGAATAGCGAAGGATATGAAGGAGAGTTGACTGAAATACTCTGCGCATCAACGTTAACTCAGCTCCCACCTTCAACACCGTCAAATGTTTCTGCATCTGGAGGAAATCAACAAGTGTCCATTTCCTGGTCTTCTTCTTCTGGTTCACCACCTATAACTTATCAGGTTTATCGATATGGTAATGTTTTTATTGGGGAAACCTCTTCAACGGGATTCATAGATCAGGGTTTGAGTAAGGATACAGAGTATTCCTATAGCGTTTCAGCATTTAATGAAGTTGGACCTTCAGCTCCATCAAATTTAGTTTATGCTACAACCTCAAGTCAAACCTCATCCTTGGCACCCGATTCTCCTGAAAATCTGACTGCTGAGCTCACCGTAAATTCTCGCACCAGTAATACCATTGATGGTGAAGTAAACTTAACCTGGACACCTGCTTATTTCGAATCGGATCCTTTTGTCCTTGTATATGAAGGAAATCCTTTTAATGCGATGGTTTTTGTTATTGGAACCATATCGTTTTCAAATGGTGATGTCATTGGTGCTGGAGATGTTATCGGAATTTTTGATGGAGAAAAATGTGTGGGAAAAGGTACATGGCCTTTACCAAATAATGAGTTAAAAGCAAGTCAGGATGACGGTAGTGGTAATGGATTTTCAGCAGGAAATTCTGCTTATTTTAAAGTATGGAAAAATGGTCATGTGTTTACGACTATAGAATCTCCATCTCAAAATTTTAATGGTCTTGATGTCGCCAATGTTGACTTATCAGTTTATACAAATACGTATTCGATTTATAAAAATGGGAGTGTTTTAATAACCGGAATTTCAGATCTTTCTTTTACAGATGACAACTTGGAAACGGAAATGACATACGCTTATTCTGTGTCAGCGGTGAATGTCTTAGGTACTAATTTTGAATCTAATCCATCTGAATCAGCGACGATTAATACTTTTGATATTCCCGGGAGTCCACCGGTCATTGATGACATTGAGAATCAATTAATTTATGAGGATGGCCAGTTAGACTATACCTTAACTGCATCCGACCCAGACGATGACGCATTAATTTTCTTCGCTCATCCTGTGAATAGTGAGGATCCGGTAGCGTGTTTTATCGAAAATAACCAGTTGACTATAATACCAGCGTCAAATTATTTTGGTTCATTTGACATTGAGGTCATCGTTTTTGATGACTATTTACTTTACGAATCCAATACGCTAAGTGATACCGCACATTTTACTCTTCATGTGATTTCTGAAAATGATGCTCCAGTCACCTTGAATTCACTTGATGACTATACCGTTCTTGAGGATTCCGATCCAGACACTATTAATTTTGAACTGGTTTTCATGGATGTAGATGTAACTGTAATGAATTCGGATAGTCTGGTATATTCTGTTTCATCCAGTGATGAAAATAGTGTCTCTGCAAGCATTGATGGTTTAAATGTTATAGTTGAATATGAAGAAAATGTGAATGGTATTTTTGAAATTCAATTGACTGCATCAGATTCATATAATGAGGTTGCAAGCGAAACGGTGAGTGTTACCATTGAATCGGTTGAAGATAGCCCCGTTATTGAACCCATAGCACCACAAGAAGTTCAAGAGGATGATGAACTAACCATTCAAGTGATTGCCTCTGATGTGGATGGTGATGATATTGAATTTTCCGTTTTTATTGATGAAGCTGAAAATATTAATCATACCTTCGAAAATGAATATTTGACACTTACACCTGTTCCTAATTGGAATGGGATGGCAAATGTAACGGTTATTGCCTTCGATGGAGAACTGAGTTCAAGTTTGGATTTCTCATTAACTGTGCATCCTGTCAATGATATGCCTACCATTGATTTACCCGAAAGTCTGGTTTTAGAGGAGGATAGTTCTCTGGTGATTAATTTCGCTGAATTTGTCAATGATATTGATGGCGATTCTCTCAGTCTATCTGCAGTAAATAATGAGAACGTTATGGTTGAAATAAATGGTATGATTGTTTCGTTCACTGCCGTTGAAGATTGGTTTGGAAGTGAACAAATAGAATTTCGGGTGACTGATGGTTTTGGATTGTTATTTGCCAGCGATGAAGTTGAGGTTTTTGTCATGCCTTCCAACGATGCCCCGGAATTGGAACTAATTGGAGACCAAGAGACATTGGAAAATACTCCTTTAGTTTTAACGCTTATTGCATCGGATGATGACAATGAAGATTTGATTTATTCCGCATCTTCAGATACCGAAGCTATAGAAGCAACCGTAAGATTTAATATATTGACTTTGTCTCCGGAATATAATTGGTTTGGGACAGGAAATATAACGGTGACGGTTACAGATGGATTCCCTGACTCTGAAGATTCTGAAACTTTTCAATTAACAGTTCTTCCACTCAATGATCCACCGGTGGTTCAAAATTTGAGAATATTTACAGATGAAGATAGCTCAGTAGAAATTGAATTTTCAGGAAGTGACTTGGATGGTGATAATGTATCATTTGAGCTTTTTGAATCCCCAGAAAATGGCTCATTTGATAATGGCATATACACACCGAATCCAGATTTTCATGGTGATGACTATATGACCTATCGAGGGTTTGACGGTGTAGATTATTCCGAACCGGGAACGGTAACTCTAACTGTTAATCCTGTAAACGATTCTCCTGTTTTATCGGTCATTGGAAATCAGGAGTCATTGGAAGATGAAGAATTTGTTTTAAGTTTGTCTGCAACTGATGTGGATGGAGATGCATTGGTTTATGATGTACTCAGTGATAATTCCAACATTACAGTCAAGGTGAATAACGCAGAATTGATTGTAACTCCGAATTTGAATTGGAATGGAAATGTGAATATAACGGTAACGGTCAGTGATGAGTTTTTACATGATGAAGAAACATTTGAGCATGTCATTATTCCTGTGAATGACCCTCCTATTGCAGAGGATGTAGCTATTTCCCCAGCCCTGCCTTTGGAAATTCACGATTTATCTTTTTCTTATAGTTACTCTGATGTAGAAGACCAGCCTGAAGTTAGCCCGGGTTTAACTCAGGGAACTTTGATTAAATGGTACAAAAATGACGAAGAGCAAACGGAGTTCGAAGATCTATTGACGGTTCCTCAATCGGCGACTTCTTGTGACGAAATTTGGTATGCCTCTGTTACTCCAAGTGATGGAGATCTGTATGGTGAAACGTCTAGTTCAAATAGTGTCACGATTTGCGGACAGAATTCTCCTCCTGAATGGAGCATTCTTGAAGATGAACATATTGATGAGGATAGTGGGTTGAATGAGCTTTCAATGGTTGGATTGATAACCGATCAAGAACAGGCACTCGTTCAGATGAGTTTTGCTGTGTCTCAAAATTCCGATTCTCAAAATTTACAAGCCGAATTTACAGGTACCGTACTGAAGCTAACTCCATTAACAGAACATTATTACACTTTAGTTGGAATTCAGCTTACTCTATTAGCAAATGATGGACAGTATGAAGTGGAAACAAACTTAAATGTATTCATTGATCCTGTCAATGACTCTCCGGTTTTAAGTTTTATTGAAAATCAAGAAACTGGGGAAGATATACCGCTCACCATTTCATTGGAAGCCATAGATGTAGATGAGGATTTATTAAGTTTTTCAAGTGTAAGTGAATATCCCGAATTTGTATCCACTGATGTAATAGGTGCGGAATTGACGATGACTCCATTTGATAATTTTGTTGGTGAGGTTCAGATTTCCGTAACGGTTACAGATGGGGAATTGAGTGATAGTCAAGTCTTTCTACTAACCGTGCATTCTATAAATGACCCGCCTGAAATTAATCTCCCTGAAAATCTAACCTTTGAAGAAGATGATGAATTGGTCGAAGATTTTTCCACTTATCTTTTTGATTTGGACGAAGATGATTTAACATTAACAGCGACTGGATTCACCAATATCAATGTGGATATAAACGGATTTATGGTTACTTTTACTTCCCTTGAGAATTGGAATGGTTCGGAAACGATTACCTTTACAGTTGATGATTCACAGGGAAGGGCAGTTGCATCTGACGATATCGAAATCATCGTTACACCGGTGAATGATCCACCTGTGTTGACAGAAATTGGAAATCAAGAAACATTAGAAGATACTCCACTTACCATTACTCTCGATGCTTTTGACGTAGATGGTGATGAATTGATTTTTAATGCATCCAGTGAATATGAAATATTTGTCTCCGTCGAGGTTGACGGAAATCAACTGACCATGACACCAGCTGAAAACTACAATATCAGTGTAAGTGGAACGGTTAACATTTCGGTTACGGTTGAGGATGAAGAATATTTGGATTCAGATTATTTCGTTTTAATTGTTTATCCCGTGAATGATCCACCTATAGCTGAAAGCTTTGAGATTGAAACAGACGAAGATATACCTGTCGAACTTGGATTTATTGGATATGATATAGATGGTGATTCGCTGACATTTGAAATCGTGGATCAACCATCCCATGGAACGATTGAAAATGGATTTTATACACCTAACCTCAACTATAATGGAGAGGATGAATTTACCTATAAGGCCAACGATGGTGAATTCACATCTGACCCGGTACCTGTTTATATATCGGTGATTCCTGTGAACGATGAACCGTATTTGAATGAAATAGGACATCAAGAAATTATGGAGGATGAAGTTTTCAATATAATACCCATATTTGGTGATGTTGAAAACGATGATTTAACACTCGTGGCAGAAAGTTCTTCTCCTGAACTGGTATCAGTAGATTGGAATGGCGAACAGTTGGTTTTAACCCCTGCTTTAAATTTTAATGGTTCTGTAAATATTACCGTTTCAGTTAGTGATTTACTTTTGACCGTGTCAGAAACATTCGTGGTGGATGTGCTTCCGGTGAATGATCCGCCGACGATTGACATGCCTCCTCAGTTTACATTTGAGGAAGATGGTTATTTTTCAACAGACTTTTCAGAATTTACAGATGACATTGAGGGAGACGAATTAAGTTTAAGCGTCAGCGGAAATACCAATATCTTTGTAGAAATTCAGGATTTAATGGTATCGGTATCAGCAGTTGCGAATTGGTTTGGACAGGAAACTCTGATTTTTACCATTAATGATGATACGGGTCGGTTAACCGCAAGTGATACTATTGATGTCATTGTTACACCTGTGAATGACGCTCCTGAAATGGATGAGATTGAAGACCAATCTACGTTGGAAGATAATCCATTGATGATTTCATTGACCGCAGATGATATAGATGGAGATGAGTTGTATTATTCAGCAGAGAGCAGTTCTGATGAAGTGGATGTGTTGGTTGAAGGAG
>CAZBZK010000055.1:0-10130 GCA_964496365.1 uncultured bacterium
AAATAAAATTCACCGTCTTCACTTTGTAATATCATTTCCCAATGGAGATGAGCACCATCCTTTTTTCCAATGGTAGATGCCTGCATACCTGTGTTTCCGGTTTTTCCAAGACTATCCCCTGCAGAGATTTTAACTCCGGGTTTAATATTTTTATTAATATAGGAAAGGTGAGCATAAATAGTAATGACCCTAAATCCGGGAATTAATGTTAATCCATGATCCAAAATAACAGTTTTACCTAACAAGATATGTTCGAATACATCCGATGGTGTTCTTTTTATTTTAGATGCGGATTGTAATAGATTATTTCTAAATCCTGGATCCACTTCTTTAAAATCATGGTCTGCCCGCAACACCGTTCCAGGGGCAACTGCTCTTACGTCTGTACCCCAATTTGCAAAAAAATCAATGCCTCTATGAATTCCCTTGCGATAATCCCTTGGTGCATTAGGAAGTCTGCTTTCTTTTTTGGGAATGAACACGTTTTTACATGGATAAATAAGTTTTGGGTACGATAAATTGGTCCAATCTGGATAGGGAATTTTGTTTTTAAAAAGTGGGTGAAATGATTCAGAATTTCGGTTTACATAAAGAGAGATTAGAGAGTGTTCTATGTTATTCAGATAGTTTACATCAGCAATGAATTGTAGTTCAGACACATTATAAATGTGGGTTGCTTTGTGTAAAGAATATACAGCCCCGGTTTTTGCTCTATTGATTAATAAATGGGTCAAAGCTTTCTTCATAGAGTCGTCGGCAACTGATGTGAATAGTGAGTCAACCATAGACCAGACCAAGTCTTCAGTAAATTGATTAGGAATGGATGTGAATGTATGCCCAGCAGGAACGTGAACGGTTACGGTATCAAAGTCTGCACTTGAAGTATAAGAAACTGTATGAAAATCTGTATCACCCGGTTTTGGAATTTGGGAGCAGGACACAAACAAAAGTGTTAACGTAATTATTAAACTAAAATGCAAGAATCTAATTAGGAGAAATGAGTTTTGAGTGTGTTCAATCCGCTTACAAAAGCTTGGATTGGGTCCGGATGAGAAACAGAAGCAATGGCATAATCAGAAAACATGGATTTATCTTTGGTTACAGTTAAAATAAAATCACCTTCCATAAGGACCTGAACAACAGGAAGTTTGATGAGCTGAAGGGTTTCCAACAAAGAATATTCATATGCTGCCCAAGCCATGGGAGCCATTAGAACTCCGGAAGCTGAATTACGATTTCGCTGTAAAAACGAGATGGCCATATTGATTTTATGGGTTTGAAGTATCTTCAATTCGAATTCAGAATTTCTAACTTCCAGTCTAAGTGCTTTGTTGATTTTGTCTAGGGTGATTTGTTTCCCAGATTGTGCAGATTTTACACCGATTAGATTTAGATTAGGTCCCTGAAGTACAAGAATTTTCATCTTAATGGAAGAATGTGTCCTAAAATATAACCAATAATTATTCCGAACAAAAGTGATACTGTTAACACACGAGAACCGGTAACCTGTTTTGAATACCCTTTTTTTATAGCAATAATAGATACAAAATATCCTAAAGCATTCACCATCCAAAAAAACGGAATTGTAAACACTTTTATTATGAGGGGTCCCACCCACGGGATCGTTGCAATTAATGCTCCAAACCCCACAAAAATCTGTGTAAAAAATCCTAAAGAAAGTGTAACAAACACAACAATTTTTTTATCTATTCCCATGATTAAGGCAACGATAATAACAGTCAAAACCAAAACCCATAAAAGAATTTGTTTACAATTGTTTTTTAATAGTTTTTTCATTTTTTTTGGGTTGCAATAACGGTAATAAATCCAGACTTAACTGATGCTTTTACAATTTGTCCCGGGGATTTTTTTTCAACCCAAATTTGCTTCACGGCTTCAGGATGGATAATGTTTTGGCTAAAATAATCAGTTTGATCAAACATTTTTTTGAGTTCATTTTCAGGCATTAAATCTAATCTAAAATGGTTACAAAGAATAGAATCATTATTCAATTTCACTTGATCAGTATCAGCTAGCAAAACCCTTGTTTTAAAATAATTTCCTTCGTGTTCCAATGGAAACCATTGAGTGTCAATTAGGCTGTCTGGCGTACGGCTAAGTTTTTCCAGAAAGATGAAAATATTCATACAAGAATCGGGTAGGGTGATCGAATCATGTTTTTTATATTCAAATTCACCAGTTTCGTCATTCCACAAACCGGAAACTCTTTGCTTGAATTCTCCTTGGTGAATAACTTTTTTATATGAACGCAATCCATAAGAAAGTGTATCATACGTTGTAATGTAATCATTTTTAAACGGGAAAAAATAATCAATTATACCAACAGAATGAGCAGAAATAATAATCTGGTCCTTGCTTGGATGTGAATAAGTTACCTCTCCGATTTTTATTCCCAAAACCGTTAAATCATAAATTTGAGAAACATTATTTCCAAATAACAGTCCCATTGAAAACACAATCCATAAATTTAGCAAAATACTTTTCATGGTTTCCAGCTGTATAATCCTGAAACGCCCAAGAGTCCAATAACGGGAATATAAATAGGTTGAATAATAAACCATACAATAAACATAGGTATGGGAACTGACATCTTCAATGTTCGGCTGCCGGTGAACATTAAAAGCCCATCAATGATTAATTTTATAAAAATAATCATGAGTAGTGACATGGAAAAAGTGCCCACTATAATTTGAAGAAGAATGGAAATGTTTAACAGAAAAACCGATGATAAAAACAAAAGAAACCATTTTCGAGAAAAAAATTGCCCTGTTGCGTTTGATGACCATCTAATTCTTTGATTAATAAACTGTGATAGAGAGTCAACGGGCAAGGTAGAAACGGCTCCTTTTTTATCCAAATTGAATGCAACCTTTTTTATTTTTGAAATAGATTGAATTAAATAAATATCATCTCCGGAAATGGATTTAGATACCGGATTAAATCCATCGATTTTTTCGAAATATTTTTTTTTATAAGCAAGATTTTGGCCAGTTCCCGCCCATGAAAACCCAGCTCCTAATGCACCTGCATTTGATATCATGAGTGCGAGAAAGTCTATTTTTTGAAATATATGGAAATAATTATGTTTCGTTTGGATGGAAGAAAACCCAGACACAATTCCTACATTGTTTCCCAATTTCGCTGTCATGCTGGACACCCACGTAGCCGGGACTCGACAGTCACCGTCAGTTGACAAAATGATTTCACCGATTGCAGTAGAAATTCCCTGAGTAAGGGCAAATTTTTTCGGTGTCATTGTTTTGGATTTAATAGTGATTTGAATTCCCTTGAAATTGAGATAATCTCTTGAAAATGTTTGGATAATTTTCCAACTATTATCCGTGGACCGATCGTCAACCACTATTACCTCAAGTTTATTGTGTGGATAATCTTGAGCAACTAAATCATTCAAAAGTGCAGTTAAGTTTTTAGCTTCGTTCCGAACGGCGATAACCACAGATACGATTGGAAATTTTTCCAAAGACTGATGGTTGGTTTTCTTTTTTAAATAAACTAACCCTCCCACCATCATAAGAGCGTAACATGAATAACAAGTGAGGATGACTAGGGTCATCCCCAAAACTATTGTCATAAGATTCCGGAAACGATAGAGGCAATTAGAAAATACAAGGATACACCAAGGATATCAATACTGGTTGTAACAAAAGGACCTGTTGCAATGGCGGGGTCAATATTTATTTTTTGAAGTCCCAGAGGAACCATGGTACCAACACAGGATGCAATGAGCATGGAAGAACATATACTAAGACCAACAATCAATCCTAAATATGGAGTGGTATCTACAAAAGGGAGTAGGGTAAATCCACCTAAGAGCAATCCATAAAGCGTTCCCAGCATTAACCCCACACGCAATTCTTTTAAGAGGAGTTTTAACTCTTTGCCCTCTTCTACTCTTCCGGTAGCAATTCCCCGCACTACGATTGTAGAAGATTGGGTTCCGATATTTCCACCCATTCCTATAATAACAGGAATGAATGCTGCAAGAGCTATGGTTGACTCCAGCATATGTTCGTATTTTCCAATGATAGCCGCCGCCAAGACACCACCAATCCAACTTGCAAACAGCCATGGCAGACGAGATTTTGCATTTTCCCAAGAAGATTTCAACAATATCTCCCTATCTTTTCCTGCCCCAGCCATTTGAAGAAAATCTTCTGTAGCTTCTTCACGAATAACGTCCACAACATCATCGACCATTACAATTCCCAGCATCGCATCATTTTTATCTACAACCGGGATAGCTAAATAATTGTATTGAGCCACTATTTTTGCAGCTTCCTCTTGGTCTGTTTCCGGTCTTACGCTTACTACCGTTTTCGTCATGATATCTACTAACGTTGTTTCAGGTTGGGTAATGACAAGGTCTCTCAAAGAAATAACTCCTGTAAGTCTTCCGTCATCATCAATAATGTAAAGGTAAAAAACCATTTCCGATTTTTCTTGTTTTTGAAGTTCTTTGATAGCTTCTTGGGCTGTTGTGTTTTGATGTAACGTAAAGATATCTGTTGTCATTATACTTCCGGCACTATCTTCAGGATAAGACATAATTTCTTCAACTTCTTCTTGTTTTTCTTCATTTAACAGATCTAAAACTGATTGGGCTTTTTCTTCTGAAAATAATTCCAAAATGTCTGCTTGATCATTGGTGCCTAATTTTTGGAATAATTTTGCAATTTTTTCCGGCGGATATTCTCCCATTAGGTTTAGAATAATGGGTTCATCCAGTTCAGCCAAAAAATCAGATACTTGGTCAATCTCCATGATAATATTGAATAAAAATGTTTGTTCTGAGTTTGTGAAAAACCGAAAAAGAACAGCCATGTCTGCTGGATGCGTTTTATCAATTAATTTCGTGATATTTGTTTTAGCATGACGGCGTATTAACCGACGAAATGTATCTCGCAATACGGAAATTTCATGTTGAAACATTTCTTTTCTCATGATCTTGGCGGTGTATTTAGAGAGAGTGCATTGATGGATTTAAAACCTGTAATGAACAGGAATATGGCTAATAATAAAAATAAGGGAGAGACATGGTTTTTCCAAATATAAATATGTTCGATGGTAGTTTGGTAATTTTGAAAACATAATGCCATTCCATTATTGAGTGCGTGTAATATTAACCCTGGAATGATACTTCCCGTTCGCCATGCTAAATATCCTAAAATAATTCCCAGTAAATAAATTTGAATGATCCAACCCGGATTCATATGAACCGCAGCAAAAAACATGCTTGTTACCAAAACAGCTTTGGTTATGTCCTGCCAATGATTTTCTAAAAATTTTTGTAAAAACCCTCTGAATAAAACTTCTTCGCTGAAAGGAGCAATAACTACCGTAGCAGAAATTAGAATCAAAACATAGAGGGGCGAATCAAATTGCACAAAATCTGCTAATTTATCACCATATTCTTGTACGCTAAACACCATTTGAATCAGGCGGTCTAGTTCATCGGAAAGAATGATGGTGCCTAAAGATAAAAACACAACAGGAAATACAATTTTATAAGGAATTGGTTTTAATCTAAATATTTTGGGAAACGACTCTTGATTGAAATGTACAAATAAAAATGCAGGGATAACCATTATTCCCTGTCCAATAAAAATGGATATTAAAGAGAGAAAACGAGAATCAGAATCGGGAAAGAGAGTGACACCAATGGACATGACAAATGCAGTAACCGCTATTCCCATAAACAAGGAAGCGATCATGATTGTAAATACTGATCGAATGGTAAGGGTTTTGTTCATAACAGTCTGATTCCGTTGATGTCATAGGAGGGAAATTACAATGATCTCTGTGGAATGAAAAGGAATTAGGGAGGATTTAAATTGTTAATTAATGGTTTGACTCTATCATTCCAGACGTTCTTGCTACAAAAAAAAACGGACATATAAAGAAGTCGTGTTATGATTTTGTTCCTGCACAAGCGAGGGAAGACAATAAAACCCCTGCCGAAACAGCTACATTTAAGGAATCTCCTTCTCCATATTTAGGAATTGAAATAGTTTCATCTAAATATTTTCTGTTATCTTCAGAAATTCCATGAGCTTCGCTTCCCAAAACCAAAATCCATTTATTTTCGTTTTTCTGTTTAAAATCATTTAGTGAAATACCAGAAAAGTCGGCTCCAATTATTTCATAGTTTTTTTCCGATAGGGTTTTTAGCGGAATACGATAAAAGTTTAGATGAAAATGAGCCCCCATTCCTCCCCGCACTACTTTTAGATTGAATGGATCAACACAGTCTTGAGAAATAACAATATTTGTCACTCCAAACCATGCTGCAGTCCTGCAGATAGTACCCATATTTCCCGGATCAGAGATACTATCCAAAAATAATCCCGGACCGGTAAAATCATTCAATGATGATTTCAATTTTGGTAATGAACAAACTGCAGATATTCCGGAAGGGTTTTCGGTATCCGTGATTTTGTTCATTGTTTTTTCATCAACGATTTTAACTGGGATACAATTTTTTTTAATTTGTTCCAAAACAGATTTGAAAGTTGAAGAATTTTTGAAGCGTTCTGTAAAAAAAACCGCTTTAATGGAATTATCAATTTCTAATGCTGAAGAAATTATTCGCTGTCCTTCAATTAAAAACTCACTATGTATTTCACGGTATTTTTTATGTTTCAGAGAGTTCAGATATTTTATTTCAGATTTAGATATCATGCTGAATAAACCACTTTCCCATTTACAACTGTCATTTTTACTTTTGTATCAAGAATTTCAGAAGGATGAATATTGAGAAGGTCTTTATCCAACACAGTAAAGTCAGCAGCGAACCCTTCACTAATTTTTCCTTTCACATTTTCTTCAAAACTTGCATATGCAGCCCATTCTGTGTACATCTTGATGGCATTTTCTATAGAAACAGTTTCATGCCCCTGCCAACCACCGGATGGACTTCCCTGCTCATCCTTGCGAGTTACTGTAGCATAAATCCCCTTTAATGGATCAGGACTTTCGATGGGAGCATCGGATCCTCCGGGAATAATGGATCCGGCTTGAATCAAAGAATTCCACGGATAAGTTTCACAGAGTCTGTCTTTACCAATTCGATGGGGAAGCCAACCCATGTCACTAGTGCAATGAACGGGCTGCATGCATGGGAGAACCCCCAATTCTGAAAATCTGGGGATGTCTTTTTGATGAATCATTTGAGCATGTTCAATCCGGTTTCGACATTCCTTGTTTCCAGATTGAGAATATAAATCTAATGCTAATCGGTTTGCCTTGTCCCCAATACAATGAATTGCGGATTGAAAACCCATTTTGTTAAACGTTTTGATGTCTTTTTTTACCTTTTCAAGGTCTTCAAGAATTAACCCACAATTTTTTGAATCGTCACTGTATGGCTTTAAAAGAGCAGCACCATGGGATCCTAATGCTCCGTCCAAATAAATTTTAACGGCTCTAATGGTTAAAGTTAGATGTGTTTTCAAGGGACCTTTCTCAAGATAGGGTGAAAGTTCATCATCTTTGTAATTTAGCATAGCATAGACACCCATGGTGGATTCAAACGTTTTATCCATCAATACAGAGATAGTTTCCGGGTCGGTTCCTGGGTCGTGAATGGATGTTAATCCATACGAATTTAAGTGAGACATCGCCTTAATTATTTGACTCCTAATTTCTACATTGCTTGGTTTTGGAATGACATTCAAAATAAGATTCATAGCATTATCTATAAAAATCCCTGTTGGTTCACCATTCGAATGTTTATGAATAACTCCTCCATCCGGCGATAAGGTGTCTTTTGAGACACCGGCAAGTTCCATTGCCTTAGAATTAACCCACAACGCATGTCCATCTACCCTGCGGAACGCAATGGGAATATGAGGTGAAACACCATCCAAAATGGTTTTATCAGGATAGGATGGTTCTGCCCACTCGGTTTGATCCCATCCACGTCCCAAAATCCAATTGGTATTAGTTTTGTTTGTGTGAATATTGGTTTTAAAAAGAGGAATGACATCCAGTGGTGAAATTAGTCCATTTAATTTAATAGTTTCAAGTGCCTGTCCTGTTCCTAAAAGATGTAGGTGTGAGTCAATAAGCCCGGGATAAACAAATCCACCGTCGAAATTAATTGACTTCTCAATTTTAAAATCGTCTTTATTTCCAACACCAATAATTTTACCATCCCTGCATAAAATTGCAGATGAGCCGGGATGACCATAAATAGTTCCATTATAGAAAAGAACGGACTGGTTTTGTTTGTGAACAGACATATGTGATTATATGAATGGAAAAATAAGTAAAAAAGACATCACAAATTCAGAGTTTTATAGGGTTAAATTTTATCCTTTAATCTGAAGAATATTGAAACCGGTTATCTTAATTGTTCTAGATGGTGTGGGGTATAATGAAAACCCCAAGGGAAACGCCGTAATGGCGGCCAATACGCCTAACTTTGATTTTTACAGAAAAAAATATCCTCGCTGTTTATTAGATGCATCTGGTGAAGCGGTTGGTCTTCCGTCGGGATTTCAAGGATCCAGCGAAGTGGGACATCTCAGCATGGGAGCCGGACGAATCATCACTCAAGAACTTTTACGGATTAATGACCAACTAACAGATGGAAGTTTATTTGCAACAAAAGCTTGGAAAAAACTCAATGAAAATTGGAAAACCAACCAATCTCAATTTCATTTTATAGGATTGCTTCAGGATGAGGGTGTTCATGCTCATCAGGATCATCTGTTTAAATTAATGAAACAAGCAAGAGCTGAATATCCAGATGGACGGATTGTCATACATCCCTTTTTAGACGGAAGAGACACACCGCCCTGGAGTACCCTTGAATTTTTTGCTTTGCTTAGGAAAGAAATGGATGAAGTCCAAAACTGTGAAATTGGAACATTTATGGGGCGGTATTACGGAATGGACCGTGCAAAAAACTGGGAACTTACAGATAAGGCATTTTCCTGCATTGTTGACGGAAAAGGAATTCGAACAGGTGACCCTGAAAAATCAATTCAAAATTCGTTTAATACTGATCGTACTCCTTCGAATGATAAAATGTTTGACGAATATATTTTACCACATACTATCAACACATATAACGGAGTGTTGAATGGTGATAGTGTTTTGCATACAAATTATCGTCAAGACAGAGCGATTCAGTTGTCAAGAGCGTTTACAGAGTCAGAATATCCGGGAAAACGTAGTAGATTTCCTGAAATTGAATTTGCAGGATTAACTCAATATTATGACGAGTTTACTCCGTATTTGTTGGTGCCTTTCGGTGACAAATCAAGTAAATCGGATTCATGGGTTGGTCAGATTGTATCAAATGCAGGGTTACGTCAACTCCGTTTAGCAGAGACACAAAAATTCCGCCACGTAACCAGTTTTTTCAATGGTAAATCTACAACTCCGTTTCCAAAAGAAGACCAGGTGGAAGTCCCCAGCAGATTTGACCCGGCTTCATTTGCAAATCATCCGGAAATGGAGGCTTATAATATTGTCGATAAATTTATGGAACTGACTCAGTCAAATCCATACAGATTTATATTGATCAATTTTGCAAACGGAGATATGGTTGGTCATACGGGTAATTTTAATTCGGCAGTAAAAGCAGTGGAAATTCTGGATGAATGTGTTGGAAAAATTGTGGATAGAATATTGGAATTGGATGGAAAAATAATATTAACAGCAGACCATGGTAATTGTGATCAAATGGTAGATTATACAACCGGACAAATTAGAACCAGCCACTCCGTACTACCAGTTGAATGCGTTTATATTTCTCGGAATACTTCTGAAATTTCTTTGAAAGAAAAAGGGAAATTGTCAGACATCGGTCCCACAATTTTAAATTTAATGGAACTTCCAATTCCTCAAGAAATGACTGCTTCAAATTTGATTAAAGATTGATCCAATCACATAACCCCGTTTACCAAAACCACAATTCATTTTGAACAAGGCTGCTTTATTGCTAAACGATGGGCGATGTTTTAAGGGGGCAGCCCTTGGGCATGAAGGAGAGAGTGTTGGTGAAGTGTGCTTCAATACAGGACTCTCCGGATATCAGGAAATATTGACCGATCCTTCCTATTGCCGCCAAATCGTTACCA
>CAZBZK010000056.1:0-9733 GCA_964496365.1 uncultured bacterium
GAAACACATCCGTTTCTCCCAATTTTGGAAGAGATGCGATATGGCGGGGAGAAAAGGATAATCGTCCAGTACTTATGGGTTGATTAAAAAATTCAATTTCGTCTCCCGTAACCAAAACGCCTTCTCCTCGAATAACTTTTGGATTCAGTTCTATTATTTGTAACTCATCTGTTCCATTGGAAAAAATATCCTTAGTAACTGATTCATATCCAATATAGGAAACCTTAACCGTGCAGGAATCTAAATTCACCACTTGATCAAAATATCCCTCATTATTGGTTATATCACCTAAATACGTATTCAAAATATGTACATTTGCGTATGGAATAGGCTCACCGGTAATTTTATCTTTTACCAGTCCCACACATTTATTTTCTTTGATTAATTTTGGATTCGAATGATAAATAATAATATACTGTTTACCTGTCTTTTCCCATTGGAGATTTTGATTTTTGAAAAGTTCACCAAAAGCGTCTTCAACAGAACAGTTTTCACACAATGATGTGGTAGTCTTATTTCTCAAATGTACGTCCTGATAAACCACATTTAGATGGTGGTCTATTATGAGAGAATCAATGGCAGTTTTTAACGGTAGGTTTTGAAATTCAAAATCAATCGATTTGCTTGTTGATTCTGAATAAGTAGGGGAAAAAAGTAAAAAAGTAAGGAAAATTCCTAAAGTTGCATGATGATCAATAAAATGTGTATTTATCTTTTTCAAATTTGTAAGGACGTTCTGTCAATACCGAAATAGTCGCTAATACATCACTTAAATTGTCCGCTTCCATCACACCCGTAACCGTAATGGACTCCAATTCAGATTTAGCGAGGTCGATTTCAACGTCAAATTTACGTTCAATTTCTTTACAAACATCCTCAAGATTATCCTGATTAAAGATAAATTTTCCATAAATCCACCCGGGGATTTGAGCATTCGAAATCATTTCTGGAGTGCCTGGTTGTTCATCTGATGTAAAAGAAACAGACTGACCTTTTGATAAAACAACTTCTTTGTAAGAATTTTCATCTACATCATTTCCAACTTTCACTACACCTTCGTTGACAACTACATCAATATATTGTTCACGGGCATACACATTAAATTGAGTCCCTAGCACTTCAATAGTCACCTGATCATATTGAATAATAAAAGGGTGGTTACCTTTTTCCACATTGAAATAGGCTTCTCCTTCCAAGGAAACAATTCTAGAGTCTTTGTTAAACGAGGATTGGAAAGATATTTTTGTATCAGAATTCAATTTTACACTGCTTTGGTCCGGCAAGTCTGCCGTTATAGTCTCTCCACGATTTGTGATATAGTGGGTTGTATTCAACCATGAATACATAGTGGGACTAACCATGGTGATAACTAGCAATGCTACCATGGCAAAGGCATATTGAGGTTTAAAGAATGTAAATATAGATTGAGGATATTTAGTTTTGATCTGGGAATAACTTGGTTCCTGTTCCATAGCGAATACTTTATCCATCACCCTATCGACAAATCCAGCATCGAATGACGTGTTTCTGGATTCAGATACTATATTTCTTACCATAGAAATGTCATTTTTTTCTTTTTTTAATTCTTCGGAAACCGATAATCCCTGCTTCAGGAAATCAGCTTCCTTTTCTTTCAATGTTTTATCGAATGATTTATATAGTATTTTTTTAATATTCATAATAATCCTTTAGCCATAGGTAACAATATTTCCTTCAAGCGCTTCTGTGCTCGGGAAAATCGTGAAAGGACAGTTCCTTCCGGTATCCCTAATATTTCGGCAGATTCTCTCACAGAATAACCCTCAATTAATCGAAGTACAACCACGGATCTAAATTTTGGTTTTAACTGGTCCAGTGCATACTGCACTGTGCTCATAATTTCCTGTTTTTTAAAATTAACATCTTCACTTCCTTTGTCTGACATTTTGTTGTCAAACGAAAATATAACTCTCCTTCTTTTTCGTCTTTTAATCTCATTTAATGAAAGATTGATTGCAATTCGAGTTACATAGGTCCGTACATCCGCATCACCTCGAAAATTTCTCAGTGCTTTATAAAAACGAATAAACGTCTCCTGCCCTACATCCGAAGCTGCTTGGCAATTTCCGAGCATCCCAATAACGGTTGAAGCCACCGTGGATTCCAGAATTTTAACCAATTCCTTAAATGCGGTCTTATCTCCATCCGCAGCAGATTTTACTAATTCTAATTGATCCAATTAATTTCAACATTCCATTTTCATGTCCTATATTACAACATCGGTTTGTATCTCACCAAAATATTTTGTTGACTTATGGGTATGTATAACCTATCTAATCAAATTGGAATCAATTTAAGTATGGTAAAATCACCTTAATCGAATAGACTAATTGCAATCGTTTCTTTTTCAATAAGCAAGAAGAATTCTGCTTCTTAGGTCATTTGACAAGAAGGATAAATCGAATATTCCAAAAATATTTAAAATAAAATTTATTTCCTTTATTACTTTATCAACATCAATTTTTCCACTTGAGATAAATGACTTGATTCCAATTTCAAAAAATAAACCCCGCTCGAAAATTCACTGGCATTCCACTGTACACTGTGATTTCCGGGTGAGAGAGGTTTATCCACAAGTGTCTTTACCCATTTTCCGGTTATATCATAAACCTGTAAAGACACATCATGTTGTGTTTCCTGAGTTGAAAGTGAAAATGAAATTATGGTTACAGGATTAAAAGGATTGGGATGTGCATGTAAAAGTGTACATACGGTGGGAATTTGGGATGTAACAGATTTTCGTAACACTAATTCCGAAATATCACCATAAATATTCAATGTTCCTGTACCATATAGTTCGAATTTTTCACCCGTTTTTTCAGTGATCAAGGTCCATTCGTCCTCACTTGAGGTAGGATTAATTTGATAGGATATAAATAATTCGTTGGTTGGATTCATCACCTCAATTTTACAATCATCAGTTGTGCATAGTTTGGTATCTCCGGAGAAGCGAATATCCCTTCCTCCCACAGGAGGTTTTGGTGGAAGACTAAAATGAATGGCTTCATCAACCGAAATAGAATAATCCATAAACAACTTCCTTCCATTCAAACTAATCCAAGAAAATGAAGTGGTTTCATCTCTTAGATTTGTATTTCTTTGGGATCTTCCACTTGTAAAATAAATAGTACCATCTTCATGAGAACGCAACCAATAACCTTTCCCCGGTTCCAGATTCCATGATTCTTCATAGCCTAAATCACCATAACCATAAAGAGTTCCTGTAATAAGGATTTCATCCGGATCATTAACAGAATTCAACGAAACCGTTTGA
Source organism: uncultured bacterium (assembly GCA_964496365.1). Classification (GTDB taxonomy): domain Bacteria; phylum Fidelibacterota; class Marinisomatia; order Marinisomatales; family AB-629-J13; genus AB-629-J13. The sequence goes on from CAZBZK010000056.1 coordinate 3,314, forward strand.
GAAATTCCAGACACTAAATTCCATCCTTCATTCAAATTCGTACCCATATCTAAAAGACTTCCACCTGTGATATTTGTAGAACCTGAAGTATTAAATCTTAACCAATATCCATGACCGGGATTCAAAATTTCTTCGTTGTTGTATGATCCTTGAAATGAAAAAAGCGTATGTTCAATAGCATCAGGAAACATCATCAAATAATCTCCATTTTCCACCATAACAGGCAACCCAATTAAATTCCAATCATCCATAAAAGGAACGGTTAAAGTCACTTCCGAAAAATCTCCATTTGGACGAGTCGTAATAAATAAGGCAGTTTGATCATCCAATTCCATTGCTGCAGTAGGGTAGTCGTTGTTAAATGAATAGATCAAGCCAATTTCAGATGTATAATTTTCCAATCCAATGGTAGCATATCCTCCATGAATAGGTGTGTATCCTGCAAAACTTCCAGAAGATGTATTGTTAAAAGTTTTATATTGAAGTTTTATATCATTATCATCATAAGGTGGTGAAGTTTCGTTGTACAAAATTGCTTGAAAACTATTTAGAGAATTGTAGTTTTCCGTCCGAACATTTGACCATTCAATGATAAAAAAATCATTTCCGGGGTGAGCATAAGTGAATACATCACCTCCGTTAGATGTTTTTAAATCGTCCCAAAATACCGCTAACATTGGTGAAGGACCACCTGCTCCAGGGACGGGATAATTTCTGAAAGATTCCAAATCAGAATCTCCAAAAGCAATCCATCCATTGGAGGATACGCTTATAGAGGTGTAAGATTCTCCATAATATTGAAATAGGAAGGGTAATGATACATCTTTTGTAGTTTCTTCAAATTCACAATATCCATACCATGCACCTCCCCAAGGGTCACAATCTGCGTCACTATGACACAAAACACTGTTATTTTCCGAACAGATTCCTCTACCTGCTCCCACATCATAAATATCAAGATTATTTCCTATATATGATATTTCGATCCAATCATAGGTGGGTAACATTGAATAATTTTCATCCTCCGAATCATAAATATAATACCCATAATTATCGGGCCCCAACGGATCGGTTATCGTAACAGATCCAACTTGGGTGGTAAAATTCATGTTTCTATTAAATCCGTTCTCCGTCTCTAAATTGAGTCTTAAATTTACCATGGTACCGGGAATTAAGTCAGAGGATGGTTTTACTGTAAACCAATCTTGGTTTTCTACAGATTCATCGGGGTTAATAGAGTTCCAAGTACAAACCGAATTTATTATCTGGAACCCTGGACTCAATGGGACGAGAGTCCCTGTCAGTTCTTCTGTTTCAATTGATCCATTATTTGATAAAACAATTTTCATGTCCGACACCACTCCCGGATCCAATGTGGATGCTCCAGAAACTGAATAATCAGTCACCGATATTAACGTTCCAAAACTATTTAGGTTCATGATAGAATTCCAGTTACTCTGATACATATCTTCAATGTCCAACTGAAATAAAATATCTTCCCTTTCCATAGCTGATTCAGATAAGTGAATGGTAAATGAATCTCCATAGTTGCTGTTTCCAGCGGAAACAGTGCCATAAAACGAATGGTCATCTATAATTTCAACAAAAGGAGATTCGGTTGAAATGTGTGCTACTACTTCATTAGCATTCAACAAACCATAATTTCGTATGGGAATAAAAAAATCAATGGTCTCTCCCGGATTCAATTGACCGTCATCGCCATCTTCAATGTTTATGGATGCCTGTGTATCCAAATTCACTAATGTACCCACAGTACTAATATTAAATGTCCCGATGTACGGTTTACAATTCATTTTGGTAACCGTAAGGGAAACGTCCCCGCCATATTCGTATTGGAGTGGAATTGATACCTGTCCGTTTTCGTCGGTAATACTGTTGATAAAAATTTCATCGTCCCCTTTTAAAACGGTCACCATTGCATCCGAAACCGGATCGCCCAGTTGATCCAAAACTTCTACATCTAAAAAATTAGTTCCAAAGGGAATAGAATCGTCAAAGTTAACGTAAAGTAATTTAGGAGTGTCTGTCCAAAGATGCGTTGCAGGATCACCCATCAAGCTATTCCATTGACAAAATGCGTTCACCCAATTATATGGATTATTTGGATAGGCATTAAACAACGTTAACTTTCCATTGACCAACGAAGCTCCCGCTGTACCCACCTTACGTGGGAAAAGCCCATCGTACATTCCCATAGCAATTATGTTATTAAACATTGTATGTGTGTTTCCGGTAGCGGTACTCACTGCTGCTACCGCCCCTCTGGGATTGGATAAAGAACCGGCTTTTAAAAATTGTTCAGATAAACATGTATTTTCTTCGGCAAAAGAACCAGTTCCGCAAGTCAAAACTGTAGCAAAGGGAAGTTTATGACCATTGTTTGCATCATCAATGTCCCCGTTGTCAAACCCACTCACACCATAAAATCCTCTATATTGAAAATAAAGAACGCCATCTTCTAATTGATTTTCCATCCATGAAACCCAACTGCTTCCAGATGTTTTGAGATTAACATCTTCCACTCCAAAAGCAGTCATTATCTCTTCTACATAATGGGAGGTGATGATGGTGGAAAGTCCAGAATCACCCGGGTCACCAATAACGGCAGCTCTTTCGTAAAATCCGTTTAGATTTCCTAAATAAGTCGCTTTTTCATAATGAATAATTTTATTAACAATGTTGGATATATTTGAAGAAGAACGCACCGATATTCTCCCAACTATAACCTCAGGAAAAAGATCATTCCCGTCCAACTGACTAAAGGGTTGGTCCCCTTCGCAGGCATCTCCCCAATAGTCATGTCCCCAATCTTCATAAAATGTTGGAACACTATAAGAACCTCCAACATCACCTACCAATGCTACATATTCAGGAGGGGGATTAAAATTATTATAGGCGTTTTGGATATAATTCTTAATGGAACTCGATGAATTTCCAGTTTCATTAAGGGATGCAGTGTACACGGTATATCCCCGTTGATGACGCCAATCAACCAATTGTTGAAAATATGAATTTGACTCAGAATTTCCTCCGCAAATGTATAATATAGCAGGATCTTGAAATTCCTCCTGTCGGTTGTGTTCTTCATAATTTAAAACCAGTGTGGAATATAATTTTTCAAACACTCGAGAGGGTAATCTGTTTTGTACGTCCTCATTGTCTCTTTCACCAATTTCACTAACTTCAATTTCTAATTCATCAATCACTTCCAACGTCCTCGATGCTGGATAATATCGATAAGGAACCACGCTTATATTTAATAGGTTCAAATCTCGCATGATTAAACGATCCGACACTTTTAAAATTGATTCGGGATATAGAGCTTCCTGGTTATAAAAAGATTCATCTGTAAAATTGATAAGTCCAGGTGCTTCGGTTTTATGCTTATTTTGAAAAGGAAAAACCATAATATCCGATTTTACATGAGAAGAAAGAATATTAAATGTAACAAAATATTCCCGATCAGATTTTATTTGAATTAACGTAGAAAATAGGGGTAACTCCGGTTGTCCATAATCTGTTGTAGTACCTTTATTTGACGAGCTTAATTTTACATAATCACCACTGGTTTCGTAAGTTGGTTCATCCTGTTTAAACTCTATAACCATATTCTCAGCATTGGTTTCCTTAATACTGAATTGGGCTAAAAGGACATTAAATATCAATAGTTGTATCATTCCTATTATATGGATTAATCGCATGGGTTCTCCTAAATTATATTATATTTCTGGAATCGAAATCAATTTCGTGGGAATTAGACAGTCAAATCTCAACTCATATTCCAAAATATTTATCTAAAATAAAACGTTAAAAAAATATTTTAATGCTATCCAAAAAAGCGAAGTCCGACTGGTCCCTTAAGTTTTTTATTAATATAACCTAGATTGGTAAATATCATGAAGGCGAACTAAGCCAACACATTGGTCTATTGAAAAATCTATCACAGGTAAAACCGAAATTTGAGACGGACGGTCTTCCATTAATTTCATTGCTTCATCTAGAGATGCATGTAAAGGAACCGAAATGGGATTTTTATGAAATATTTCTGAGATATTTAAATTCATGGCATCATTTCTTTGTGATATGATTCGCCTGATATCGCCATCAGTGATAATTCCCAATAATTCGTTTTTCTCATTTAATACAACAGCAGCACCCAGAGGTTTTTCCGTCATTAATTTAGCAACGTCAATAAGACGATTGTCAACCTTCGCAGTCACAACCTCTTCTAAGGAATGCATCACATCCTGAATTTGTAATCCTAATTGTTTTCCCAAGGATCCCCCGGGATGAAACCTTGCAAAATCTTCGTAGTTGAATTCTCGCATCGCCATGAGGACAGATGTCAATGCATCCCCAATTGCCAGAGTAAGTGTTGTGCTGGATGTTGGGACCACACCTAAAGGGTCCGCTTCAGAAGATACCGTGGCATCTAACACCACATCAACAGCAGACGATACCGGTGATTGGATATTCCCCACTAATCCAATAAGAGGTGATTTAAATTCTTTTAATCTTGGAATTAATCGAATCAATTCTTCAGTGGAACCACTTTTTGAAATTAAGATGGTTGGATCCCCGGGATGATATATTCCTAAATCTCCGTGAAGAGCTTCTGCGGCATGTAAAAATACAGCCTGTATTCCTGTACTGCACAGGGTTCCAACTATTTTTTGACCGATTAAACCCGATTTTCCAAGACCACAAATGACAACTTTACCTTGGTGATTCAATATAATTTCAGCCGTTTCTACTATGGAATAGCTTGTCCTCTCAGAGGCTGTTTTTAATTCATCAGCTTCTTTTAAAAGTGTTTTTCTTGCAATGTCTTGAAATTGAGTATTTGAAATTTGATTCATTTTAAAAGGATATGACTCCAATCTATTTTACATAGAGAAATTTACTCAAATAACCGAAATAAATAAAACTCCTCATATTGATTCTTGATGTTAAATGAATAAATCAATACTTTGAAAAATAATCTCTTTGTATATTTCCCTCTGATATGCAAATGAAAATGAAAACTCTGACTCAATTATTCGTCCTTTCTGCACTTATGACACTTATGCTAAGCAGTTGCAGTAAAACGTATTATGAGTGTGAACCCGTTATCGAAGAAGACTCCAGGTGGCCCTGGGATATTACAGCTGAATGGGGACAAGAATCTGTTGAATTTGATTTTAAGATCACCGCTACTAAGAATCAAACTGCTGCTGTTTTGGAAAATCCAAGTGTAGATTCAGTTATGGTTACAACCAGTACAGGATCCAATTTTCTACACTACCTATTCGTGATTCGGAATGAATCAAACACCACTCTATTCATGACCAATCAAAGTGTATTTGATGTAGAAAATGAGGATTATCCTAAATATCAATCGTTTATGTTTTTAACAGAACCTTTAGATAATGTCATTGCAACGTACATGATCAAAAATTCTGTAAATGATAGCTTAACCTATGAAGGAGTAATTTCAAATTATAATTATAATGAAGAAGAATATAGCATAAGCATTACAAATGGAATAATGTTTAACTCCGACTCAACTGATTCTGTTACTATCCATGGCGATTTAGACATGGAATCAACTCCACTAATAGCAAACAGTGCAACATCGGTTCCCGTTTCATTTTCCCAAACAACGACAAATATTGTACTCAATCCAAGTGGAGAATATGGAAGAAATACAATAGAATTGATCGACGATACTGAATTTGAAACCATTGCAGAAGGATCATGGGAGGTTACGGATACAACTGCACATATTTTGACCATTATTGAAACGGATGATTTTGGAGAAACAGATACACTAATCATTCAATACTCGTTAGAATCTGATACCCTAACGTTTTCACAATTCAAAGATCCGTGTAACGATTATACGGATGAAGCTGAATGCTTTGAGCAGTTTGAATTAAATTTTGGTCTGGATGAGAATTCTATTACCGAATTGAGTTTGACGTCAACCATGACCTTTACCAAATCAACTTCCGGAAAACGGAGACAAATAGCAGGATCCCATCCAGCTTACTGGTTTGGGAAGACGAATTATTTTAGAGAACTGTATTTAAAATAACACATATACTATTCACCTATGATACTGTGTGGATTAGGTTTCATTATTGATTAATTTCGAATCCATTGGTCTAAATTCATAAACCATCACCCCATCAAAAATCCCATCCGGTTTAGAAAAATAATAAATCAAAAAATCTATTTTTGAGGTTTCTTTTGTTGTTGAGGATGCATGAATAAGAAATTGGTTGTCAATAATCATTCCCTCATGGGCGATGACAATACCTGATTTAAAATAGGACTTTTTCACAAAGGCAACTCCACACACATTCGGTAATTTTTTCATCAATTTCTCATTGATCTGGTCATTTGGAATATATGAAG
>CAZBZK010000057.1:0-9559 GCA_964496365.1 uncultured bacterium
TTGTTCATCATTAAAATATTCGCTTCTTTTTCAACATCAGAAGGATGAGAAGTATGAAGGTTAAGATAAACTTCTCCGATCATGGTTGTATCGGAAACATTAACATAATGGGAATTCATATCAAAACCAAGATTTGGATCCAACCTTAATGCAATTCCCGGTGGTAAATGGTAGTCCATTCGGGGCCATTGGGTTCCTGCTCCAAACTCATGGAATGCCATTTGAATCATGTTCTCTTGAATATAATTTCCTTCCTCATCTCGAATATCTCTATACTCATAAGGGTTCGGGTACAACATCTCAGGCATTGACATTTGAAATGTATAAGCAATAAAATGATGGCTTCCGGGACGCATAATGATTTCCATTCGGTTAATTAAAATGTCATCTTCTGATTCTACAGGCATATAATAGAAAAATTCTCTTTCATCCCCTGAGGATATCTCAAATGGTCCAATATGGAACTGCATTCCGTTTTCTGGTGGGGCAGGAATTTCAAATTCTGGTGGTTCAAATCGTGTGGTATCCTGAAGGAGTAGTGTATCAGCAACTTCACCTTCTTCCAGAGCACCTCCAAGAATCCACTCCTTAATAAATGCTAATTCACCATTGGTTAAATAAGGCATTCCAAGAGGCATAATGGCACCGTAATAGGGATGATCTATCAAAAAATGCTCTTGATCCGGGGCATTGATTTTCTCCCACAGAAAACTGCTGTAAAGACTTGAAAGTCCTTCCGTTCCTACTCTCAAAAGACCGTCTGAAAGTGCAGAAGGATTATGGGGAAGCACATTGACCAATTGATCGTAAGCTACATCCGAAGTTAAAACCAGATCGGATTGTTCCGCAAAAGATGACCCTTGGACATGGCAACCAACAGTACAATTTGAGTTTAATATTTCTGATTGAATCATATCCCAAGTGGAATTATCCTGGGAATAGATAACATTGACAAATAAAAGGAATAAAATCAGCGTATTATTCAAGTATATTTTCATTCTCGGATTTAATTCAAAAAGTTATTTTTGGGTTAAATATCATTCTATTTTGTCATTTTATCCCGATGTGAGTGCCGAGGTAAATACATTAAATGTTGAAGATACATTTGAATACTTGCTCCATCATGTTGGCGGAGACTTTTAATAAATTGCAAAATTGGACTTTAACCCATCTTCCGAGAGGACTCATTCCTTTTTGGGTAAAATAACATTCATTGTAGGATAAGGAATGGAAATTCCGTTGAGAGCAAACTGTTTGTAAATTTCCGTATTGACAGAATCTACAGTTCTACCTCTAATTTCAGGTTTAAAAATCCAAAATAAAAGTTGGAGTTTCAATCCCGAGTCGGCAAACTCCCTGAATCGGACTCTGGGTTCCGGATTCTCCAAAACATTTGGATTTCCCTTTGCAATTTTCTTGAGCAATTCCTTAACTCTATCAATGTCCGAACCATAAGAGACTTGGAGTGTTATACGAACCCGTTCAATTTCTTCCGGTCCCCCACTCTCATTCACGATTTTTGACGATGCAATAACCGAATTTGGAATGGTAATTTCAATATCATCCCGTGTCATGATTCGTGTAGATCGAATTCCCATATTTTTTACATATCCTCTTTCTCCTGTATCCAGAATAATATAATCCCCCTCTTTGAATGGAGAATCAGCCATGAGAAAAATTCCTGCAAAAAAATTAGCAACCGTATCTTTTGCAGCTAAACCTAAAACAATTCCCAAAGCTCCGGCTGACGCAAGCCATCCATTAATATTTATATTCCAACTCAAGAAGATGAAATAAGCACCGAACAAGGCGATGATTATTTTTCCTAAATTATTAAATAATGGGACGGTTTTATTTTGGAGGAGTTTGTTGGTGGTTCTACGAGAAGCCCACTCCATAGACAGTACAAAAACTCGAGTAAAAACAACAAACCAAATTAAAATGGTGACTGTTTTGAATATTCCTACGATGGCAAAATCAATATATGGGGGAAATCCCAATCCTTTGACTGCCAAGGTGAGTCCGACAAAAATAATAGAATAAAAAATGGGACGATGCAGAAGGTCAATTATCTTATCATCCAAGGTAGATTTTGTTTTGGAGACCAATCTCCTGAAAATCCTGGTGAAAAATACATCAGCAATTTTTGCAAAGATTATTGCACCGATGGCAATGAAGGCACTTTGAACTAATGGATTCCCTAAAATTGGTATTAAATTATCTTGTATCCAACTCATAGAAGTATGGAATATAGAAAATATTTTATTAGAAAATTGAATGTAAAAAGTACATTCCAAAATTCAATAAATTGGGATGGATAAAATGATGAACAATCGAGAATTTGACATTATTGTTTGGGGTGCATCCAGTTTTACAGGAACGCTTGTGTGTGAATATTTGAAGCAGAATTATGGAATGGGTAAAACTTCACCCTTCCGTTGGGCAATGGCAGGTAGAAATCTCGAAAAGCTTGAAAAAATTCGTGGTGGCTTAAATTTTGAACAGCCGAAAAATTTACAGATTTTACTTGGGGACAGTTTTGATATTGAATCACTTGAAAATATCACATCAAAAACCCATGTTATTTTAACAACGGTGGGACCTTATCTAAATTATGGTTTTCGGATGGTTGAAGCTTGTGTACAAACTCAAACTCACTATTGCGATTTAACTGGTGAAATTCCTTTCATCCATCAAACGATTGAAAAATTTCATGATACTGCAAAGTCTTCAAAAGTAAAAATAGTGCATTCATGTGGATTTGATTCAGTTCCATCTGATTTAGGTGTTTTGAAACTTCAAAAATATTCTCTGCAAAAAACAGGAAAGCCATTAAATAAAATCAGGCTTTACGTGAAAAAAATAAAAGGAGGTGTCAGCGGAGGGACTATCGCCAGTATGCTGGAGCTTATGAATAAAGCAAAAGATAAATCCATAAGGAATATTTTGAAAGATCCCTATGCACTTTATCCAATAAATATTCCACCGGGGCCCAAACAACCTAACCTAAAAACCATCAAGTGGGACACCACTATTCAAAAATGGATAGGACCTTTTATTATGTCCAGTTTTAACTCGGCGATTGTGAGAAGAACCAATGCATTATTGAATTTTAAATACGGAAATGAATTCATTTATGATGAGATATCAACTTATTCAACGGGTTGGTTTAGTAGGTTAAAAGCGGAGGTGGGTAGATTAGGACTGGGATTGTTTATTACCTTCCTTTATTTTCGATTTACAAGATGGATTTTGAAAAAAACTATTTTGCCAAAACCGGGAGAAGGTCCCTCACAAAAATCCAGAGAAAAGGGATTCTTCAAATTGGAACTCATTGGTGTGAAAGATGGTAAGCTTCGAATAGTGTTCGTTTCCTGCAATGCTGACCCAGGATATTCTGGAACTGCTCTTATGATTGCGGAATCAGCTATTTGTTTGGCATTGGATAGAGATTCACTTCCAAACCAATATGGGGTTCTGACACCAGCTTCAGCTATGGGAAATGCGTTAATTAAGAGGTTAACAAATGCAGGAATGACAATTGATTTTAAATCTACTGATTGATATCGTCAATGTGATTTTACCAATGCACAATAAAAGCAATTGTTCTTATCAATAAGCTTATTGTATTAATGAAGTAATTAAAATTTTAATGAAAAAATGTACATACAGTAAAACATACAAATATCGATTACTATTTTGCGTATTTACTGGATTTAAGTGGGTATAATGAAAGTAAATTTAGTAAACAGAAATACTTTGAAATTGTCATCCAGGTTTTTTATTCATTAAATTTGAATTTATGTCTAAATGACCATGTTTTATAAAAAATATTTGACATTCTATTTCATGATGTTAGTAAGTCAATTAGTCTCTCAGGATTTAGACGATCTTGAATTTGGAACTCATACGACATTTGAAATTGTAACTTGGAATATTGAATGGTTTCCGAAAAACGGTCAGACTACCGTGAATTATGTAACGAACATTATTCAATCACTTGAAATTGATGTGTTGGCTATCCAGGAAGTGGACGATACTGATATGTTCGATCAACTGTTGGAAAATCTTCCAAATTACGAAGGTTATTACGAATCTTCTTGGTTTGCAGGATTGGCATACATTTACAATACCAACATCATAAACATCAATGACATCTATGAAATTTACACGACCTCGCCATATTGGAGTCCGTTTCCACGTTCCCCAATGGTTATGGACATGGATTTTATGGGTGAAAATATCATCATCATTAACAATCATTTTAAATGTTGCGGAAATGGTTATCTTGACCCCAATGACACCAATGATGAAGAAACTCGTCGATTTATTGCAACCAATTTGCTAAAGGAATATGTAGATACAAATTTCCCAAATGAAAAGGTAATTATATTGGGAGACCTAAATGATGTCCTAACGGATAGTCCACAACATAATGTGTTTCAAACGATTTTAGATGATCCTAGTCACTACCTTTTTGCAGATATGGACATTGCCGAAGGTCCCAGTTCCGGTTGGTCTTATCCCACGTGGCCCTCTCATATTGATCATATATTAATCACCAATGAACTCTTTGATGATTTTGAACGTCCCGGGTCTACAATACAAACCATAAAAATTGATGATTATCTTGATAATGGTTGGTATGAATACAACCAAAATGTGTCCGATCATCGTCCAGTAGCTTTAAAAATAAACTTTGATAATGGTTTAAATGTAGAGTACACCACAGGATGGAACTTGGTTGGATTACCTGTTATAAATGAAAACATTGATTATCAATATCAGTTTCCAAATGCGGTTGAGGGAACGCTTTATAGTTATAATGATGTTTATGAGATAGAAACTACGCTTGAAAACGGAATGGGATATTGGTTGAGATTTGAAACCAATCACACCAATCCTTTTGCTGGCGAACCCTTATCACAATTGGAAATTGAGCTGAATGTAGGATGGAATTTGATTTCTGGATTAACATGGCAAACTCAAGTGAACTCTATAATAGATAGCGAAAGTATTATCATAGAAGGTACTATATATGGTTTCTATGAATTGTACGAAAATTCGGATTTCCTGATACCTGGAAAGGGCTATTGGATAAAAACAAATAATAATGGTTCCATAATCCTTGTTTATCAGTAATGTTTTTGGAGAAACTTTTCAAGTACTTTTTGTTGGTTAAAAAACGAGGAAAAGCCAAAACAATATTAAATTCATTCCTAGGATCAGGGTAATTCACACACAAAAAATGAATGGCATTGGTAATGACTATTTTAAAAATAATAATTTTTTTGTTTCGATCCATTCGGTTGAACCAAAGTGAATAAAATAAATTCCTGATGAATGGATTTTATCCATTTCAATTGATTTCCAATTTAATTCATGGTTTCCTGCATCAAATAACTTTTTTCCCTGTTTAAATATTTCATTTCCCAAAATATCGAACAAAGAAATTTTGATCCATTCTTGTTTTGTATTTGAAAATTGGATGGTTATCTCTTGATTAAATGGATTTGGGAAGATTGAGATATTAAATGGTGAATTCACGATCTCATTTTGTACGGTCAAAAAATCATTTGCAAATCCCGGTGTGCCACGATCACCATCTCCGAATTCAACAATGGATTCTATCCAATTTAAACCCATATTGTTATCAAATGTTGCATCAATTAACGCCATGGATGCACCGGTTGGATCCGGAAACGTTTCACCATCATCCCAAATAACTGTATCTGAAAACGTAGAATCCGGTGAATAAATAATTAATTCATCTGAAGTATTTCCAAGAATAATTCCATAATATTCATCATTCACCACAACCCCACCATTAGTAGAAAAATCCTTATTTCGTCCCAAAACAACAAATCCTTCTACGGGAACTATCAATGAACTATCAATTGTATGCTCGTCGTTATCCAAATCTTTGATAGTCCATCCAATTAAGTTTACCGTAAAAGGATTTGGATTATATATTTCGAACCATTCCCCATTTGCATCAGTTACAGAAGCGGGATTTTGCATGATCTCGTTGATAATTAATTGACCTTGTGCAGACTCTTGAGATAAAGAAGTCGTCCCTTTTAATACACCTAAATTTATGAAAATAATTAAGGGAATCAGTTTAACGGATAAATTTCTAATAGAATTACACCTCTCCAATTATTGGTTTTTATTTTAATTTTTCATCCTAATTTTCATAGCTGAAAATTATTTCGTCCATTTTTTCCACGCTTTTATAATATTTTTGTTAAGAGGGTTTTTAGTTAAAAACAATTTTTGATCCTCATCTGACTGTATTAGTTTTGATTTTTCCATGATTTCATTCCAAGCAAATTTCAAATGATATTTTGCTTTGTCATCCACGTCCTTTTTAAGATACACTAAATACAAATTATAATGAACAACCGGAATATCCTGTTCTGCAATTTCGTTTTGTTTCAATAATTTATTTAAAATATAAAGATCCACTTCAAATTCACGATTTCCAGATTCCATCTCCGCTAAAACCAACCAAGATAACGACCAAATCTCGCTGGAAGGAATTTTTAATTCTCTCCAAATAGTAACGGCTTTTCTAAAATATCCTTCAGACTCTTCAGGTTGTCCTGTGTAATAAATAGCTTCACCTAAATTATGGCTCATAAATCCTAATCCTTCTCTATTTCTTAGATCCTCATAAATTTTCTTGGATTCTTTGAATAATCGGATTGCATATTTATTTTGACCTAATTTTATCGAAACAAGACCTAAATAACTCAAGACTTCTGCAATATCTTCTTTGTTTTTTGAACGACGTTTGTTTTTCAACGATTGTTTCAGATATGCTTGTGCCTGAGAATAATTACAATTAATATCGTATAAATTTCCCAATCGAAAGGTTGCCCATCCAATACTATTTTGATCTCCCTCTTTTTCCAATAAATCCAGTAATTCCAATTGATAAGAAATGGCTATGCTGTAATCATTTTTTATCCAATAAATATCACATAAGTGGTGGAGAGCAGTTGAGATTTCAGTCGTATCCTGAATTATTTTTGAGTAAGTCAATGCAGTTTTAAATTGGGTTAAGGCTTTAAAATATTCCATTGAGTTAAAATATAGGTTTCCTAGAATGAGAAGTTCGTCCACTGTTTTCAATGAATCCCTTATTTCATTTTGCATTTCAACAGATTTTTCTAAATAATAAATTGCTGAATCTGGTTTATCCTTTTCAACATAAATTAATGCTGTTTTTTTTAAGATATCTGGTGTTCCATCTCTCAATTCTAATTCATCAGATAATACCAATGCATTCTGGTAACAGGTTAACGCATTTGGATATTCATCCAATTCGATGTAAATATCACCTAGGGATATGAGATATTCTCTCACTTTTTGTTTGTCCTTTATCTCAGCTGCCAAGGTCATTACATCTGTATAAAGGTCCTGTGCCTTTTTTAAATCTCCACTTTTAAAGTAAACTTCAGCTAAGTAGGATTTGGTTAATATATTGGTGTCATCCAATTTAATGGCTTGTTCAAGAAACGTAATGCCACGCTTTTGCTCAGTTGGGGCTTCATGTCTGAGAGCATATTTCCCCCGTAAATATAATTCATATACTTCAGGATCTGTACCACGTTCACCAATATTTTTATTAGAATAACCTGAATAAATGTGGTCCAAAATTTCTTTCGAAAGAACATCAGAAATTACTGATACTTTTTTTGATGCAAATGTTCGTTTATGTGAAAATATTTTTTTTTCGGTCGTTGCATTTTTTAAAACATATCGTATTTCAATCCCCTTTTGATTATAAGTGAATTCTGACAAATATACATAATTCATTCCAAAATTGTTTATGACATCCTCAACTGGTTTTTGGGATAAAATGGACTTTGAAATGCGATTGAAAGGAACTACCTCGATTGCTTCGTAAACATCCAATTTTTTTATTAATTCATCGGTGAGTTCTTGAGCCCAAAAATCATTTTCAACATCCCCTTTATTTTCCATCATCCATACAACAATTTTTGGTGCAATCTTATTTTTGGGTAAAAAGAAAAATAATCCAATACACATAATAATAATGATTGGAATCAAAAATTCCCATTTTATAAATTTGTTTTTTTGACTTTGATTTTTTTGCACAGTAGTCGAGTTTACATACTCATTTTTTATCAAAGAAAACACACATGTATCGCTCTGACCATCCCCCAGTTGTATGTTTCTTGACTGTATCCATTGATGAGAAGGAATCTGCGTTTTTTGAAAATTTGTTTCTTCAGAAACTACGAGTTGATTTGTCGATGCAAAACCATCAAGTTTATGAATTTCATTCACTACCGCTTCTGGGTTGATTCCCGAGTGGATTGAAATTCTAACGGTTAATTCTTCGTCTTCTTTTATATGTTCCAAAGTGGATATACAAAAATTTAAGACATCATCATTTTGATTAAATCGGATATAAAACCCATTTTCACCTTGTTCTATATGATTCGATTCAAATGATTCAGCCAACGGCATGAGAACATTCCCTAGTTTTTTCATCAAGAACGATGATTGATTCCCATCCGTTTTTTCTAAATCCAACATCCGTATATAGACAAGAAAATGGGATTTTTGATTGGAAGTTTTAATAGATGGCATATTTCAAGTTACCTTAATCAACTATCCCGATAAACAAAAATATGGTTCATTTCCAATAAAAAAGGGAACGAAAATTTCGTTCCCTTTTATTAGTTTAGATACGGTTTTAATTAACCGAAGAACTTCATCCATTTATGTTTGAAAAAATGGCGGTGTGCCCGAACAGCCAACACTCGGTGAATTTCAATGATCAACTGCTGATCTTCAATAAAAACAGCCCACTTTTCATTTCGATGATTCGAAAATAGTTCCACTAAATTCGCTCTAAAATCCTCCTGTGAAATTTCATCAGCAAGAAATTGTAGTTTTATATTTTCAAGTTCCAATTCCAACTCTTCTTTAAGCGATTCCAATTGGGATATTTGATCTTCAGTCAATTTTAAGGCTTCGATCCTTATTTCCTTATATTTCTCAACTTTTTCCGAATCTTTTCCTTTATGGAAATGGCGTGGTTTCTTTTCTTCCATAATAGATTGCAACTCTTCTTCTTGCTCTTCCGTCATCAAATCTTCAAGTTGTACTTTATACAACATTCGAAGTGCTTTTAATTGTAACATGAATTCTTTGAACTCTAATTCACCAGCTTCCATTCTACTTTTCAATAAATAGGATTGCTCATTGCGATAGGCAAGAATTAGTTCAAATTCTTCTAATTGTTCGGTTGTAAGAAGGGTTATAATAATGGAAATAAAAAATTCATCTTTCCTAGATGATTTTTCTGATTCCTCCGGTTTTAATCCGTATGAATAATCGTGATATCCGCTATTTTCAGGTGGCGTCAATAATTGATTGAGTTGTTCTTCAGTCAAGGTTGATGCCAATTCAGCAGCTAATTTCCAAAGCCGGGCGGGATGCGGATGAAACCTATCCCCTTTTCTTAGGGAATTGTGAAGTCCTTTTTCTTGATCTTCATTTAAATTTAATTCATCTGTCA
>CAZBZK010000058.1:0-8262 GCA_964496365.1 uncultured bacterium
GATTCAGGTGATCCTGAATCCTTGGATCCTGATGGAACGATAAGTGATATTGGTGCTGTTTATTTCTCTCAGGAAAATTCTTATACCGTGAATTTAATGGAAGGGTGGAATATGATTGGCATCTCAATTGATACTGAAATTTCATTGTATGAAGATATTTATTATTATACCATAACCAATTCATTATTTTTTTTTAATGATGATGGTGCTTATGAATCAGTCGAAAATCTTGAAATTGGAATAGGTTATTGGTTAAGATTTGAAACTCCGTATCAAGCAAATATTAGTGGAAATATGGTTAATTTATTAATAATAAATCTTACAGCGGGGTGGAACATGATTTCGGGAATTTCCTTCCCATTGGATGTGGAGGCAATTGAAGATCCTAACAATTTAATCATTGCCGGCACATTTTTTAATTTCGATGAGAATTATGTAATTCCAGAAACCATTAATCCCGGTTTTGGATATTGGGTGAGGAGTAATGGAGATGGGCAGATTATTTTAAATTATACTGAGTAATCAAAATTTATAGAAGTGAAATTTACCATTTATACTACTGATTGGTGTCCATATTGTAACCATGCTAAACAACTTTTAAATTCACGTGGATTTGATTTTGAGGAAATTAACCTTGAAGAAAAAGGAATGAACAGAGAAGATTTATATAATCTAACCGGTGGTAGAACCGTCCCTCAAATTATGATGGATGGAAAACCGATTGGTGGTTACGATAATCTACAAAAACTGGATACAGAAGGAAAATTGGAACTCAACGAAACATCATCGAATTAATGTGATTTTGTGATTTTTCACATCATGACTGGTTTCGATTGTGAAATAATAAATTCCTGATGGTGCTTCATTTCCTGTATTAGTTCTACTGTTCCAGGACATATGATCATAAAATCCAGGACTCAATAATCCATCATAAATTTCTGTAACTTTTCTCCCTAACAAATCAGTAACAAACACCTTAACAGTTTCTTCTGTTTCAAGAAATATTGAAAATCGTATAGAATTTATAGCTGGATTTATAGAAGGGAATGGATTTGGATAAACAGAAGTGAGCATAACATCTTGTTTTGGTGAGGAGGTGCGGATAAGAAATCGGTGAATTCCATTGGAATTATAGGTTTTATTATCTCCCAAATCATAGGCATAAACCTGCCAATAATAAATAATATTTTCATTGTACGGATTTGATGGAATAAAAAACGGATTTTTCCCTTCGTAAATCACATCCAAGTTCTCTATGTTTTTTCCAAATTCCAATACATAAAATACACTATCCATAGGGTTATTATCTTCTGAAACGGACCAGTTAAATTGTGGAAATTGGGTTGAAATCCTGCTGTTAAAAACAGGTGATTCTATTATAAAAGGTTCAGGAGGTGTATTTGCAATTTCTATTTTTAATTGGTAATCAAAATTATAACTATCCTTATCTTCACTAACTATCACTGTATAAATTTCATCAGATTCAATTAACTCGGAGGAAATAAAAAGAGAGTCCCCCGATGTAATGATAAAAGATCCATCGTGAAATTTTGCTACACTATGAAACCCAAATTTTGGTAGATCGTGATTCAATGTATCCAGAGTTAATAAAACCGGTATTTCAGTATCAATTTTGATATATTGACTCCCAAATCTATTCAGTATTGAACTCGAGATATACTCGACTTCATTGTCAGTAAAATGGACAGTTTCATAAATTCTGGGAGCGTCCACTGGAAAATCCTCCGCTTCTTCATAACTAAACATTTCAGCTTCAATCCCGGGATTTGAGGACATAATTATATTTGCTATAGCCATGCCATTTAAGGCTTCTTCAAAGGAAGAATTTTCCAGACTCAAGGCATCGTCAATTGCCATTTGGCTATAGTCATTATGTTCACTATTTGAACTAACGCCTTCGATAAATATATTTTTTATGGTACCGGGACCACCTAAATGTTCATCAATATATTCAAAAAAAATCCAGGATCCGTACCAATGTGTACCCCCAACATAATCTAATGATTTTTGAGGTTCGTTAAACCATGAATTCATATATTGATAGCAATCATTTATATCATCATAAATTTCTTCTTCTATCCAAACTGCGGTTGCTTCGAGTAACCAAGGTTTTTCATATCCGTCATATCCATATTGAATTGCATGAAAAAATTCGTGGGCTGCAGTAACTTGGATATTTTCCACCTCAGTATTTGGGAAACCATCATAATTGTTTCGCATTGCCATGTAACTTGTGAATGCATTTTGTTCGTATAAATCAGGCGAATATAAGTTGTTTCCTACATCATATTCGGACCAGACATATCCATAATAAGAAGAAGATAATTTCCGTACATAAATGTCATAATGATCGGAACCTCCATAATCATAATCTTCAGATAAATATTCCTTTATGGATTCATCATCAGGAGGACGATAATACCCCATTTCGTTTATTTGTTTGTTATAAACATGGACAAAAGTCTCTGCCATAGAATCAATATAATCAGGGACTGAATTTGAATTATCATCGGTTTCATCAACACCGTGATTTCCGGTAGTCGTGAAATGAAAACGGAAAATACCAAAATCATAAAACCGATCCAGTCCATCTGCTTCCGACCGTCCATTTATGATTCTGGAAACTGTTGTTCCACTAAAATGAAAACCTGCAGACTCTAATTCCTGCTTGACATAGTGTTCGAGTAAATATCCATTTTGGCGTACTTCAAAAAGTGCCGGTGTCAAGTCTCTCCAGTTGTATTTTGAATTTATAGGATGGTCTCCAAAAGCACCTAATACAATATCAGCGGACTCAAGTAAGACTGAACGATTTATTGAAAATCCGATTGATATGAATATAATACTAAGAATTATTTTCTGATTCATCGTCTTGAATTTTATTTTGTTTCAATCTGTAATAGACGGCTAATCCTAACATTCCCAAGACATAGAAAACGGCAAATATTGGTAATAAATCCCACATCATTAGTGAAATTACATAAAATATTTTAGATGGGATTAATCATTTTGTTCAATTGTCATAACAAGATTCTTGGAATAGGTTGAATAATATTTTTCCCAAATAAATGTCCCTGCTAAAATTCCTATTCCTGTCAATAACTCCAAATTAGCACTTGTATTTGCATCTTCCTGAACCACACCTGCGACTAAAAAGGACACCCCCAATATGTATCCAGCTGTTTTAAATTTTGTATCTGATTGGGTAAAAATATGGGTGGTTGGGTTTACTTCATTTGGATCAATGTGAATATCTATTTTTTGGTTCGGTTTATTAATAACCAATTGGTGTGTTTTGGAACGAATTGATAGAAATAAATGGTGTAAAATTCCTTTTTGAAAAAATTCAAAATCCATTGGTTTTTCTTTGAGTTTGAGAGAAATCTGAACGGATTCACCCACAGGATCAAATTGGATATCTTGAATTAATTTCGGGATTTCAGACATGGTTATTTTGGAACTATCCATAGTGCAATTTAATAAAGTTATGTAAAACCATCCGGTTGGTGCATACCACCCCGAAGCTTTATTAAGGAGCATATCCTCCGAAAAATCTAATTTCATTACCAATCCATTTTCCTTTACCTTAAAATCAATTTTGGTGAGTTTGATTTCAGATTTTATAGGGGTAATAGCTACGAAAATAAAGAGAATCAGTTTGATGAATGTGTTCATGATTAGATTGAAAAATGGTCGAAAAACAATAAATTTGTTGAAGTCAACATAAGCTTATTTAGGATGAATCTCATGATAAAAAGAAAACCAAAGGAATGTAGTAAAATTACAAATAAAAATGAAAAAAACTTCAACGAATCACTACTAAAATAAAGTTTAGGCATGGCATAAGATAGGATAAAAATTAGAATAATCGTTACCGTTTTAACCTACATTTTTCTAAAATAATCACAAGAGAATTACAAATAATATGATACATAGGTCAATTCTGTTCCCATCAAAAGAATTATTTTTAAAGGAGATCACACACCTTTTGATCCCTAAACAAATCCTGTTTGTAATAAAGGCGAAGTTGAAAATGAAATATTTCCTGTAATCAAAGTAAAATAAGATGTTGTCCAATGAAAAGTGTAAAGGTAATTTCGTTCAAATAATGAGTAAAAATATGCAAAAGTTATACCCAATTTTATTGTTAACTCTATTGTTCGGACAATCGGAAAAAAACTTTAACGGTGCATTTGGAACAGTAACAATGGATGGAAAAATATGGAATCAGCTTGCTTTTAGACCGGAATTTTCTCTTGGAAATTTTGGGTTGGCGTTGGACTTGGTTTTTTATTTTGACGAAAATGGAAATATACATAAAGATGAATGGGATTTTTCCGATGGAAATTCAATTAAAAATTCTTTAATTGATAAAATATACTATTTGAGGTATGGATTTCCCGGAGATCCATTGTACGGTAAAATGGGTGCTTTAGATCAAGTGAATCTTGGTTATGGAATTTTAGTTGACGGTTATTCAAACTCTATTGAATATCCTCAGGTTAGAAAAATTGGATTAGATTTCGAATTCACAAAGGGATTGTATTCTTACCAAGGGTTCGTAAATGACTTTAAAGAAAATATTGGGTTATTTGGAATGAGAACGCAAACCACTGCACTTTTATCATTTCCCGTTGGGATTTCTTTCGTTATGGATCGAAATCAGTATTTTGGATTGAAAGATAAAGATGGCGACGGACGGCCAGATTTAGTAGATGACTTTCCAGAAAATAATTCTGCATGGCTGGATACAGACAATGATGGTCTTGCAGACTCCGATCCAAATGAATGGGATATTGATGGTGATGGCATTACGGATATTTTAAATAGTTCGATTCCGGGATGGACGGGCGATGATTTTGTATTGGATTCCTTCATTGTAAGAAAAGGAGAACCACTCAATTTATCTGAAGATGCAGATCCCATTTCAGCTTTTTCGATTGATGTAGGTTTTCCGGTTTTGCAAAAAGATTCATTTTCATTGATTATGTATGCTCAGTTTGCTAAAATGATTGGCGAAACAAAATCCCCAGAAAATCCTGATAGTAGTCTTGTATTAGGAAGTGGTCTAATTCCCTTGGGCTTAAGAGCAGAAATGGGTCCGGTAAATTTTGTGTTAGAATATAGAATGATTCCAAATGGACGTTTTGAATTTGGTTTTTGGAATCGGAGTTATGAAGTGGAAAGGGCTACGGTCTCGCAAGTCAATAACTACACAACCATTGTTACAAAAGAGAATAAATTGGGATATCGAGGTCAACAAAAAGGGCTTTATTTTGGGATTCAAACATCATTGTTAAGTCTCTTGGATGGCAGTATTTCTTATCAAACATTGAACGGTGATCAATGGAGTAGTGAAAAAAATAAATTTATAAATGAATCAAATCAAAGTGTTATGGCTTCACTTAATTTAAATAAAAAAATATCAAAGCTGAGCCGAGCCGAAATATTTTATCAACAAAAAAATGTACCCAATCCGTTTGAATTTGTTTTTACCGAAAGTACAATTATGGGCTATAGATTGGGGATTTCAATGGGAGAAGGGTTGGTAGTAAATTACGTTTTTAAGAGAATGTTTCGAGATATCAATGGAAATGGAAAAATTGAAAATTCTGAAGCGATTAATTTGACCGGAATCGAAACCAGTTTCGGTTTATAATTCACATTAAATATAGTTCTATTCATAATTTGGTTTAATGTAATTTTTCGGTTGTTTTTCAGATAATCTCCAATCATGCTTAGCCAAGACCTTCGAAATTCCTTTCTGGAATTTTTTAAGAACAAAAACCATCGATTTGTTCGTAGTGCCCCTGTTATCCCTATCCATGACCCCACATTATTGTTTACAAATGCAGGAATGAATCAATTCAAACCAATATTTCTTGATAAAGAGGAACCACAACATAAACGAGTCATGAATAGTCAAAAATGTGTTCGTGTGAGTGGAAAACATAATGATTTAGAAGAAGTTGGATTGGATACTTTTCATCATACTTTTTTTGAAATGCTCGGTAATTGGTCCTTCGGAGATTATTATAAAGAAGAGGCTATTTCATGGGCATGGGAGTTGATGACAAAAGTATGGGAAATGGATAAAGAAAGATTATGGGCAACCGTTTATGAAACCGATGATGAATCTTTCAAAATTTGGAAAAAAGTAACGGATATTCACCCAAGCCGAATTTTAAGATTTGGGAAAAAAGAAAATTTTTGGGAAATGGGTGAAACGGGTCCCTGTGGACCCTGCTCAGAAATTCATTACTTTTTAGGAGAAAATAAAGAAGATCAAGATCCAAAAGGTGTAAATAAATCTCCTGAATATTGGGAATTGTGGAATCTCGTATTTATTGAATTTAATCGAAAATCAAAAGGCACACTTGAAAATTTGAGTAAAAAACATGTGGATACGGGAGCGGGTCTCGAACGAATAACCACGGTAATGCAACATAAAACCAATAATTATGATACGGATTTATTTTCACCCATTATTGAAAAAATCGAGTCATTATGTGGTATGTCAAAAGATAAAAATCCAATACCATTTCGAGTCATTGCTGATCATATTCGAATGTTGACTGTTTCCATCGGTGATGGAGTCATTCCATCAAACGAAGGTAGAGGTTATGTTGCACGGAGGATTTTAAGACGTGCATCCAGATTTGGTCGGCAATTGAAATTTAATGATCCTTTTTTAACCGATTTGGTGGGAAGTGTCTGTTCCATTTTAGGGAAAACATTCCCAGAGTTGATTGAAAAAAAGTCTCATATTCAAAATGTGATAAAATCTGAAGAAACATCGTTTAATCATACCTTGGATAGAGGCTTAATTCACTTTGATAAATTGGTAAATAATCTATCCTCAAATTGCATTTCAGGTTCAGATGCTTTTAGACTATATGATACCTACGGATTCCCTCTCGATTTAACTCAACTCCTCGCCAAAGAAAAAGGAATTTCGGTTGATGAAATACAATTCCAAGAGGAAATGAAAAAGCAAAAGGAAAGAGCTAGGTCCAAGCAAAAATTCTCAAAAACAGACGAAAAACTTAATTGGGAAGTGATAAGTAAAGGAAGTGAATCAGAATTTTTAGGATATGAGACATTGGAATCTAATTCCAAAATTCGAAAAATTGCATATAATGGAGACACGACCATCATTATTTTGGATAAAACTCCGTTTTATGCCGAAGCCGGTGGGCAAGTTGGAGATACAGGAACAATCCAACTAAATGGAGAAACAATTCATGTTGAAAATACGATGCTGGGAGACAGTAATTCTATCTTACATATTTGTGAGGGTATTCTTTCTGAGGAATTGTTGACCAAAAATATACGATGCTCCGTTGATCCAATCCGTCGTCAGAAAATACGTGCGAATCATTCTGCGACTCATCTTTTGCATTCTGCTTTGAAAAATATTTTGGGTGACCATGTTCATCAAGCTGGATCATTGGTTTCTCCAGATTATTTACGTTTTGATTTCACCCACCCAAAAAAATTAAATCAAGATCAATTATTAAAGATTGAAAAAATTGTGAATGGGAAAGTGATCAATAATTTTCCATTATCCACAGAAATCAAACCATATGATGTAGCTCGGAGAGAAGGAGCGGAGGCATTATTTGGTGAAAAATACGGAGACGATGTAAGAGTGATTTCAATTGGCAATTTTTCGATTGAACTTTGTGGAGGAACTCATGTAAATCATACCGGTGAAATCGGCTTATTTAAAATTATTGAAGAATCTTCTTTATCCTCGGGTGTTCGCAGAATAGTTGCAATAACTGGACAAAAATCGCTTGATTTTGCCCAGACTCAATATAGATTATTGAAAGAAATGATGTTGAAGTTTAATTGTAGTTCGACCGAATTAATGTCTCGTGTGGATCAAATTATAAATGATAAAAAGAATTTGGAGAAAAAATTAAAACAAAAACCCAAACAGACTGCTCAGGATATTGGTTCCTTGATTTCCCAAGGAGAACCAATTGGGGATTCTATTTTGGTTTTCCATAAAATTGAAAATTCTAATTTAGATGAACTAAAATCCATTGGTGATACTTTGCTGCAAAACATTAAATCCGGAATTGGAATATTAGGGACGATACATGATAAAAAACCTCAAGTAGTAGTCGTTATCAGTGCTGATTTAGTACAAAAAGGGTTCCATGCAGGAAACATAACCAAACATATGGGTAAAATGATGAATGGAGGAGGAGGAGGAAAACCTCATTTAGCCAC
>CAZBZK010000058.1:8362-9555 GCA_964496365.1 uncultured bacterium
ATGAATGTAATGGGAGGACATTTATTTGAAATGACGGTAGCCGTTGTGGGAGAATTTTTTATTAGAAAAATTGATACGGATGCATACAGAAAATTTGATGAAGATATCCAACTTCCTGTTTGGTGTCTTGAATCAGAATGAACAGAAACATAATCAATACCCAACGAGCTCCTTCTGCTATAGGAGCCTATAATCAAGGAATTTCAATTAATGGATTTGTATTTACATCTGGACAAATACCACTCAATCCAAACACAAACCAACTGGTTGAGGGTGATGTTGAAAATCAAGTCAATCAAGTATTTGAAAATTTGAATGCAGTTTGTGAAGCGGGGAATAGTTCACTTAAAAACGCAGTAAAATTGACTGTCTTTTTAACGGATATAAAATTAGCACCTTACATAAATGGTGCAATTGAAACATGGTTTAACTCATCTTCTTATCCTGCGAGAACCATGATCGAAGTCAGTCGATTACCTTTGAATGCATCCATTGAGATTGAGTGTATTGCTATCCAGAATGATTAAAGGCGATTCATGGTTTATATTTGGAATTGGAATGTTGTTATCCATTAATATTTTAAATGGTGAACCAATAAATGATTCACTAAAAACGAAGTCTCCATCAGAAGCTGCAAAGTACGGGCTTTTTTTTCCCGGCGGAGGACAGATTTACAATGAAAAATATTTGAAAGCAGGGATTATAATGGGATTTGAAATCTATTCTTTGATTAAATTTAATGAGTATAGATTGGATGTGAAATGTGATAATGTAACCTCTGCAATTTCGAAGCGAAATAAATCCGCATGGTGGGTATTTTTCTTGTATTTTTATGGAATTCTTGATGCAGTTGTGGATGCTCACTTAATGGGACAAAAAACGGTCATGGAAACCCCTATAGTAAAAGTTAATTAAAACAATTTAGAAAAACGGAAACATATCATGGAAAAAAGAGAACATTGGGGATCAAAATTTGGATTTATCCTGGCAGCATCAGGATCGGCAGTTGGGTTAGGTAACATTTGGAAATATCCCTACATAACCGGTGAAAATGGAGGTGCAGCTTTTACAATTGTTTATCTATTATGTATATTGATCGTGGGGATGCCAATTGTGATTGGTGAAATTGTTATAGGTAGAAAAACTCAATTGAGTCCTGTAGGCGCTTTTGAAAAGTTAGCTCCTAATTCCTA
>CAZBZK010000059.1:0-9386 GCA_964496365.1 uncultured bacterium
TTCTCCTTTATTCACAAATCATTCGACGAACTTTTTGAGAATCTGCCGAAGAAATGAATCCTGGTTGACGCATTTTTCTAAGGGCACTCTTGCTTCGTCTAATGAGCATGTGTCTATGGTTTGCTTTATTCCGTCGTAATTTGCCTGAACCGGTTAACTTAAACCGTTTGGCAGCACCTCGACGGGTTTTCATTTTTGGCATTTTGGTTCTCCTACTTTCCAGTGAACATCATTACCATTCTTTTACCTTCAAGGGGGATTTGTTTCTCAATAATTGCAACATCCTTCAACTGTTCCATTACTCTTTCAAGCACATCTTCACCTAGATCAATTCTTGACATTTCACGCCCTCGAAACATCATGGTAACTTTTAATTTAAATCCTTCTTGTAAAAACTTTTTACCCATATTTAATTTATTTTCGAGATCATGATCTCCAATTCTGGGTCTAATTCTAATTTCTTTAATTTTAATGACGTGTTGTTTCTTTTTGCTTTGTTGTTCTTTCTTTTTTGCGTCATATTTCATTTTGCCAAAATCAAGAATTTTACAAACGGGTGGTTTTGCTTTTGGTGCAACTTCAACTAAATCCAAACCTGAATTTGCTGCATTTGATAGTGCATCTTCTAATGAAACTACGCCGAGTTGTTTCCCATCAAAATCAATGAGGCGAACTTCTTTCGCCCCAATGTCGTCATTCACTTTAATATCTTTTATATCTGCGATTGGCTTTTACTCCTATTGTTTTTTTCTACAATGAGCATATTAATGAGTTCGTTCAAATTCATTTCATGCTGTTTTTTTTCAAATCTTTTTCTTACGGTAATGGTTTGATTTTCAAATTCTTTTGCTCCAACAATTAGCATAATATTTATTTTTGATAATTCTGCTTCACGAATTTTAGCTCCAATTTTATCCGGCTTATTATTAAACTCGACTCGAATACCAACTTCCCTTAGTTTTTCAAATATCTTTTTAGAATACGCCTCTGTTTTCTCTGAAATAGGTAGAACTACAACCTGAACAGGCGCAAGCCATAAGGGAAAATTTCCACCATAATGTTCGATTAAAAATCCGATAAATCGTTCATGCGTACTCAACGGAGCCCGATGGATACAAAGAGGAGTTTTTTCCAATCCATCATTGGATGTGTACGTTAATCCAAATCGCTTGGGAATCGCAAAATCAACTTGATTCGTCGCTAAAGTAAATTCTTTTCCAATCGCACTCCAAACCTGTACATCAATTTTTGGTCCGTAAAATGCCGCCTCACCCTTTATCTCCACAAAGTCAATTTCACCAATGTGCAATGCCTCCCTAACTGCATTTTCTGTTTTTTTCCATAACGTCGGTTCATTCACATATTTTTTTCCTAATTCATCCGATTCGTGAACACTAAATCGCATTTGATATTTATCTATTCCAAATATATCAAAATATTCAAGGTATAATTTACACACGTTTAAAAATTCATCCTGAAATTGATCTTCAGTACAATAAATGTGAGCATCATTCATTTGCATACTTCTTACCCTCATCAATCCAAATAATTGCCCCGATTTTTCATATCGATAGCACGTTCCATATTCCGCCATTCTAATAGGTAAGTCCCTGTAACTCTTAGGAGATGATGCGTAAATTTTGTGGTGATGGGGACAATTCATTGGCTTTATATAATATTCCGTTCCATCTATTTCCATGGCTGGAAACATGGATGTTTTGTAATGGTCGAGATGTCCCGAACGATCGTATAAGATTCCCTTGGTCAAATGAGGAGAACGTACCCTGACATATCCAGCTTTTTCTTCTGTTTGTTTTGCAAGAGATTCTAACTCATCCACCAAAACGGTACCTTTTGGTAGCCATAATGGTAAACCGGGACCCACTTCATCGTCAAAGGCAAACAAGTTCAATTCTTTTCCTAATTTTCGATGATCCCGTTTTTTTGCTTCTTCTAAATTGTGTAGATACTGTCTCAATGCTTTTTTGGAATGAAATGCGGTACCATAAATTCGCTGAAGTACTTGTTTGTTTTCATCTCCTCTCCAATAAGAACTGGAAGAATCTAATAATTTGAAATACCTTATTTTCCCTGTATTTGAAACATGAGGACCACGACATAGATCAATAAATGAATTTTGCTGATAAGCCGTAATAGAATCTTCAGAATTAATTTGTGAAATAATCTCAACTTTGTAAGGCTCATCCAATTTTTCAAATAATTCGATTGCATCATTTCTTGAGAGTTCTAAACGTTTAACAGGTAATTTTTCTTGAGCCAACTCCTTCATCTTTTTTTCAATCAACTCAAGATCATTTTCTGTAAATGGAACCGCAGTATCAAAATCGTAATAAAATCTGTTTTCGATGGCAGGTCCAATGGTTACTTTAGTATCAGGAAATAAGATTTTCACCGCTTGAGCCATTAAATGTGCCGTACTGTGTAAAAGAATTTCATGGCCTTCCAATGAATCCATGGTAATAAATTCTAATTTCGAATCATCTATTATTGTTGTGGTTATATCAACTACATCTGAATTAACTTTAACTGCAATCGTTTCTTGTGCTAATCGAGGACCTATACTTTCTGCAATGTCCATTGAGGTGATACCCGATGGAAATTCTTTAGTTGAGTTATCCGGAAATGTGATGGTAACCTTATTCATAAAATAATAATATTGTAACCTAAAAACGAACGTAGAATAAATTAAATATAAACCAAAAGTGATTAGACAAAATAATTGGCTAAATCAACATTATAAAAATTAAAGTAATATGTTTGTTCATTCGTTATGTTATATCCTGTGGGCGATGACAGAGTTGAACTGCCGACCTCTACGATGTCAACGTAGCGCTCTAACCAACTGAGCTAATCGCCCATTTTATGACTAAATTGAGCGGGCAAATCTAATGATTGCTGGTGAACAATAAAATATTAATAATCATTTCATTCTGAAAGGTTTTTAATTGAGAAAATATGATCATAAGCTTGTTCATTTGACAAAACCTCTATCGCTTTCTGCACATCTAAATCATTTTTGAAAGACTCCATAAATTTTCCTTTTGGACCATTAAGTTGATTTGCGAATTCAATGGTTAATCTATTCAATAATTCTTCAGATTCTTCCTCTATTAAATTGGATTCTTTAGTTTCAATGAATTGATCAATATGGGAAAAAGCGGACAGCAAATGAACATTGGTGCTATCCAAGGAATTAAATTTTTTCTGTAAATCTGTATATAATTTTTCACCGGGTAAATTAATATCCAATTTATAGTCCTTCACATAAGTAGAAAATTCAGAAAGTAAATCATGATTATCCACAACATCCTCGACTGTTTCGTATTTATGTTTCTCACGTTGAACAAATGAAAAGAATAATCCTTTTCGCCAACATGCGATTGTTAATGAACCATAGTCAGGTTTTTCCACAATTAAATCAGGAGAAATTCCTCCACCTCCTTTCACCAATCGTCCATTTGTTGTATAGAATAATGAATCCAACTCATTGTTATCCTCAATAATTTCTTCGTCTAAAAACCCTTCTTTTTGAATTAATCTTCCACTGGGAATATAATATTTTGCAGTTGTCAATTTTAGGGATCGTTTTTCATCCAACCTATACACACTTTGAACTAACCCTTTACCAAACGATTTTCTTCCAATAACTAACCCTCTGTCTAAATCTTGGATGGTACCGGAAACGATTTCGCTTGCAGACGCACTTCCGTTATTAATAAGCACCGATATTTTTACATCTTCAGGAACGATTGGATCACGATTTGATGTAAAACTTCTATTCGATTTTTTAATCCTTCCTTTCGTTGATAATAACGTATCTCCTTTTGAAATAAACATATCTAATATATTGATTGATGATTGAAGTAATCCTCCGGGATTGTCTCTTAAATCAAGAATTATTCCTTTTGAGTTTTCTTTCACTAGATATTCCAACGCAGTTTTCATTTCACCTGTGGAATTTTTTGAAAATCGGGTTAAGCGTACATATCCAGTCTCATCATTTATTTTTCCGTACCAAGCGACATCCTTAATTTTTATATCATCACGAACTAAAGGAAATTCAATTAACTCATCAAATCCAAATCGTTTGATATGGAGAACTACCGTAGTTCCTTTCTTCCCTCGGATTAGCTTAGCTGCATCTGTGGAGGATAATTTTTTTGTAAATGTTGAATCAATTTTCCAAATAACATCTCCACTTTGAATTCCAGCCTTGTATGCCGGTGTATCATCAAAGGGTGCAATAACAGTTAATTTATCTTGTTTTTTAGATATTTGAAGTCCAACTCCCCCATATTTTCCTTTGGTTAGCATATCAATACTCGAGCGTTCTTCTTCTTCCAAATAAACTGTGTAGGGATCTAAACTTCCAACCATATTTTTAATGGATGCCCGGGTGAATTCTTCTAAATTTAATTTATCCGCATAATTGTTCATCGTGTATTTATACACATCCATTATTAATTTTTGAGATTTTGCAACCTCACTGTAATAATCGGATTTGGATGATGGAGAGGCTAATGAAATCCATAAAATTCCTACTAATAAAATGAGTGATTTAATTTTTGGGTTCATTGTGAATAAATCCTTTTTGTTTAATTGTTTTGATAATTGTATCATGAATTTCTTCAATATCTTGTGTTCCATTTAAGCACACCATTCTGTTTTGTTTTAAGCGTAACAATGTTTCATACGATTTTTGTACTTTGTTAAGAAATGAAATTCCTTCTTCTTCAAATCGATCAGATAATTCTGATTTTCTTTGAGCGACCATTTCAATTGGAATATCAAGGAAAAAAGTTAAGTCTGGATTTAGATCAAACGTAGCAAAAGAATTTAAAGATGTTAACCATTGGATATCCATATTTCGTCCACCCCCTTGATAAGCCAAGGTAGAATCTGAATACCTGTCTGCAATAACCCAAATTCCTGAGTCTAAATTAGGGAGTATCACTTCTTTTGTCAGTTGAGCTCTTGAAGCGGTCATAAGTAAAGCTTCGGTCCTAAAATTCATTTCTGTATTTGATTTTGATAATAAAATTCTCCGAATTTTTTCTGATATTGCCGAACCTCCGGGTTCTCTTACAATGATTGATTTAATTCGTTTCGAATTTAAATATTCTTTTAACTTTTTTACTTGAGTTGATTTACCGCATCCATCTATCCCTTCGAAAGAAATAAATCTGGATTTAATTGAAATAGACACTTGGTTTCTCTTTTCCTATCAATAAGACACACTCACCTTTTAATTTGGTTGTGTCAGTGTACGCTATTAATTCCGATACAGTTCCTCGAATATATTCTTCGTGAATTTTTGTCATTTCTCTAGCAATTACAGCTGGTCTATCTCCAATAAATTTTAGTATGTCAGATAAAGTTCTATTCATTCGATTTGGACTTTCAAAAAATACTACAGTAGCATTTTCATTTTTGATTTTTTCTAACCTTGTTTTACGATTTTTTTTCGGTGGTAAAAATCCTTCAAATAAAAATCGATCAGTGGGTAGTCCCGACGATGTTAACGCAGAAAAAACTGAACTTGCACCGGGGATGGATTCAACTCGGATATTCAAATGTATGGCTTCTCGAACTAATTTATACGCCGGATCGCTAATACAAGGTGTTCCTGCATCACTTACAACCGCACCATTTTCACCCTTCAGAATTCTGTTTAAGATCTGAGGAGTTCGAGTCATCTCATTGTGTTGAAAAAAACTTATGAGTGGTTTTTTGATGTGATAATGATTTAAAAGTATGAGTGTCTTTCGTGTATCTTCCGCTGCAATAAAAGATACGATTTTTAATGTTTCAATGGCACGAAACGTTATATCTTTTAAATTACCAATGGGAGTAGCAACTATATATAATATCCCCGAGGAATCACTCACATCCGCTTTAAGGCTCTTTTTATCATCTCAATTCCTTGATCAATTTCAGAAATTGAAATATTTAAGTGTGGTCTAAATCGAATGGATTTAACTCCGGAACCTAAGACAATGGCTCCTTCCTCCATGATGAGTCCGGTTAATTTATTTCTATCATTTTCGTTGGGTAAGTCGAAAGCACAAAATAATCCTGCACCTCGAGAATTGAAAACTAATTGAGGAAACTCAATTTGCAAATTTGATAATTGGTCTATTAAATAGGTTCCTGAGGCTCTGGCTTGTTCCACTAAATTTTCCCTTTCAATGATATTTAAATAAAGAGAAATACGAACCATATCCACGATATTTCCACCCCATGTTGAATTCAATCTACTAGATTCATTAAAAACATTGTTTTCAATTTCGTCAACTCTTTTACCAGAAAATATTCCACAGACTTGCGTTTTTTTACCAAAACTGATTATATCTGGTTCTCTTTCACTGCAATGACCATTACAAGCGTTACAAGTATCATTACACTCAGATTGATGTGCCCACATTTTTCCGGTTATTCCGATACCGGTTTGAACTTCATCATATATTAATAATGCATCATTTTCCAGAGAAAGAGTTTTTAGTTCTTTGAAAAATTCCGGTCGAAAATGATTATCACCTCCCTCTCCTTGAATCGGTTCAATTATGATTCCAGCAATATCATGTTTGTTATATTGAAATGCATTTTTCATTTCAGAAATTGCGATCTTTTCTAATTTTATAATTGAATCCAAATTTTCTTCAAGAGGAAAGGATATTTTCGGATTGGTAATTCTGGGCCAATCAAATTGAGGAAAATATAAAGTTTTCCTTGGATCTGGAGAATCTGTTAGAGACATTGTGTAGCCTGTACGCCCGTGAAAACATTCTTTGAAATGAATAATTTGGCTACCTTTTTGTCCGTTACCTTTTTCCAAATTTTTACGAACTTTCCAATCAAATGCAGTTTTGAGAGCATTTTCTACTGCAAGTCCCCCACCTTCAATATAAAATGAATGCGGTAAATAACTCGGTTGAGCAATCCGTCCCATGGTCTCAACAAATTCTGCCATTTGAGTACTATAAATATCTGAGTTTGTAGGTTTATTTAATGCGGCTTTTGTAATGGTGTCTTTATGTTCCAAAATATAGGGATGGTTGTAACCAACAGACATAGAAGCAAACATGGAAAATAAATCTAAATATTCTTTCCCAGTTTGGGAATCAACCAACCACGATCCATGGCTCTTTTCTAAGTCCACCACCGGTGGCATTCCATCTGCTAGCATATATTTATCAATAGTCGAGTGTACATTTTTTGGATTAATCATTTTTTCTTCTTTCGTGTATTTTAGTTAGATAAATCAAATTTAATTCCTTGAGCAAGAGGTAATTCTTTACTCCAATTTATAGTATTGGTTTGACGACGCATGTATTGTTTCCATGAGTCAGAACCAGATTCTCTTCCTCCTCCTGTTTCTTTTTCTCCACCAAAGGCACCACCAATTTCAGCGCCGGATGTTCCAATATTCACATTAGCAATTCCACAATCACTTCCCATCGAAGATAAAAACAATTCAGCATTTTGGATATTGGTTGTAAATATGGAGGATGAAAGGCCTTGTGGGACATTATTATGAAGTTCGATTGCTTCCTCTAATTCATCAAATTCAATTATATATAAGATTGGAGCAAACGTTTCATCCTGAACTATTTGCCAATCATTATATACTTTTGCTAGGGTAGGTTCGACAAAATATCCGGGTTTGTCAATTGGATTTCCACCATACAGTATTTCCCCACCTGATTTTTTAACTTCATCTAAAGCATTCGAATATGCGATCACTGCCTCTTGATTTACCAAAGGTCCCATTAAAATATCATTTTGAAGAGGATTTCCAATAGTGACTTGTTTGTACGCATGAATTAGTCGTTTTATTAACGATTCAGTAATATCTGACTGGACAAGAATTCGTCGAGTGGATGTGCATCTTTGACCTGCAGTACCTACTGCTCCAAATGCAATAGCAGGGATAACCAAATCGAGATCGGCAGACTGATCAACAATAATTGCGTTATTCCCTCCTAATTCAAGTATAGTTTTACCAAATCGTTTTGAAACTATCTCAGCAACTCGTTTACCCATTTTTGTTGAACCTGTAAAAGAAATCAATGGTAAACGCTTATCATTTATTATCTTTTCGCCAATGGTCGAGCCCTTCCCAATCACTAAGTTAAAAATACCTGAATATCCATGATTTTTCAATACATCATTGCAAATATTTTGAACAGCAACGGCAGTTAATGGAGTACTGCTTGATGGTTTCCATACAACGGTGTCGCCAGCAATCGCAGCAATAAATGCATTCCATGCCCAGACAGCAACCGGAAAATTAAAAGCGGAAATCACACCAATCGCCCCCAAAGGATGCCATTGTTCATACATACGGTGATCTTTACGTTCTGAATGCATAGTTTTTCCATACAACATTCGAGATTGTCCAACAGCAAAATCTGCAATATCAATCATTTCTTGCACTTCCCCATCTCCTTCCGATTTGATTTTTCCCATTTCAAGAGACACTAGACTTCCAAGTTCATCTTTATTTTCTCTTAACGCATCTCCCATTTCTCTTACTAACTGTCCACGAATGGGTGCTGGAACTGTTCTCCAATGTAAAAAAGATTTATGTGCAGATTTGATAACATATTCGTAATGTGCTTCGTTGCATTCA
Source organism: uncultured bacterium (assembly GCA_964496365.1). GTDB lineage: Bacteria > Fidelibacterota > Marinisomatia > Marinisomatales > AB-629-J13 > AB-629-J13. The sequence continues at coordinate 8,654 of CAZBZK010000059.1, forward strand.
ATTACTGAAGCTATAGAATCTCCTGTTGCAGGGTTTATAGATACATTCGGATTACCACCGGATGTATCTATCCAGTCTTCCCCTCCGATACAAGCTCCGTGGTTGGTTTCTTTTATATTCAGTTTATTTAATAAATCAAGCGTATTCATTTTGTAAGGTAATAACTATCGAAATAAGGTAATTTAAAGACGGGAAACTTACTGCCATGCTTTTATGAAAACCAAACGGTACAACAAACAATATTGTGGGTAAAATATCACTAACTTTTCCTCATACTTCAATAAAAATTGAAATAGTCAATTCACTCCAAATAAGAATTTTGAAGTCCATCAACCGTGTTAATGGTTTTATTTTGGAGTTCATCCGCTATTTCGATGTTTAAACAAACGATCAAGAATGATTGTTTTACAATTCCCACATTTTTTGAAGAAAGGTAACTAAGGGATGAATTATACAGACTACTGAATTCCAGTTAAAGTTTACATCAGTGTTGCCAGGGAATAAGTACTTAAATAACCATACACAAAATGTGATAAAAGTCACACATACAACGAATACTCATTAAAATATCTTGTTATAGTATTCAGATTACTTTACATTTTATCGGTTCAGATGTTCGTAGTATAACAAAGAAATATCACTTTAATTAAATTCAAAGGAGTGCCACTAATGTATTTATTTCACAAATTAACGCAATACTCCATAATTACACTTTTTATTACATCCCTTTCTG
>CAZBZK010000060.1:0-9384 GCA_964496365.1 uncultured bacterium
AAGTAAAGAATAAATTGGCCCAAATAAAATTCGTGAAAGATTCATTATGGACCATTAGCGCTCATATTTTTGTGAGCATAGCAGGGTTGGTAATCAATACCATTATTGGTGTGAAGTTTCATGCAGATGGTCTGGGAATTTTTAGTCAGAGCCTTTCCTTTTATTTATTGTTTTCTCTAATAGCGAATTTAGGAATTCAAACATCCGCTCAGAAACATGCTGCACAGTATTCAATAGAATCGGAGAAACTGAAACAGATATATTCCTGTTCCTTATTCTCTACAGGAATATCATCCATATTAATAACAACCCTAATCATTTTGATATTGAATGTATTCCCTCAATTTTTCAGTTCTGTTGACGTTGTTCAATTCTTAAAAATACTATGTTTAGCTATTCCTATTTTTTCGATAAATAAGTCTCAGAATAATTTTTTAGCCGGCTTAAGAATATTCAGGATCTATTCATGTGTTCGAGTTATGAGGTGGGTTCTAATCCTGTCAGGGATAGTTTTCATCAGTATTATAAATGGTGAATTGAATAACATTGCTTTTCTCTTTGTATTTTCTGAAATCATTCTATTTTTATTTTTGGTTATTAAGTGTAATCCTTACTGGACAAAACCAAATTGGGAATGGATCAGACTCCATCTAAGTTTTGGTGTAAAAAACATAATGGCAGAATTTGTTTCAACTCTAAATACTCACTTCCCTATCCTTATTATTGGTTACCTAAGCGGAAATTCTGCTGCAGGTTATTTCGCTTATATTTTGTTTTTTGCGAGATCAATTTTGTTTATTCCAGGTGCATTGCAAAAAAACTTTAATCCCGTGTTCACCAAATACTGGTATTCCGGTCAATTGGGAGAAATCAAGAAAAGATTATATAAAGTATTCAAAGGTTGTATCATAAGCATTATACCAGCATTCCTCAACCTGTATGTATTTTTTTTCATTTATACTAAATATTTTATGCCAACAGACTATTTAGATTTATCTTTTATCCTTATTATTTTATTAGTTGGTGTGAGTACTACCTATTTATTTGGTCCATTTTCAACGTTACTAATAATGGCTGGGGAATTATACTCAAATCTTTTGCGGGTTGCACTGGTTGCAGTTACAAATTTAGTCCTCACTGTTATTTTTGTTTTGAAATTCGGGTATTTTGGAGCAGCTTATGCAATGTCCATTAGCTTATTCATTGATGTCTGTTTACTAGATATTTTATATAGAAGAAAATTGGGAATCCATTTTTTCCATATCACAATTTTTCAATTAATCGGTATAGATGATAAGAATCACAAATAGTATGCAGGGGAGTATTCTAAATTATCGGAATCGCTTTATATTAAGAATAATTAATTTATAAGTTTATTCCATGGATTTTATTTATTTTTTCAGCGGTTTAATTATTCTGATGATAATTCAGGTAATGCCTCCGATTAAAGATAAGATATTGATTCAAATATTGGTTGCAGTTCCTCTGATTAATGCAATAGCAGATGTGACTACGAATTATTTCACGGATGGTTATTTTACGATTGGTGCCTTTCGGGCTTTTTTATTGTTAATTCTTTTCATTTTATTGAGCGGCAATATAAGGTTCAAGGGTACATCTTTTTTTATTTACTTGTTTTTGTTTTATCTTCTTTTTTTAATCCCTTTATCTTCAAATAGTTTTCATTCATTCAATGAATATTTAAAAATTGCGATTAGTTTATTTATGTTCCCTTTAGGATATTATTTGTTATCAAAAGAAATATTAATTAAAAGACTAAATACTTTTTTATTACTGGGGGTCAGCGTAATAATAGCACAGGGGATTATTTCTCAATTGTTTAAGCTTGGCATTTCAGAATACTTGGAAGATTCACTTTATTTAGGAGGAGGGCTCGTTCAAATTACTTATACTCTTGTTTTATTTGTTATAACAAGCCCAATCGTTTTGTCCTTAATCCAGTCTAAAAGAAAAAAAATAATCTATATGTTGTTTGTTTTTATGTCTATTTTAATGACTTTACTGGTCTTACGTCGGATTTCTATAGTATCTATAATAATAGGGTATTTCATTTATTTGTTTTTATCAGTTCATAAATTTAAAGTATTAAAATTTGGTTTTCTATCGTTGGTAGTGGTAGGAATTACCTATCCAATTTATGGAGAATTGTTTGAAGCTCGACTTGAAGCAAGACAAGAATCACTACCTGAATTATCAAAAGAATCAAGGATTTTAGAAACGTTTTTTGTTCTGAAAGAAATAAATGAAAATTCAACATTCGAAACCTTGTTTGGAACCGACGTATTCAGTTCTCAAACAACATTCAAAAAAGACAGACAATACTTTTATATATTAGGTAGAGGAAGACAACTGCATGTAGATTACAATATCCTGCTTCATGGTACCGGAATTATTGGATTGATCCTTTATATTTTCATTTATTTGAATTTATTTTATAAAGGAATGCACTTCAGGAAAGTTACATCTCTGTTTCATAAAGAAATGGTTGCTGTTTTTTGGAGTATATTTACAGTGACTTTAATTTTGTCTTTTTCCGGAAGTATTACAAGTATAGGTTTCAGGTCCGGGGCGTTTCTATATATGGGTTCAATTTTAGGATATTTAAAAGAATCTGATGATGAAAATTTTGATAGTATGCAGCTATAATTCCGGGTTTATCAGTCCATTTATAAAAGAACAAGCTGAAAGTCTTGAGAGACTCGGTGTTATGATTGATTATTATCCTATCTTGGGACAAGGTCTTTGCGGTTATTTAAAAAACCTATTCCCACTAATGAAGAAGATTGAATCCTATGCACCTGATCTCATTCATGCCCATTATGGGCTTTCAGGATTACTTGCATCCATACAAAGGAAGATTTCTGTAGTTACTACTTTTCATGGCTCGGATGTGAATATGAGGAAAAATTTGATATTTTCATTTTTTGCATCAATTTTTTCCAGACAAAATATTTTTGTTCATCCTGCCCATTTGAAAAAATTAAAAAGGTATTCAAATTCTAATGTTGTTCCTTGTGGAATAGATTTCAACAGGTTTTATCCTCAGGATAAAGGTGAAGCCCGTAGAAAATCAGGATTGAAAAAAGAGAAGTTTTATGGATTATTTTCATCGGGATTTACAAAAAAAGTAAAAAATTTTAATTTGGCAAAAAAGGCAGTAGGTTATTCAAAATCAGATATTCAAATGATTGAATTGTCAGGATATAGTCGGACTGAAGTGCGGAATTTACTGAATGCTGTGGATTTTTTATTGATGACATCCATTTCAGAAGGATCCCCTCAAATTATTAAAGAAGCGATGGCATGTAATTGTCCCATCGTTACAACTGATGTTGGTGATGTAAGAAAAATTATTGGACCAACTGTGGGATGTTTTATTACTTCCTATAGTCCCCGTGACATAGGTCAAAATATGGATAAAGTGATACAGATTGGAAAAAGGACGAACGGAAGGAAAAGGATGAAACAATTAGGTTATGATCTGGAATCTGTAGGCAGGGAGGTTTTATCTATTTATCATACCATGCTACCGCATGAAAGTTATTCTTCCTAGAATAAATTGCTAAGTGTGAATTCAGATTCTAAAAAATACAAAATTTATTTATTATAATTTTCTAACAATGAGAATTCTGATAGACATAGGACATCCAGCCCATGTTCACTATTTCAAGCATTTCATAAATAAAATGCAAGGAAAAAATCATTTAGTGTTAGTAACAGCAAGAAATAAAGATGTGACTCATAATTTATTAAAAAGTTATAACATAAAATATATTGATAGGGGGAAAGGGGGAACAGGTTTAATTACAAAAATGATTTATTTGATTAGGGTTAACCAGCTTCTTTTGAAATTGTCATTACGCTTTAAACCGGATATTTTTTTAAGTTTTGCATCACCATATGCTGCCCAGGTTTCTTGGGTTATTCAAAAACCGCATATAACATTAACAGATACCGAGCATGCAAAATTAGGACTTATAGGAGTCGTTCCATTTTCTGATGTGGTAATAACACCGCAATGTTTTATAAAGGACCTCGGTAAAAAACACCAACGTTTGGACAGTTATATGGAATTATTTTATTTACATCCAAAGTATTTCAAACCGGCACCAAACGCTTTGAAATCACTTGGTGTTAGCGAGGGAGAGAAATTTATAATTCTCCGATTTATTTCTTGGGAGGCAAGCCACGACTCGGGGCAAATTGGACTATCCGGTGAAATGAAAAGAAGAGCAGTAAAGGAATTATCTAATTTCGGAAAAGTATTTATTTCATCAGAAGGGGACTTACCGAAAGATTTAATTAAATATCAGATAAAAATTCCTCCTGAAAAGATGCATGATGTGTTATATTATGCTTCATTATTTTTTGGTGAATCGGGCACCATGGCTACGGAAGCAGCAATTCTGGGCACCCCGTCAGTCCGTGTTTCTTCTTTAGCAAAATATTTAGGGAATTTTAAAGAATTAAGCGAAAAGTACAAGTTAATTTTTTACTATGATAACGGAATGGAAGGATTAAATAAATCAATAGAGATTCTGAAAAATGAAAATTCAAAAAAAGACTGGCAGCAAAAATCAAGGATTCTAATTCAGGAAAAAATAAGTATCACTGATCAAATTGTGAAACTAATCGAAAAAAAGGGACAAAAATGAAAAAAATATTAATTTTATCTCCACACACGGACGATGGTGAAATCGGCTGTGGGGCTACTATTGCAAAATTAATAAAACAGAAAAAAGAAGTATTTTATGCGGCTTTTTCAATAGCAGAAGAGTCCGTTCCTGATGGATTCCCGAAAAACATTCTGGAAACTGAAGTAAAATCAGCTACCCATGTGTTGGGAATTAAATCCGGAAATTTGTTTATAAAAAAGTTTAAGGTTCGCCATTTTCCACAATTCAGGCAAAATATACTTGAAGAATTGGTTATATTAAATAAAGAAATTAAACCTGATTTGGTTTTCATGCCCTCTTCCTTCGATGTCCATCAGGATCACAAGACGATTTATGAGGAAGGAACCAGGGCTTTTAAAAATACATCGGTGTTAGGATATGAGTTTATGTGGAACAACTATTCATTTGGTTCAACTTTATTTTCGATTGTGAATGAAAAGGATATTGATTTAAAGATTGCTGCGCTTGATGAATATAAATCACAATATAAAAGATTATATACTAAAGAAAAGTTAATAATGGGACATGCAAATTTCAGAGGATTGCAAATTTCCGAAGAGTACGCAGAGGCATTTGAAGTGATTCGATGGATAATGAAATAAAAAATCAATATGTTCTAATAGGAGGTACTGGACGTTCCGGTACAAACATTACCAGACACATATTGTCAAATCATTCCCAAGTTGCAAGTTTTCCTTTTGAATATCGTTTCATTATTGATCCTGATGGAATAATTGATTTTTATAATAGTTTTAGTACAACCTGGTCTCCTTTCAATTCGGATGTAAAAATCAAACGATTAAATAATTTCCTGTTAAATTTAGCGAATAAGAATGCCGGAGATAAAAATTACGCTGAATGGGAATTGGCTGAATGGTTGCCCAATTATGTTGAAAATGTTGAAGAGCTGATATCAAGCTTGAAATCTTTCGAATATTCCGGTTTTTGGCCTGGCGCAAGGAGTGACTCTAATCAATATTCAATTTGGTTTTCAGAAAATTTTTCAAAACAGCAATTATGTAACGTCCTTGGTAAATTTGTAAAAAAGAATATAGATCAATATCTAATTGAAAAAAGAAAAGATATATTTGTAGAGGACAATACGTGGAATATTTTATTTTTAAGAGAAATTCTTGATCTGATTCCTGAAGTTAAGTTCCTGCATATTATTAGAGACCCGAGGGATGTAATTGCATCCTTTATCAACCAGAGATGGTGTCCGAATAGTATCCAGGAAGCCATTATTATGTATAAATCTATCATTAACCGGTATTTCAATATTGAAAATTCTATTCCCCAAAATTGTATTAAATTAGTAAAACTCGAAGATTTGGTAGCAAACAGTGAGCAGGTTGCCAAGGAAATTTGTGAATTTATTCAAATACCGTTCGAACCAAGCATGACCAAAGTTAATCTTACGAGGTCCAATCAGGGAAGGTGGAAAAACGATTTTTCAATTCAAGATATTCAACTATTAGAAGATAGTTTAAATAGTTTGATATTAAAATTAGGCTATGAAACTTAGAAAAAATCCATTGAGTTATTAAAGTTCAGTTTTAAAATTTGATAAAATGAACAATAGAATGCTGGAGGGTAAAATGCAAAATCGATTGGGATTGTATTTAACTCTCAATTATTTCTTAACTTAATGTAATCCTGAATGAGGATTTTCAGAACAGAGAATCTGTAAAATATGGACTAAATGAATCGAAATCGAAAAAGTATTTCAATACAGAAAAGTATTATTTTATTAGATATATTAATTATCCATTCAATTTTTGGATTTTTTAATTATACCAAATTTGGATACTTTTTGCCACAAGGTTCCTATTTATCCCTCCATTTTTTATTTCTGACATTCTGGCTTTTTTTCTCATTTTATTATAGGAAATATTCAGAAATTATTCATCGTTCATTTTGGCTGTCATGGCGTTTGATTTTCTGGTCTTCAATTCTGTCTTTCTTTTTTATTACCTTAACTTTATCCATTACAAATCTGTGGAGTATTTCACGGTTGTTTGTCATCAACACGACGGTCGGAATTGCATGTTTAGAAACGGTATTTTTGGGGTCGTTCAAGTTAATCCAAAAGGGAAAAAACCAAAACGGAACCATTTCATCTGAGGATAATCAACTTCCGAAAGGAGTTTTCTATTTGAAGTGGTTGATGCCGTGTGCACTGTTGTTGATTGGAATATATTTTGTAATAGTTTCGGAAAAAACCGGATCTTACATTCATAATCCATTGAATGAACGAGGTTTACTTATCCTGTTAACTTCGTGGGGACTTTCTACAATTCTCACTCGTAAATATACGGCTCCTGCTCACCTAAATCCTTTTTATGAATTAGCTCCTTATATAAAATCAGGATTACTCATGCTTTTATTCAATGGAATCGCCTATTATTTCCTTCGCTTGGATGATATCCCACGCTTATTTATTTTTGGTTCCAGCGCCCTCCACTCTTCATTTGAGATTTGCATTTTTTTTATATATTTCTTCGGTAGGCGTTCAACTGTTAGAGAAACCCATACACAAAATCAAACTGCGCAGACCAATACATTCGGTCAGGAACGCCTGACTGAAACAGAGATAATGAAATCTGGTAAAATATTAGGAAATGATCAAAATTTATCATCACTATTTAACCGTATTTCAATTCCGTATAAAAATGAATTATACCGTTTTATTTCGAATACTTTTTCCTCAGAAAATCCTAACACAGGAAGAATCAGAATATTCAATACGGTTTCCCTGACTAACATTGCTATACTAAAAGAACAGTCCACTCCAGTGTTGATCAATTTTCATAAACTCAATGATATGAGACGATTAAATGTATATTTTCTAAATTGCTACGAAAAAGTTTCATCCGGGGGAACACTTATTGGTTGTTTTGAACCCTTGGAAAATATTAGAACACGGTTGCGATCAAAAATGCCGCGGTTTTTGTTTACCTTTCTTTATCCACTGCATTTCATTTTTTACCGAATCCTTCCCAAACTTCCAGTAACGAAACGCATTTATTTTATTTTGACGAAAGGTCAGAAGAGAATATTTTCCAAAGCAGAGATTTTTGGACGACTATCCTTTTGCGGATTTGAGATGTTGAACAATGAGACCTTCGGAAATAAGACCTATTTTATTTGCAAAAAAGTAAAGACCGTTTCAACTGAAAAAAATCCTTCCTATGGTCCCGTCGTACGATTAAAGCGAATTGGTCTGAATAAGGAAATTATTTCGATTTACAAACTTAGAACCATGTATCCTTACAGTGAATTTATTCAAAAGGACCTTTATGATAAATTTCAGCTTGAAAATTCGGGTAAGTTGAAAAATGATTACCGGCTGACAAACTGGGGGAGGATTTTCCGCAGGTTTTTTATAGATGAAATTCCCCAGATTTATAATTGGATAAGGGGGGATCTGAAACTAATCGGAGTGAGGGCTTTGAGTGAACATTATTTTAACCTTTACCCGAAGGATTTGCAGGAATTAAGGGTTAGATCTAAACCGGGGTTAATCCCCCCCTTCTATGTTGATTTACCTCGATCTTTTGACGAATTAATAGAAAGTGAAAAAAAATATTTACTGCGGTACAGAGCAAAACCAATTACGACAAATTTCACTTATTTATTTCGAGCTGTTTTCAATATCGTTTTCAAGGGTGCCAGAAGCAAATAGAAAGGGCCAAAATATTATGATATGTAACATCAGGACCATGGTTCTCATAACGATTTTTCTTATTCCAAGTTTGACTTACGGGTCTTCAAAATTTGATATTTATCCGATGTTTTTTTCACAATTTAAATCAAATGGAGGGATATGGCATGTAAATAAAAATGGGACTACAACAATTTCAGGTTTGGGTGTGTCTGCAAAGGTCACATTGGAGGAACACTGGTCTATTTCGGGAACTTTTATCGCCATTGGTATGGCAGGCACGGTGCGGAAAAAATCTTTTGGATTTTCACCAGAACAGGGACTGCCGTTTTTAGATTCATCAAAAGATGGGACTACACATTGGGTAGAGACTGCATCAACAAACATATCCTATAACGGGACCAATTTTTTATTTGAAATTGGTAAATTTAATCGTCACTGGGGACCTGGAACACATTCAATCCTGATTTCAAATAAACCCCCTTCATATCCTCAATTTGGATTGACCTGGAATATCCTTCCCAATCTCAAGTTTATCTATTTTCATGGTTTTCTTAAAAGTCTTATTTCTGATTCCACAAAAGCAAGTACCTATCAGGGAATTGGAATAAGACAATTTGATTTACCCCGTTCCATTGCTGGTCACCGGTTGGAGTGGACTCCTATTCCCGGTTTTACCCTTGGAGCAACTGAATCTGTAGTATATGGTTCACGTCAAATTGATTTTCATTATCTCTTACCATTCACTTCACTCTGGCACATGGAAAATCATTTAGGAGATATTGATAATGCTCAAGTGGGGCTTGATGTATCTTGGAATATAAAACATAGTTTTAAAATATATTTTTCATTATACATTGATGAATGGACACCAGAATGGACATTTGAGGACAATGATCACAATTGGTTCGCATGGCAAACTGGATTTATGTGGAATGATATTATTAAATATTCAGACAAATTAAATATAGAATACACTTGGACAGATCATAGGATTTACCGCCATAAATTTTCTATTAATGA
>CAZBZK010000061.1:0-9061 GCA_964496365.1 uncultured bacterium
TCCATCATTGTCTATATCCACTACCGCAGGTGATGACTCGATTTGGTTGAGGGTTTCTATAGGCCAACCGTTCTGATTTAAGGAAACTTCAAATGTAAAAGACACATCATCTGAATAATAAGATAAATTCCCATTTTCCCAAAATTCTCCCGTAATATTAAAATCTATATCAATATTTCCTAACGTTACCTCCATAGGGATGGAAATGAAAACATCTTGTGCTTCTGTATCGCTGGGAGATATTGAGCCAAAATTTAATGTGGGGTTCTGAATCATAATTTCATCATCACTTGATACCGAAGCAATAACATTGTTTACCTGAATTTCAGGTGAAGAATTTTCTATGGAAATGATATAAATAAATTCTTCCCCAGGGTTAATGACTCCATCTTCATCTGAATCACCTACGACATCTACAAAAGAAGGCAGAAGAAGCACATTCATATAAGCAAAGGATATGGTTAGTCCTGGATCCGATACATTAAAAATATTTAATCCACCCGGGGTTCCATTGGTTAAAAAACTGGACGGATTGGTATTGTCATTTATTTCTGTTCTTCCTGAAGATTGATTAAAAGGAGCTAGAGATAAACTTCCATTTTGGGTCAATGTCCCATCTGGTCTGTATAGATAAATTTCATCTGGTGGTCCATCTGCATTTCCATTACCAACGACTGTATTAATGCGATAAACCAGTAATCCATCATCATTTCCCGGAGTTTGGGATTCGTAAATACCCATTTTTTTTCGATATTCTACCACAAAATATTCTGTACTAGAATTGGGAGAATTAATTCTATACGCATTATTTGTTGATGATTGAAGTGGACTCAACTCATAAATACCAGACCCAGAAATGACGGGGAGATCCTCAATCCAATCACCATATTTATACTTCATAAAAGCACTCATATAGGACGGCGGATCACCCGCTGCATCCATAACGTCCCAACCTCCAACTGATGTAGGTGCTCCATTACTATTATAATGGTATAAATCCGGTGCTCCGAGAGAGTGAAAAAATTCATGGCAAACTGTTCCAACGGTAAAATATCCACCTTCTTCCATATTAAAATTATAATCCCAAACTTGTTTTCCATTAATAAACACATCATAGTAATAAAGACTCCAACGGTGGGGCCATAATAATGTAGCCCAAGCTGTAGGAGAGCCATAAACCAAAAATGTTACATTATCAACGTATCCATCATTATTGGAGTCAATGGTTAGAGAAACAGGAACTTCCAAGTCGATAAATTCTATGGCATTTTTTAATAATGTTTGTTCTCTGTATGTTCGCTGATTATCATTTGAGTACCCATTCGGATTTGTGTTAGCATTATAGGGCATATAGTAACTTCGTGGATGATCATCCTGATAAGACAAATTGGTTGTCATATCACACACGGGGAAATGATGTGTATAGACATGAAGCTGATCATAGGATACTTCTTCAAAATAATGAAGCAACGATGGACCGGTTTCATTATTAAATATTTGATCATGTTGAATTCGTGGGTCTGAAAATTCAGGTTCATCACTAAATCGGATATATACATTCAAATTGTTAATGGTCCCATGGGTGGGAGCATCCCGCACCGTATGATTTGAATTTTGTGAAAATCTATCCCTAATTGCTAAATATTTTTCCTTAGAAATAAGTGCCCATGGTTCCAATCCTGCATCAACTGGATCTTCCGAACCAACTAAAATTGAAGAAGGAATGACTTCATCTCCATGTCTAATTCCGTAATAAAAATATCCATCTTCTTGACTGCGAATTAAGGTGAACCCATTTTTATCATGAGCCCAATTAAAAAATTCATCTCCACTTACAAAACAATGAATTTGTTCACCATTAGGTTGAGTAATAACGTGAGTTTTGAAAGAAACGTTATGTGGAAAAATAAGCGTGAAAAATAGAAAGGCTGAAAAAAGTTTGATCATAATGTTCAGTGATTATAGTTCATGTTTAAATTAATTATTGAAAAATTTATTTTGCGTTATTATAAAGATTAGACCCATGAAATTTAATAATATTCATTTTTTAATAAGTAGCCCCGGCTTTCAGGGGTGAAAACCGGGGCGTGGAGGGGAGTATGGGGTAAATCTTATTATTTAACTATCAGTATCTTTTCTGTATCAGAAAAATACTCCGTTTCAACTGACGCGAAATATACACCTGTTTCTATTACATTGCCAACTTTTTTATTACCGTGCCAAGAAATTTTATGAACTCCTTTTTCTTTGAATTCATTTACCAAAGAAATGACTTCATTTCCTAAAATATCAAAAACCGTCAACGACACATGAGTCCCTACGGGTAATTCAAAGGTGAATGTCGTAGATTGATTAAATGGATTAGGGTAAGCCGAAACATTCATGTCTATTTTAGCTAAGGATGAATAATCAATATCTTTAATTATACTTATTAGGTTTGATTCAATCAAAATATCTTCATTTGATCCAGAATCAAAATACATCTCTCTGTCTTCATCCATTATTGTGATTCTCCACCGACCATCATCACCAGATTCTGTTTTTAGGGTGATTGGAAAGTGGGAATTTACTATAGAGATATTTCCGCCCGTTTCACTGGCTTTTAAGTTTCCTTCGAATCGAACATCGAATACATTTTCACCAGATGGAGGTAACGGAGGAAAAGTCAAACTCAATGAATTTTCTTTGGTAATTCCCTTGCCTACATATAATGTTTGCCAAGACCCCATACTATTCATAAAATGCAATTTGGTTGCGGTTTTCAATCCAATTAATTCCGGTTTTTCTGCTAATTTTACATTTTGGGTATTTAATAAAATTTGCCCATCGTCTTGAGACCTTACCCAATATCCTTGACCGGGAGACAATAAATCAACAGAATAATAACTATTATTAAATCCATAGAACGTCCCTGGAATAACAAGATTTTCCGGGTCATAGATAGATTCAACCGAAATATTCGTAGAAATACCAGATATCAAATTCCAATCCTCATTGACACTAATAGTGAGATTTTGAATCGGTGTACCAGATACCAATTCACTTCCCATTTCCGCAAACCTTATCCAATACCCACTTCCCGGAGTTAATATTTCTTGGGAAACATAATTAAAATCAAATCCATATAAAGTTCCAGGAATTGCATCGGGAAATATTGTTAGGTAATATGAATCATTTTCATTGATGGGGAGTCCCACCAAATTCCAACCAGTGTTGAAAGATATTGGGATTTCGATTTCACCTCCACCGCCTTCAACATAAATTGTGAAATTTAATTGGGTTGTATATTCCATGTAATCATTTGAATTGGATGAAAGTGACAATGTAAAATTCACATCTCCATGTGGAGTTTCAGAAGGAAATTGTATTAAAAACGGATCTTCAATATTAAGGATTGCATCTCCGGGCATTACATCTCCAAAGTTTGCATAATTCTGAAATATAAATGCGTTGGCTTCAACGGATAACTCCCCCGTTAATCCAACCGCATTACCCCAAGTTTCATTATTATATAAAATGGTTCGTAACTCAATAGTTTCACCAGGGTTGATCACATCATCACTCCCATCCAAAACGGTGATGTCCATATCTACAAATTCCATCGAGGGGTATAATCCTGCTTCTAGTGCTTTTTCGCAATCTACTCTGCCACTTCCCAACATTCCATTTAAATATCCCTCTGAATTAACATTGTATATTCCAGGGTCTGCAGAGGCAATGAGCATGGTTTCAACTTGAATATTTGTAATATCCTGATAAAAAATACGCATGAGTCCAGCACAACTCGCCGCTACCGGTGTTGCCATGGATGTTCCATCCCAATTTGAATAATTGTTTCCAATCACACAACTACGAATATTCTCCCCCGGAGCAATTAAATCTACGGTTTCATGATAAGTAGCCCAATGGTTCCATACATCTCCGGTCCCTGAGGCAGTTACAGAAATGACATGTTCATAACTTGCAGGATAATGAGGAGCATATTCTTCACCCCATCCATCATCCGCTCCATTTCCAGCTGCAGCAAAAATCATAGCATTATAGGTATTATGACACAGGTTTATAACAGATTGCTCATAATTACTAAATCCACCTCCACCCCAGCTATTATTGATAATTGCGTAGGATCCGGAATAAAAACCTGCTTTGGCGGCATATAATATTCCTGCATATCCATGGGTGATATAGGGATAAGATTGAGTACCTTCCGACACTTTTACGGACATAATTTTACAGTCAAATGCAGTGGAAGCGATACCCGTTCCATTATGGGTAGATGCAGCAAGCAACCCAGCGACATGAGTACCGTGTGCCCAGGTACCATAATTATTGGCACCTTGTCTGGGCTGTGGGTTATTATCCTCCACACCATTCCACCCAGATAAATCCCAGCCGATTAAATCATCAATAAATGTGTCAGGATTATTATCCCAATTATCATCGTCTATACCATTCAAGTCACCCGGATCTAAAATCCATTGCCCTCCAGAATACTCAATGGTATGTCCATCCCCATCAGCATCTTCGTTAAGATTCTGCCATAGATTATTTCTCAAATCTGTATGATCCCAATCCACACCAGTATCAACAGAAGCCAAAAGAATGTCTTCACCCGATGGAGAATTTCCACTATTTGGCTGCCAATTATCCCATGCAGAATTAGACCCAATCTGTTGTAAAAACCACTGTTGGTTGTACATGGGATCATTGGGTGTAAAATAGGGTTTTCTTTTTCGGTGGAATTCCACAGAATGAACTATGGATAAGGATTGAAGTGCTATTTTTAAAGTCTCAATATCATCGGCTCGTTTGTCTGAGAACAGAATTCTATAAATTCTATTTAAAAAAATATCACCATCCCGATCAGATTCTTCCGCAAAAGGTATCCATGGTAATATGTCCAACACATTTTTTTCAGAAAAAAATGCATCCAATTCCTCGTGTCCTGTAATTGGATGCTTATTAAAGCGATTGAGTGTTAGGGGACTCTCATAAGGAACGATGCAGAATAATAGAGAATTATCCTCATAATTTTTATGATTTCTATCCGGTCCACTACCAAAGCAAATTGCAGTTAAAAATAATAAAACCCCAATCTTCATTAATTATTTTAGATACAATAACTTATGAAATAATTTTTTTCCGTTGGATTCAATGGAATAGATATACATTCCCGTTGGGACATGAATTCCCTTTGAATCAGTTCCATTCCATTCCATTTGATAAGTTCCCGTGGGTTTTTCTTGGGAAATCAATTCTGTTATCAACTTCCCTGAAATATCAAAAATGTTTAGAGTAATGAATGCGTTTTCACGTAACTCAAATGGGATAATCGTTGACCCATTAAATGGGTTTGGATAATTGACACCTAAGGAAAATGATGTAGGTATATCTGAAGATTTCATTAACAGAATTTTGGAAGGAGATTCATTCAATGTAATTTCCCCTGAATGAACTAATTCAATCTGTTGTCCATCTATGTCCAAAATCCAACCGTTTAATTGGTTTTTATTGGAGATGGTATATTGAACTGATAGAGATCCCTCTGGTTTCACCATTTGAATAGAATTTCCATGTTCTGAATGACGAGAGTTCCCTTCAAAACGGACGTCGAATTCCATACCATCAAATGTGGGTGGTAAACTGAACTGGAGTTGTTCCGTATCGGAATATGATCCACCAAAATACAGGGTTTGTGAACTTCCATTGGGAAGTACAAACTCCAATTTATTCAAAGGAAGGTGAACCGTTTCATTTTTCTTATGGGATACAGTTCTACCGGCATTCAAAGTCAATTCGCCTTCATAATATGCTCTAATCCAGTAACCATAACCGGGTTCAATTGCATCGGGTCCATAATAACCATTCGGTCCATATCCATAGGTCGTACTTGGTACAATAATATCCTCATTGTTAATAATGTCAATGTCTATGGAAGATGAAATTCCCGAAATGATATTCCAATCCGGATTTAAGGAAACGGTAACAGAGTTAACAGGTGTCCCGGAAATAGTGGTGGTATTTTCCTCTGACATCCGTAGTAGATAACCCACACCTATTTCTAAATTTTGTTCCAAAGAATATCCGTTATTATAGGCATAAAGAGTATTGGGTTCACCGTACGGAAATACGGCATCATAAGCGTTATTTTCCACCGACAGTGGAAGTCCAACCATATTCCATCCAGCCATATACGAAATTTCCATAGAAGAGGAGTAGGAATGCGTTATGAATACACGGTTATGCATGATAGGAAAACTGTAAGAATCAGTAGAACTCATATTTACAGAGAAAAATAATCCACCAAATGCATCTGTCAATGTAAAATTTCCTTCACCTAAAGATTCTGCATTCCAGCTTAAACTAATTTCCTCAGATCCATCACCTGCTTGGAAATCAATGGCCCATTCTGAGGATCCATCTTCAGGAGTGGTGGGACGAATATCTGTGTAAAACCTGTCACTGACTATAGGATTAAATAACGCTGCATCCCACGCTGGAGGTGGTGGAGCAGGAGGAGCATATACATCCATGCCTTCATCATAACCATCGGTTGCATCAGGACTGGTTCCAAACAATAGATCTACAGGAAAATTCACATTATCTGTTGCGGATAAAGTTACACCGAAGTCTAAGGAAAACATACTTTGAGTGATGATAACTCGATTAAACATATGGGGAATGACAGCTTGGTTTGTTTCCCTCATATTCACTGACAATAGAGAACCACCAAAAGCATCAGTCAAAGTAAAATTTCCTTCACCCAATGAATTCGGATCCCAACTAAGAATGAAATCTGTCGTGCCGTCCAGTCCTTGAAAATCCACAGCCCATTCCGTGGAACCTTGATCAGAAGTGGTGGGTCTGATATCTGTGTAAAAACGATCACTGACTATCTGATTAAATAAGGCAGCATCCCAGGCTGGTGGAGGTGGAGCGGGCGGGGCATAAACATCCAACCCATCATCGTAATCATCAGTCGCATTTTGAATGGTTCCGATGGATAAAGTAAATGGATCTGATCCCAAATTATCTGTGGCAGAAATGACTGTTAAAAAATCAAAAGAAAAGTAGGAATGAACAATGAGTACCCTACTGATACTTTGGTCAAGTTCCACAGATTCTATTGTTCTCATATCGTAAGAAAACATAACCCCGCCAAAAGCATCGGTTAACATAAAATTACCTTCGCCTAAGGAATTTGGATCCCAAGAAAGAGTATTCACAGAATAAGGAGTTTCAACCATTAAATCAATCGCCCATGTGGTTGATCCCTCCATAGAAGTGGTCGGACGGTAATCAGCATAAAACCGGTCCATTAATTCCAAATTGTACAAGGCTACGTCCCAAGCGGGAGGCGGAGGTGACGGAGGAGCATATTCATCTAACCCATCATCATATCCAATGGTTGCATTCTCACTGGTTCCAATCATCAAACTAAATTGCTCAGGTGACCAACTATTCGTTGCGATTATGGCTGTAGAGAAATCAAGTGTAATATAGGAATGCGTAATAACCACTCTGTTATATGAAACAGGAATTGAATAAGAATCTGTTTCTCTCATATTTATACTAAAAGATACACCTCCAAATGGATCGGACAAAGTAAAGTTTCCCTCTCCCAGAGTGGATGCATCCCAATTTAAAATATACTCTTCAGATCCTTGATCAGCCTGAAAATCTATTGCCCATTCGGTCATACCGGATTCCGGTGTTGTAGGACGAAAATCTGCAAAAAACCGGTCGTTTACTTCCATATTGAACAACGCTGCATCCCAAGCAGGTGGTGGTGGAGGCGGAGGTGCAAATTCATCTAATCCATCATCATAACCCACAGTTGCTTCAGGGCTGGTCCCAAATGTTAATTCAAAGGGTAGAGAGCTAAGGTCGTCTGTTGCTGTAATAGTCGTAGAAAAATCTATTTGATATTCTGGACCTCCACCTTCACCAACGTCAAAAAACTCCAATATCCCAGCAACAGCATCCTCTAACGAGCTTTCACCTCCTAAGCCTGTTATTTCAAATGACGTTCCAATGGTTTTATAGGATCCATTATCTTGAGCAATACCACAATGGTACCCAATCCCATCATTACTAAACACGTTAAATGCATCTTCATTTGATGGAACAATATGATCTATCCAACTATTTTCACCACTATATACCCAGGTATTCCCCTCCAAAAAATTATACCCTACAACCTGCCCAAGGTCTCCGGTTCCATCCAACTCTGCTGTAATTCCAAATTCCGGTCCAAAATCATAACCACCTTGATATTGTGGATCGTAATACCACATATCTCCACCTTCCATATAGAGGTTCCCACCTGAATTTAAGTAGTCAAGAAATGGCGTACTTCCTTCGGGTAAAATAACGGTGTTATTCGGATAAATGCCTAAAAGGACAAAGACGGCTTCACGGCCTGAAAGATTCATCTCTTCAAAATCGGATGTAATATCTACAACACCATCATAAATGGATTCGATGGTTGATTTCAAATTTTCTCCCGTTGGAGTTTCATCAAAATCAACAATCAAAATTCCTTCCTCTCGGGTTGGGTTGTTCAAATGAACCTGTCCGGGTTTGGGAATAAAATTAACATTGTGATTTTTTAATTGAGAATCACTCATTAAAATAGATACGGTTAACATAAGTGGAATCAAATATTTCATAAGATTGTCTCCTTCCGATGATTTATTATTTCATTAATACTAATTTGATAAAATCTGTTTTATCAGAGGAATTCATTTTGCACAAATAAATTCCTGATGATACGGGTTCGCCATTTACATCCGTTCCATTCCATTGGATTTGATTCAATCCAGGAATTGCGTGACCTTTATGTAAAGTTTTTACCAATTGTCCTGCCATATTATAAATGGATAATTCAATATAACCCTGTTTATTCAAATTATATGTGATAGTTGTCACAGGATTAAACGGATTTGGAAACGCAGGATAGAGTGAAAACTCACTTGGAATTTCAGATGATGTGGTTTTCCTCAATATAACGTGTTCCGTTTCATCACTGAACTCCAACATTTGATCTCCTGAACACTCC
>CAZBZK010000062.1:0-8919 GCA_964496365.1 uncultured bacterium
CCTGTAAATTTTAATGCGAGAGTAATCCGGCATTCAGAATTTCAAATTAGACCGGATTCAAAAATAATAGGTTATTGGAAATTGGATAGTTTTACAATTGATAGTTTAGTTCAAAATGTTGCTCAATTTCCAACTTATTATCAATTTTATCCTGAACAACATTATGATAAAATTGAAGAAAGTACCATTGGTGCTGATACAAAATATAATAATGGTGGTTGGGTTGCAGATCTATCATTGGGGACTTTGGATTTATCCATGCTTGGTGAAACAACCAATATTAACTTAACATTTGATACTAATTTGCCAATTGTTCCCTTGGATGGGTTTATGATTTGGGAATATGAAAAAGATGGAAAATCATATAAAAAAGTACTAAGAAAATACGAAACTACGGATCCAGAACAATTTAATGAACCACCATCTTATCTTACCATTGCAGCATCTGGTGGAACCATTGAAGGAATTACAGAACCTTATGATTATGATATTTTAATTCAACTTCCAAACCGAGTAAACTCTACATACGAAGTTTCTGGAAGTTTTGTCCCCGGGTATGATTTTTATTCTGGACAAGTTCTAGCCACTTTATTCAGCGATAAATACGCTATTATCAATGTGAATATTCCAATAAATATTGTAACCACTATTTACTAAAAACGAGACCAAAATGAAACGACTTATTAAAATAAAAAGTTACATCCAAAATTTAATTTTATCCATATCTGTTTGTAGTATTGGATATGGTGAGTTGATAAATGTTGAGTATAAAACGCTTCAACTGAGTTACATTCAAACAGATAGAGCCGCAGGAATATTGAAAGCTTTAGGCTACGCAGTCATAGATTTTTCCGTTGAGCAAGGACCCAATCCTTATGAATTATTATTTCAACCCAATGGACCGTTTAATAATTCACTTTTGAGCGGATATGCCACCAGTTATGACGACTTACCATTGATTATAATCTTGCCTGAAACCGAGAATATTACTCTTCTGGAAATGGCAGGAGAAGTTTCAGCTACTGGAACGAGTATGGATGTTGATATGGGTGGCTCATCTTTGGTCTATACAACTACAGGAGAACCATTACAAAGATTAATGATTGTTTATGATCCAGAAGACCCATACAGTTTAAGTAAATTGATTAGTTTGATATCAAACGAAATCGATGTCCCCGCTATTCAAGTCATGATTGAGGCATTGGTGATTGAAATCAATTCCGGAGAAAGGGATCAATTGGGAGTTCGGTTTGAATCTCAGGGAGATTTTTACGGATCAAGTTTTGCAATCGAAGATGAACATTCTGGAGTTCTTGAACCATTTACATTTGTGTTGGACAAAAGCCTTTTGGGACATGCACATGATTTCAAGGCTGAACTATCTTCACTGATTAGTAACGAATCTGCAAATATATTATCCAGACCTTCTGTTCTGGTTTTGGATGGAAGACAAGCTCGAATTGTTGTTGGTCAACAAATTCCTACGATTCAAACCACTGCATCCTCTCAATTTGCTACAACCTCAACTGAATATATACCGGTTGGTATCGTTTTAAACATCAGACCCCGTGTAAGTTCAAACCGAGATGAGATTACCATTCAGGTAGAAACTATAATCAGTGAAACTGAGGAATCACTAGCCAGCAGTTCTTTGTCTTCGGAATATACCGTAGCTCCCACGATCAATAGCAGAAAAGTGCAATCTTATGTACAAGTTGCAAATAATACACCGTTCATTATAGGTGGATTAATTTCAAATAAAGTTACGTATCAGGAAGGTCGAGTTCCTTTTTTGAGTTCTATCCCATGGATTGGAAATTTGTTTAAATATAAAATCAAAAAAAATGACAATAAGGAAGTAATCGTCGTAATCACACCACACATTGTGGACGTACCTGACAAAGATTTTACACGGGTAATTCCAAAAGATTCTGAGATTTTTCAATCTTTAGGAAACATGCTTTTTCAAAATAGTTATCGTATTCAGAATACAGATGTATTTGACTTGGGATTTGTACTAAAAACACCTCTATATGAAAATGTAAAATTGGATATAAAAGAAATCCAAGAATTGTATCCTTCCGCAAATATGGATGAAAATTTTAATCAAATTGCCAAAGGAGCATTACCAGGACAAGAAATTCTCATAAGAAGAATGTTATACAATCTCGTTGAAAGAGTTGATTATTACAAATACATTGATCCTGCAAAAATTATTTATTTTGCATCTGCTGATGACAATTCATTCAACGTCTATACAAAAGGATTTAAAAAGACGTATGAAAAATATATGGATACAAAAAACAACTCTGCCTTAGTGCTCACATTCCAAAATGACTTAAATGAAGACCATACAGAAGAAAATTTAAAACGACCGGTAGCTACAGTAAGTCAAATAACATTAGATGATAGACGATATAAAACACATTTAAAAGATTTAAATGATGCAATCATAGATGGAAATGCTGTGATGCTTCATAAAACAAAACATGAAAGAAGACTTTATGAAATATTTGTATTACGTCGTGTACTGGAAATGAATCCAAATATTCAAGAAAATATTTCAAGTTTTACATCGGGCCTCGAAATTTTATTTCCTTCGCCAGAAGTATTACACATGGATACTCATGTATTGGATAATGAAATCGCAAAATATTTTTATGAAATCAATGATTACAACAACGCATTTGATAAAGAATTTTTAATTGGAATTCGTAATTTACAAAAAGAAATTTCATTATATGACTAAATTATATGCAAATTATTCCATTAATTATATCTATGTAGGCAGAAACAAAATATTTTCATTAACTAATTAGGAGCAATAAAAATGAAATTACTCAATAAATCAATCATAATCGCAGTGGCATTAATGATGGCGATTCCAACTTTTGGAGAAGCACAGACTAAAAAAGGGTCTGATAAATCCATAAAGTCAGAAACAAAGAAGGAAACAAAAACAAAAATCAAAAAGTCTAAAACAAAGAAGGAAACAAAAAGCCTTAGCAAGAGTAAGGAAATTAACTTTGGATCTAAATCAAAATCCAAAGTTGGTACCACAGGAAAAGCAAAAAGCAAATATCAGATTGCTGTTGACCCCATTTTAAAAGGAACGGGTATTGCAACCAAAGATGAACTGAAAACATGTTTAAAAGATAAGAAAATGGGTTTTATGGAAAAATGGTCCTATAATAAATACAAGAAAGGAAAATCACTTTCCGATAAAGACAAAAAAAGGATTTTCACCTTAGCGTCGTCCTGTACATCTCCAAAAACTTCATCCCCTCCGAAAGAACCTAAAGGAACAAAAAAGGGATATCAGAATTCCGGAAAAACTAGTAAAGGAGCAACCAAGGGTAGAGTTGGTTAGACAATAATACTTTTATAATAATCCAATAAAAAAGGGCTTTTTCAAGCCCTTTTTTATTTTTTAAACTTAGTTTAACAATTCAATATTCGTTAAAATTGCGACTGGTGATTGTAGTGGTTTTGAAAAATAATGGAACTAAATAACTCTGTATAAATTATTATTGAATACAACTTGGAGAACTTAATATGAATAAAAATATAATATTAATCCTAAGCCTTGCTTTTTTTATAATTGGTTGTGGATCATCAAAGGGACCTAATCTTAGCCCCGAACCCTCCCGAAAGATTATGAAAAATATTCCAGATTGGTATGTAAATACACCTCAAAAAGATGGATATCGTTATGCTGGAGCCACCGCTACAAGTCGTGACCTTCAATTATCAGTAAACAAAGCGACAATGGATGCCGCAAATCAATTAGCAGGAGCTATGGATTCAGAAATGAATGCACTCATAAAACGAGTCAGAGAAGAAACGGGACTGGGTACGGACTCAGATATTTTGGACAGATATTCTCAAACTCAAGAACAGGTGATTTCAACCGCATTGAAAGATTATTCTGTTGTGAAAAAAGAAATATTGGAAGAAAAATCTGATAATCAAGACATCTTTAGAGCTTATATTCTTGTAGAATGGGATGAAGGTGCTGCACAAAAACGTTTATTAGACCGAATCAAAGCTGACAAGGAAATTTACAATGCTATTCGAGCCTCTGAATTGTACGACGAAATGGAGAAAAAAGTAGAGGCATACCGCCAAAGAAAGGGAATGTAATCAACACTCTATGAGATAATATTAATGAATTATTGTTTCAAAAAAACACCGGTTTTAGGTTGTCTCCTCACCGGTGTTTTTTTATTAATTATGGGTTGCACTTCTACAAAAGTTCCGATCTGGATTCAAAATGAGCATCGAGCAAATTCGGAGTATTATCACGGATTCTCAAAAGTATCCAAAACTGGTTCTGCGGAAGAGTATATGGAAATTGCCAGAACTCATTCACTTGGGATCATTGCTCAATTAATTAAATCCGAGGTTCAAGTTACAACTGAAAGCAAAACAAAAGAGTTTGAAGTCTATGGAAAAAATGCCACGTATAACTTATCAAAAAGTTTTGAATTGGTTTCATCCTCACGTACAAAAATGAGTTTAGAAGGTGTTGAACACGTAGGCGAATGGGAAGATGACTCTCATTATTTTGTTTATAATCGATTATCGAAAAAATTATACGAATCCATACTAAATAAAAAAATTGCAAAAGCATTAGAATCAGCGAAACATAATCTTGAAATTGGCACAAATCTGATGTCAACAAATCCTGTTCAATCGCTCTATTTTTTTATGTCTGGACTAAAATCACTTTTACCTTTTCAAGACCAAATATTAATTGTATCAGATCCAATCATACCTAAATCTTCCATAAATATAGATTTAGTCCTTATGAAAAAAATAAAAAACCTTATCTCCGAAATATCACTTTTACCTGTCCAAAAAAAAATTAAATCAAAAAATGTCCAAACTCATCTTCCTTCTATAACTCTGGAAGCAACCCATAAACAAAATAATAAGACCGTCCCATTGAATAACCTACCTGTTCTTTTTGAATTTAGCATTGGAAGTGGGTCAATTCATACCCGTTTACTAACGGGTGAAAATGGCATTATTGATAATAAAATTCAAAATTTTGAAGATCAAAAAGAAATTTATCAGATCAAGGCAAAATTAGATTTAATTTCATTTACAGGGACCGATGAATTAGGAATGTATCTTTATAGTGAATTAAGTAGAAATGCCATTCCACTCACTTTTGTAGATATTGAAATTATCCCTTTTTCAATTTATCTAAATTCAGAGGAACGCATTTTAGGACAATTGATAGAAATTCCATTGGTAACCCCAATCATTATCAAATCGCTTAAACGCAGAACGGGAGCTATTTTTGTAAAAGATCAAAATCTATCAGATTTTACCTTAGATATTAAAATTGATACACAAAAGAAAGGAGTTGCATTTTCACTATATTCATCGGTGGCACAAATGAATCTATATTGTAAACAAGGAGAAGATGTTTTATTTGCTGAGAATATTAATGACGTCAAAGGAACACATAGAGATTACAAGTTGGCATCCAGAGAAGCCATTAAAAAACTGGCAGATAAATTTGAAAATGAAATTTCGATTCAAATTAGTAATCAAATTTTAAATTAATATTTTAATTATTTTGCTACTCAAACCCTCGGTTTTTATTTACCATGAAATTATATTGTAAATTAACTGTCTTTATCATGTTTTGCTCCATGCCAAAGTGTATGGATCTTTATCCCAATGAATGGCACTTATTAATGAATGAAACCAATTGGAAACAAGTAATTCACAATGAAAAATTTCAATTATATAGTTGTAACATTGATCATTTTTCAATTCCAGCTATAAGAATTGATATGGTATTAGACATACCTCACCACTTATATTTAGATGTCGTTTGGGATGTTCAAAATTATCCTAAAAATTTGCCCAGTGCATTTACAACTGAAATAACAAAATCAACCTTGGAGGATTCTGTTCAAAATGTATGGCAGATTATTGACATACCATTTTTATCCCCAAGACTATACCACTACCAACTGGTCCGGAATAAAAATAGTATAGATTGGTATCATTTACCCACTAACTTGGATGATACCCAAAACTATATTTTTGCATCTGCAAATTTAGGATCTTGGAAGGTATCAAACTTAAATGGGGTCTATGTATTAACTTATATCGTGTTAACCGACCCGGGTGGATTTGTCCCAGATTGGATTGTTGAAAAAGCTCAACTGAATTACCTACCTAAAATGCTGAAAGAAGCTGAAATGGCTGGTTTAAAAAAACTTAAAAGCACTCCTATAAATTAGAAGTTGAAAATCCATTTTTGTCGTGAGCCTGTAATATAATTTTTTAAAAATGAAACCATCAAAAATAATTATACTCACCGCTTTAAAATCTGAAGCAGAACCACTCATAAAACATTTTGAATTAATGAGGCTTTCCCAATCTATTTTTTATCGTAACCAGATTGCACTCCTTATAACTGGTGTTGGAGATTCAAACGTCCGAAACTCCTTACAATCTCATCTTCAAAATGTAAATTTCAACCACAATTCGTTTTTTGTAAATATTGGAGTCGCCGGTGGAAAACCGGACATTGGACTCATTGGTGACTGTTTTTTAATTAATAAATTGAGCCATGAAACAAACGATTTTCCCAATTATCCGGATATATTGATTAAACATAATTTTAAAGAATGCTCCTTGACAACGGTTCAAAGTCCTGTCATAAATGGTCACGAAAATTTTCTCGGTCTTGTAGATATGGAAGCGACTACAATTTGGTCAACTTTAAAATCTAAAGTTCAACCTCATCAAATTATATTTTTAAAAGTCATTTCAGATTACATGTCTTTTTCAAAAGATGAGATTAAAAATTTTCACCCATTAACTAAAAAATTGATTCAAGAGCATCTTCCCTCTTTTTCTAAATTTATAAAAACTTTAATGACCATTAAATTTTCAACAAAAACAGAACTAAGCGATGAGGAAAATCAACTCATCAATTCTATAGCCGCTAAACTTCGGTTGACTCAAACACAAATATTAAAGTTAAACCAATTGGCAGACAATGCAAAAATGAACCAACATGATCTTTGTAATCTATTAAGTCCATTTTTCAACATACCTTCTCATGACAAGCACCAACGAAATACAATATTCTATCAAATCGAAGCAAAACTTTCAATCTGAGTTTTCCCATATTTACATCGAAAAAGATGCTTTAAACTGGAATTTGACAGATAAAATTCTCAGTTCATTTTCTAAAAGTACCCAAATTTATATTGACGATTATAAACACATATTTAATCGACCAAACCAAAACATTTTTAGTCAGCAAAATTCCAAAAAACTGATTTTAGCGGTGAAAAAACCCCCATTTGTTTACTCAGGTTCATCTATTCTTCAGGAGACTCAATTCCATAATATTTACTACACAACTCCCTTAATAAATTGCATATATCATTGTAATTATTGTTTTTTACAGGGCATATATCCATCCGCTAATTTGGTTGCTTTTGTTAACGAATCTGAGTTTTTTAGTGAAGTAAAAACTAAAATTAATAATCGAAAAGTTTTGGATGAACCCATGGGTTTATCCATTGCTTACCATAATGATTTACTTGCTTTTGAAAATAGAATTCCATTTTGTCAAAATTGGATTGAATTTGGAAGACACACAAAAAATATTTTGATAGAAATTCGAACAAAATGTGCAAATATTACTCCAATAAAAAATATCATTCCTCACAAAAACATTTTATTGGCTTGGACGTTGACACCGAACGAAATTCGTCGAAAATATGAGGTTTCCACCCCCTCATTTGAACAAAGATTAAATGCCGCAAAGTGGGCGATTACAAAAGGGTGGAATGTGCGTATATGTATTGATCCGGTTATTCCCATAAAGGGATGGAAATCTTATTATGCAAAAGCTATTGATAGCCTATTTGAATCTTTACATCCTGATCAATTAACCGATATTGTGGTTGGCGTATTTCGAATGAGTCAGGACTATTTTACTCGAATCCGCAAACAACTACCAACGTCCGATTTATTTTATCAAAATTATGATCATAACCATCGAATTGTACATACTAAATTAAATTTGAAAAATGAAATCAATGAGGAAATTCGTTCCTTATTAAGTAATTATATTTCATTAAATAAAGTGTTTATTTGGAGTCATGACGAAAACGAAACAGTCTGAAAAACCACTTGTCTTGGATGGTGCGATGGGTACAGAATTATTAAAAAATGGACTCCGATTATCCTTACCAGAATGGTCCGCAATTGCCAATGAAACAGCGCCGGATTTGGTAAGAAAAATTCATAGGAATTATATTAGAGCTGGGTGTGATATATTAACCACAAATACATTTAGAACCACACCTTATATATATAATAAAATGGGCTTACCAAAACATAAAGCTCGTTCGAAGGCAAAACATCAAATCAACTTAGCCGTAAATCTTGCAAAGCAATCCACCTCCAAAAACCAACGAATTGCAGGAAGCATAACGTCCATTGAGGATTGCTACAACCCCTCCCTCTTTCCGGGAGAAAATATGTTTCTACAATCCACTCCCTATGTTCTGGAATGGTTTCAGGAAGAACAAGTTGATATTATTTTATTTGAAACTATTGGAAATTTGGATGAAATAGATTGCATCATCAACTCCATTCAGATTTGTGAAATTCCTGTTTGGCTTGGTTTAATACTGAAAGATAAAACTCACCTATTAGATGGCAATTCATTAAAAGAAACCGTATGGAAAATTGCTCAGTCACCTATAGAAATATTATTGTTGAATTGCAATACCATACCTGTGACCTTAAATGCAATTCAAACTTTAAAATCACTTTGGACAAAACCCTGGGGCGTGTACCCAAACCTCGGTGTAACATCTCCAGAAATTGACGGTAATATGGATCAAATTGTATCCGATGTAACTTGGA
>CAZBZK010000063.1:0-8915 GCA_964496365.1 uncultured bacterium
TATGAATCAAAAATTAAAAAAGTAAGAGACAAAATAAACAAACCGTTAACGTTAACGGAAAAAATACTATATTCCCATTTAGATGATAACCTATCCATTGAACTATTTACTCGGGGTAAAGATTACGTTTTTTTCTTACCCGATCGGGTAGGTCTTCAAGATGCCACCGCACAAATGGCTTTATTGCAATTTATGATGGCTGGAAAAGACAAAGTTGCGGTCCCTTCTACTGTCCATTGTGACCACTTGATTCAAGCAAAATTAGGGGCAGATGAGGATGTTGAAACAGCAAAAATTACAAACGGTGAAGTTTATGACTTTCTTGAATCTGCAGCAAATAAATATGGATTGGGATTTTGGAAACCCGGAGCTGGAATAATTCATCAGGTAATTTTAGAAAATTATGCTTTCCCTGGCGGAATGATGGTAGGAACAGATTCACATACCGTGAACGCTGGTGGTTTGGGAATGGTTGCCATTGGTGTCGGTGGTGCAGATGCCATGGATGTAATGGCTGGAATGCCATGGGAATTAAAATTTCCAAAATTAATTGGTGTAAAACTGGAAGGCAAACTAAGCGGGTGGTCTTCCGCCAAGGATGTTATTTTAAAATTAGCAGGTATGCTTACCGTAAAAGGTGGAACAGGATCTATTGTAGAATATTTTGGACCAGGAGCTGATTCAATTTCGTGTACAGGTAAAGGGACGATTTGTAATATGGGTGCGGAAATTGGTGCGACTACATCTGTTTTTGGATATGGAAATAAAATGAAAGAGTATCTTTTGGGTACGAATCGAACTGAAGTCGTTGAATTAGCAGAGCCCGTTGCACATGAATTAAGGGGAGATTCAGAATGTTACACCCATCCAGAAAAATACTTTGATCAAGTAGTTACTTTTAATTTATCTGAATTGAATCCTTATATCAATGGTCCTTTCACACCAGATTTGGCAACCCCAATTAACGAATTTGGCGATAAAGTCAGAAAAAATAATTGGCCCAAAACATTGGATGTTGGGCTTATTGGTTCATGCACTAATTCGTCCTATGAGGATATAACCCGTGCTGCTTCGATTGCTCAACAAGCGTTAGACCATAACATAAAAGTGAAATCGCAGTTCACCATAACACCGGGATCAGAACAAATTAGATATACAGTTGAAAGGGATGGATATTTAAATATATTTAGAAAAATTGGAGGAGTTGTTTTAGCAAATGCCTGTGGTCCTTGTATTGGACAATGGGACAGAGAGGGTTCTGATCAACAGAAAAAGAACTCAATTTTAACATCATTTAACCGAAATTTTGCAAAACGAAATGATGGGAATCCAAATACTCATGGATTTGTTTCTTCTCCTGAGATAGTAACGGCAATGTCCATTGCTGGTGATCTAACTTTTAACCCTATGTCCGATCCATTAATAAATAATGACGGCGAAGAAATATATTTAAGTGAACCAAAAGGAATTGATTTTCCTCCAGATGGATTCGATGTAGATGATGATGGCTTTCAACCACCCTCTAATAATGGGAAAGATATATCCATCAATATAGACCCAAATTCACAACGGCTTCAATTATTAACACCTTTTAGTCCCTGGGACCCATATGATTTTTCAGGTATGAAATTATTATTGAAAGCCAAAGGAAAATGTACCACAGATCACATTTCTATGGCAGGTCCATGGCTCAAATACCGAGGTCATTTGGATAACATATCTAATAATTGTTTTATTGGTGCTGTCAATGCATTTAATCAAAAAACAAATTCTGTGTTAAATCAGATAACTGGTAAATATGGGTCAGTCCCCGAAGTTCAACGCTTTTATCAAAAGGAAGGAATATCAACTTTGGTAATCGGGGATGAAAACTATGGTGAAGGGTCATCAAGAGAACATGCAGCCATGGAACCAAGGCATTTGGGTGTGAAAATGATTTTGGTTAAATCCTTTGCTCGAATCCACGAAACTAATTTAAAAAAACAAGGTATGCTTGCTCTCACATTTTCTGATAAATCGGATTATGATTTAATTGAGGAGTATGACACATTTAACCTAATTGATTTAGATCAATTTTCACCTGGAAATCCTATCAAATTACAAGTGATTCACCCCAATAAATCCAATGACATTATTCAATGCCAACATAGTTACAATCATACTCAAATTGACTGGTTTAAAGCTGGTTCTGCATTAAACTTGTTAGCAAATAAACATTGAAAAAAATATTAATCTCCGATCCAATCTCTGATTCAGGATTAGACATACTCAAAACTTCGGATTTTCAGGTTGACTATCTACCTGAGTGGACTCTAGATAAACTGAAATCTCATGTATCTGATGCCAACGGTTGGATAGTGAGAAGTGGAACCAAAATCACCGATGAATTATTAAATCAAGCACACAAACTTCAAATAATCGGTCGAGCTGGAGTTGGAGTTGATAATATAAATATAA
The DNA here is from genome assembly GCA_964496365.1 of uncultured bacterium. Taxonomy (GTDB): domain Bacteria; phylum Fidelibacterota; class Marinisomatia; order Marinisomatales; family AB-629-J13; genus AB-629-J13. The sequence goes on from CAZBZK010000063.1 coordinate 2,458, forward strand.
AAACGGCAACACGACTGGGTATTGTGGTTGTTAATACACCTGCAGTGAATACCATCTCTGCTGCAGAACACACCATTGGCATGATGCTGGCAGCAGCAAGAAAGATTCCTCAAGGACATTCAGGATTGAAAAATGGAGAATGGAACCGCCATTCATTGGTCGGGGTTGAGTTGAGTGGTAAAACACTTGGAATTATCGGGATCGGAAAAATTGGCCGTGAAGTAATGCACCGGTGTCGTTCATTTCAAATGAAAGTAATAGGTTATGACCCGTTTTTCTCTTTAGATGATGATGAAATTACTATGGTGGATTTAAATACACTCATTCGTGAATCGGATTTTATAACCCTTCATTTACCCATCAATGATGACACTCGAAATCTATTCAATTATTCCAGAATGGCTAAAATGAAATCTACAGCCATTCTAATCAACGTTGCTCGAGGTGGAATTATCAATGAAAATGATTTGGTGAAAGTGTTAAATGAAAATAAAATAGCCGGGGCTGCTTTGGATGTATTTTCAGAAGAACCATTAAATCCAAATCATGAATTAATCCAAACAAATCGTGTCATTCTCACACCTCATTTAGGAGCATCCACTCGGGAAGCAAAAGAAGGAGTTTCCATTGCAATATGTGAGACTATAAAAGATTTTATAAACCACAATAAATTAACCGGAGCATTAAATATTCCCATTAGTAATTTCAGTAAACTTAGTCAACTAACTCCCTATCTGGATTTAGCCGAAAAGTTGGGAAAAACTCACGGACAATTTTTTGACGGTATTGTGTCATCGATCAAAGTGGAATGTGCTGGAACCATTGAAGATACTCATCCTATTACGCTTTCTTTTTTAAAAGGATTTTTGTCTAATCGGGTCAGTGAAAGACTTAATTTTATCAATGCGGAGTCTGTTGCAACTGAACTTGGAATTACAGTAGAAAAATCTGAGTCAACTGATTCTGGAGGATATTCGAATTTAATAAGAACCACTGTCAAAAAAGGGAATGTCAGTACGGTTATTCATGGAACCGTATTCGAGGACAATCGCTTAACATTCGTACATTTTTTAGGGTACGATTTAGATATTGAACCCAGAGGAACGATCTTATTTTTAAAAAATATTGATGTTCCTGGAGTCGTAGGTAAAGTAGGGACAATTTTGGGTAAAAACGAAATTAATATCGGGGTGTACCTTTTGAGCAGAAAAAAAGATGGTGTTGCGATATGTGCAATTCGTGTAGATCATAAAATTACCGGCGATACTTTTGATGAATTAAAAGAGTTGGAAGAGGTAGTATTTTTAAAACAGATTCGATACTGAATATGAGTATTTTACCGAAAAAAAAGAGTATCCGATATTTTGTGGATGATGTTTAACCATTGGAAATATTATGTCAAAACTTTTTGACGATTTAAAAGAAACCGTAAAGGAATGGACCAACGTTGCTGTTGAAAAAGCGGAAGAAGTTGGAAAAATTGCAGTTGCGAAGACCGAAGAAGTAACCCGTGTCAGCAAGATAAAACTGGAAGTTCATCAACATGAAAGGGACTTATCAAAATTATATGAAAAACTGGGAAAATTTGTATGTCACCATGCAAAGGAAGAAAATTTAGTTAATTTTACAGGAAACACCGAGTTTTTTGACCTCATTCAGAAAGTGGATTTCATCCAAGTTCAAATCAAAGAAAAACAAAAAGACATTCAACGGGTAAAAGATGAATATAAATTGGATGAATCCGATCTCACCACGGTTGAAGATGTTGCTGAAGAAAAAGTCGAAAGCCCCGCTCCATCCCCACAAAATGACCAGACTGAACATAATCAAACTGAGTAATATTTGATTAAAAGTTGTAAATAACATTGCAAAATTTCCGAGACTAAATCAAAAATATAAATTAATTCCTGAATAAAATGAATCTACAATTACATTTTATAAATTAATAAACTTACCACGACAAAAATGAAAAAAAATAAAAAAACGTTTATCCTGCAAGCTGAAGGTGAATTTAAACTGAGACAATGGCATATTTCGTTTAAAAAACTATGGTTGATTTTAGGCGGTACTTTGTGTTTACTTGGAGTCACGCTGTTTTTAACTGCAGATTTACTAACACAACATTTTTACCAATCAAAATTAAGAAAATTTCAATCCAATTACTCCCATTTGAATTTCACTTTGGACCAATTGAATTCTCAATTAAATATACTAAATGGAAAAATGGCAGTTTTGGAGGAACAAGAATCCGAATTAAGAAAATATTCGGGATTACCTATCATTGACAATGACATAAGAGAAGTTGGTATTGGTGGGGTGTGGCTGAGTGAATCATTTGATCTTCCCTTCTCTGGAAAAAATTTAGAAACTAATGTTTTAGATCTTGAATTAAACTTGGATGCTTTATCGAGGAAAGTAAATTTGGAGCTAAGCAGTTTCAAAGAAATTTATGAAAAAGTAAAAGATAATCAAAATAAATTAGAATTTATTCCTTCCATTCGACCTGTTTCAGAAGGATATTTGAATTCAGGTTATGGTTATCGTAAAGACCCATTTGATGGAATACGAAGATTTCATCATGGTCAAGATTTTTCCGTATATCAAGGTGCAGATATTGTATCACCTGCGAACGGAACGGTAAAACGTGTGGGGTATAGAGGCGGATATGGGAAATATATTACTTTGGATCACGGGTATGGTTATGAAACTAAATATCTCCATTTATCCAAGATAAATGTGAAAAAAGGTCAATCGATAGTCCGAGGCGAACTTATTGGAAAAACCGGTAATAGTGGACGCTCAACTGCTCCTCATCTTCACTATGAAGTTATCCACAATGGTACTCCCCAAAATCCATTAAATTATTTCTTCACAGGTTAGGTGTCAGTCGATCCATTCTATAATTTAGTTGGTAATTAATGGATAAGTCCTATTATTTAGAAACATACGGTTGCCAGATGAATGTAGCAGATACTGAGTTGATCGAAGGTATTTTGCATAAAGAAGGATATTCTCGATCCAAAGAAATGGAAACCGCAGATGCTATTTTTGTAAATACGTGTGCGATCAGAGAACATGCCGAACAAAAAGTGCATTCGAGATTAGGTAATTTTAATAAAATAAAACAGAATAACCCCGGAGTCATCATCGGTGTATTAGGGTGTATGGCTCAGAATTTAAAAGATGATTTATTGGTTAACAAACCCTACGTTGATATTATTTTGGGTCCTGATTCTTACCGTAGATTACCAAATTATTTACGTCGAAATCATAAAAATAATCATGTGGTTAACACAAAATTATCCAGATTTGAGGTCTATGATGATTTGTTTCCAAATCGAAATGAGGGTATAAATGCTTGGGTTTCTATCATGCGGGGGTGTGATAAGTTTTGTACATTTTGTATTGTTCCTTTCACCAGAGGTAGAGAAAGAAGCCGTAGTATTGAAAGTATTTTAACCGAAGTATCTCAGGCGGTAGCCGATGGGTTTGTTGAGATAACATTATTGGGGCAAAATGTCAATTCATATCGATTTGAATCCTTTGAATTTTGGCATTTATTAGAGGCAGTTGCTTCAATCGATGGTGTGGAAAGGGTTCGTTATACTTCGCCCCATCCTCAGGATGTTACGGAAGAATTATTAGATGTCATGACGGCTCATGATTCAATTTGCAATTCCATTCATTTCCCCTTACAAGCAGGATCTGATAACATTCTTAAGCGAATGAACCGAACTTATACCAAAAAACACTTTCTTAAACAAATAGAGATGATGAGGAAGAAAATCCCTACCATAGGAATTTCCACAGATATCATTGTAGGATTTCCCGGAGAATCCGAAATGGATTTTCAAGAAACATTAGATGTCATGAATAATGTTCAATTTGACTCAGCGTTCACCTTTAAATATTCTGCCCGTCCCTACACAAAAGCAGTTGAGTATGAGAATCAAATCTCTGAAAATGAAAAACAAAATCGTTTAGATCGCCTTATTCGTTTACAAAGAGAACATACGTTAATTCAAAACAAAAAATTAATAGGTACAATCCAAACGGTTATGGTTGAAAAAGAGAGTAAAAAATCACAATCCCATTGGGCAGGACGAACAGACACAAATAAGTGGGTTATTTTTCCAAAAGAAAAATCTCAAATTAAAAACTTATTAAAAATAAATATTCTGAATGCAACCGGATCGACCCTACACGGAGAAATGAATAACCATCATCATAATTTCAAATGAAACTGTTCAAAATTTTTATAAGTCTCTTTGTTGTATTTTGTTTTTTGTTAATCTTAGTGGAAAATACCGATACAGTTCCAGTGAATTTACTTTTTTATACATTTGAAAACACAAAAGTTGCTGTATTGGTTTTATTTTCTATTGCAATTGGCATTCTTATTGGATATGGTCTCACTCTAACTTCATTATTCTCAGCAAAATCGGAATTGAGAACACTTAGAAATAAAAATAAGTCTATATCAAATGAGCTGAATGATTTAAGAAATGTTGCCATTGATCAAGACATTTATGATCCGAATATCTCTGAGTAAAACCATTGGTCATTTCTACCCTATTCACTTCAATAATACTCTTATGTAGTTTTGTCGGGGTCGGTTTATTTCAATGGAAATCAAGAAAATCACAAAACCCCGAACATTTATTTATCGAGGCATTAAAATGTCTTGTTAAAAACGATAAAAACGGTGCAGTTTCCTATTTAAGACAAGTGGTAAAAAAAGATTCAGATCATGTGGAGGCATACCTTCTTTTAGGAAATACAATTCGATCAGAATCGCCTGAACAAGCAGTAAAAATTCATCAATCCTTAACGGTTAGACCGGGATTATCCAAAGATAAAATACTGGAAATTCATAAAGCCTTAGCGGAAGATTACCACGCAATTGGACGATTAAAAGATGCAAAACGGGAAGGGGAAAAAATTTTAAAATTAGAGAGACGAAACCAGTGGGCTGTTCAATTAATGCTAGAAATTTCAGAGCAAGAAAAGGATTGGCGTCAGGCTGAAAAATGGAATCATTTATTGATAAAAATCGTTGGAGGAAATGATCAAAATGATCGAGGACGATTTCATGTCTATGCTGGAATAGAAAAGCTAAAGTTAGGTGCCTTAACTGATGCAGAAACAGAATTTAACAAATCTGTTAAATTATCGCCAAAATTTGCACTCCCCTATTATCACTTAGGAATCCTAAATGCAAAAAATGGGAGAAAAGAATTGGCTTTAGAGAATTGGAAAAAATATTTATCTCTCACTCCGAATCCAATTCCAGATATTTTTAAGGAAATTGAAAGTCTATTATTCGAATTAAATAGCTACAATTTACTTGAAGATATTTATGGAAATATCCTGAAAATATTTCCGAACAATTTAGAAGTATTGGTGCGTATGATAAATTATCTTTTGGAAGTTGGAAATAAGAAGGAAGCATCAGAATTATTAGAAATGTCCACACAAAATTCAATGACAGTTCATTTGTTAAAATTTAAGTTATCTTTGCCAAATGATTTGAATCCGTCTAATAAAACTGATCTTGATTTGCTAATCAAGGAATCCTTAATGTATAATCAAAATGATTAAATCTGTCTTATTATTTTATATTTTTTTTTCTTTGGGATTCCCTCAAGATTTGGATTATCTATTCAATCAATATGAAAAAGGAGAATTAAATACCATAATTAAAACATTACCTGAGTTGAGAAAAGTTTATCCAAAAAATGCAGGTGTTTTATACTTGACTGCACTCACCCAGTTGGATGCTGATACAGCCTTAGAAATTTACAAAACAATCATTAAGAATTTTAGTACCTCGGAATATGCTTCTGGAGCATCGAGTAAAATCGGACATTATTTGTATGCCCGAGGTCTTTATAGTCAAGCTTCCCGTCAGTTTAAAAAAAATATTTTTGACTACCCTGATTCCAAGGATATTTCACGAAATATGGGAATGATGATTCGTAGTTATGATGCTATTGGGGAATTGGATTCAGCCCAAATATTTATACATAAATATGCTAATTTTTACCCAAATCATAAAATAAATAAACATGAATTAGGATTGATCCCATTAGAAATCAGTGGATTAAATTTGAATCACACACACCGTGAAACAAATGAAAATATAAGTGTTGATCAATTATCAATTAAGAAATATTGGATGATACAAGTAGGAGCTTTCGGCGTGAAAAAAAATGCAGAAAATTTGAAAAATAAATTATCTGAGGGAAACTATTCTACTTCAACTCATAAACTATCGACAAACAATAGAACCCTTTTTGGAGTTAGAGTCGGTCCCATTTCTGATCATAAAATCGCAATAAATACAGCAAAAAAATTACAAAGTGACTATGGCTTGGACTATCAATTGTTAGAAATGAATAAGAGAAAAAATTATGGGAATGAGTGTACGGCTGGTGCCTGCCACGGTCTTCAACACC
>CAZBZK010000064.1:0-8746 GCA_964496365.1 uncultured bacterium
CCCCACTATTCAATTTATGAATGGGAAGGACGCAAACTCCCAATTCTTTTTCAAAAAACGGATGTCCATCCCATTATTTCAAAATCACAAAATAATAGAATCACGATAAAAGGTGATATATTAATGAGTGCTTTTTATTTTCTGTCCTGTTGGCAGGAATACGTCAGCAATGAATCGGATTCAATGGGAAGATTTCCATTTGAAAAAAGTTTATTATTTAAATTAAAATTAATTCAAACTCCAATTGTGAATTATTATTTTGATATACTTGTCAAAGCGATTGAGAATATTTCTGAAGTGGAGGTTTCCATAAATCCAAAACATAGTGATGGCTTGAAAATTGGAATCACACATGATATTGATCATTGCCAAACCGGTTCATGGCAGGATGGCTACCGACAATTCATGGCTGGTGAATGGTGGAATGGAATAAAAAAGTGGTGCCAACGGTTATACAAAAAGGATTTATGGTTTAATTTTGACCACCTATTAAAAATTGAAAACGATTTAGGTGTAACTTCATCCTATTACTTTATTACAAAACAAAATCGGAAAAACGGGTATCCGAATGCGGATTATAATTTCAAGTCGACACAAATTCAAACAGTTATGAATTCCATTCAAGCATCCGGACATGAAGTCGGTATTCATGGCAGCATCGGTACCGGAATTGAAAAAACCGCACTGAATCAAGAAATATCTGAATTTGATCACCCGGTAAAAGGCGGACGGTTTCATTACCTAATGATGAGAATTCCCCAATCATTTACCATTTTAGAAAGTTCTGGATTGGCTTATGATACGTCCGTTGGCTTTGCCGAACATATTGGATTTAGAAATGGATTTTGTTTCCCTTATTATCCTTATGATTTTAAACATGAGAAACCATATTCTTTCTTGGAATTTCCCTTTCAAATGATGGATAAAACACTCATACAGCCATATTATATGGGATTAAAACCTGAAGACGCTATCCAATCTGTAAAAATTTTAATGGATGAAATAAGAAAATTTTCTGGATATTTCATTTTCATTTGGCATAATAACACCATTATGGGATTTAAATACAAACAGTGGGAAGCTGTATTCATCAACACCATTAAATATGGTTTGGATATTCAGGCCAATTTTCAACCCATTTCATCTTTTGCAATTAGGTAGATTTTACTTTTTAACATGAATCGAAGTAAATTGTTTAATCTGTCAAATTTTACACTCAATGTATTAAAACTTTCTACCAGTACCATGATTGCTGGTGGAATAACCATGTTAACTTTGCCCATTATTACTCAAATATTTTCTGTTTCAGATTTAGGAAAATATCAAATGCTTTTATCCATTATCATGATATTTGGTGTGGTTGCATCCTTGAAATTTGAAACGGCTATGGTACTTCCAAAGGATAATGAAATGTCCGGTTTATTATTTCAATTGTCTATATTTGTCCTGATATTATTTACGGTCACAATTGCATTTATTAATTACTTTTTTTATGAAACCTTAATGGAAAGCTTTAATGGTAAAGTTCTTTCCAAAATATCAATGTTAATCCCAATTGGTATCTTTTTTTATGGATTATTGGAAATCATAAAATATGGATTGATAAGAATGAAAAAATTTAATGATTATGCAAAAGTCCAATTATATAAAGTTGTCATTACTCAATCTTCAGCCATTGGTGTGGGTTTGTTTTACCCACATTTTATTTCCCTGTTCGGAAGTTACCTAATTGGTTTCATCATCGTTTCCATTTTATTTTTTAAGAAATCGTTTCACAGTGTTACACATCTCACTGCAAAATCAATAAAGTATCTTGTGGTTCAATATAAAAAGTTTCCAATTATTAATTCATCCATGGTATTTATTAACACGTTATCCAACGAGTTACCTGTATTTTTTCTGGGGAAATTTTTCTCCCTGGAGATGGTCGGATTCTATATGTTGGCAAATAAGATGGCAGTACTTCCAATGAATTTACTCGGAACTTCTGTCACAAAAGTATATTTACAAAAGGCGTCAGATTCTTACAATCATTCACCAAGACAATTAAGTGTGGTGTATAAAAAAACGGTTAAAAGATTGGTAACCATTGGATTTATTCCATTTTTATGTTTAGGAATATTCGCACCAATTATGACCAAATTTATATTTGGTTCAGAGTGGTATTTTTCCGGCGTAATCATGCAGATTTTAGCTCTGAGTATGTTTCTACGGTTTACAACCTCTCCAATCAGTTCAACATTCACCATATTAAACAAACAGGAAATTGCCCTATTCCTCACCATAATCTCTCTAATACTACGATTTGGTGCCATGTACATGTTTCGTAATAATATTGAATCTGTCATGTGGGCACTAACAGCTTCGACTGGGTTATATTATTTGGTTTATAATTTTATTATTTATAAACTGATTCTAAAAATGTCAAAGCATAATTAAATTTCTGAATGAAATTTAAAAGCATAGGTTAACCCTTTCATGAATGATACCATTAATAAGATTGAATTTGAGAATAATGTATATCAGTATAGTGCTGAATGGACAAAACAACTTGAGACGCAAGATCACTGGATATTCTATTGGTATCAACAAAAAATAATGGAGGATTTCGTAAAACAAAACCAGTCGGAAACTATGGTTGAATTAGGTGTTGGGAGCGGATTCACAGCAAACTATTGTCGAAGTAAGGGATTTAAGGTAACTACATTGGATATAGATGCGGAAAAAAAACCAGATATTTTGGCCAATGTAGTTCAATACAAATTTGAAGAAAAATATGACCATTTATTGGCATTCGAAATTTTAGAACACATTCCCTACAAAGAAGCTCAAAAAATTTTAACATTAATTCCGTCCTTTATTAATAAATATGCATTTATTTCCTTACCGAGAAATGAAAGAACATTATTAGATTTTAATTTAAAACTACCTCTATTGAAAAAAATTAATCTCAGATGGAAAATTCGTGCCAGACATATATTTACTGAAACGCATTTTTGGGAAATGGATTATAAAGATTATAAAATGAATAAGATTGAACAGACTTTTATTGATTCAGGATTAAAAATAAGAAGAAAACTGAAAAACAAATATATCTACTTTTATGCACTGGAAGTGTGTAATCATAATTCCTAAAATATTTGGGAGAAAAAAATGAAATCGAATAGAAAAAATATAGGAAAAAATGTTTCTATCCATCCACTAGCATATGTGGAGGAGGGTGTCATTATTGGGGATAATACTAAGATTGGTCCGTTCTGTATTGTTAGAACCGGAGCTGAAATAGGAAGTAATTGTAATTTTACTGCTTATTGTGAAATCAGAGAGAATGTTAAAATTGGTCATGAAACCTCATTTGGAAGTCGGTGTACAATTTCTGCAAACGCACACATCGGTTCTAAGGTGATCATTAAATATGGATTTGTGCTAACCGACACACCAAATCTAAAAGAAGATGATGTAAAAATCGTCAAAGGAATTGATGATGGGACATTAATTGGTGCAAACGTAACGCTTATGCCGGGATTTAGTATTGGTAAAAATTGCATCATAGGTGCCTGTTCACAAGTGAGAAACCATATAAGTGATAACGAAATATGGTATGGAAATCCTGCGAAGTATTTTAAAAAAAACGAATAGAATTAATCTATATGTTCATCGACTATGGAACAGTCCTGGTATCTGGGACTATAACATTTCTTAAAATTTTTTAACGACTTTGGATACATTCATAAATAAATTACAAAGATCTTATCAACCCGGTGATGAAATTCAAATAAACAATTTATACAAATTGATTACCGGTAGAAAAAGGAGCAATGAGGAGTATGTTTGGGAATGGATAAATACATGGGATGGGATGGGAGAAATTTGGCTTTATTTTGATAAAAATCGTAAACCAAACGATCAACTTATTGCACAATATAGTTTGATCCCAACCCCTTTAAGTATTTTTGGGGAAACTTATATATCCGGAAAAACCGAAAACTGCATGAGTCATCCGGATATCAGAGGACATGGACTTTATTTCCCTCATGAATCAAAATATTTTAATGAAACCAAAAAACGATTCAAAGTATTTTTCACAACTACAGGTCACGTTGCAAAAGGTGCACCGGGAAAAATCAGGCAAAAACTAGGATACCGTGCCTTTGATGATTGGGTCTCCTACCGTGTTTTTTGTCGTAACCAAAATTTCTCTATTGATTTCAACTCTTTGTTTCCTTCGATTCTTACTAAGAATTCAATAATTAAAAAAATGTGTGAATTGATTTTTTCCGCTTTTTTGAGAATATTACCTCGACAAAATATCTCAAACACGAATGGTTGTTTTAAAATATATGATGATTCCAACATTCCTTTAAAATTGGTGGAGAATTTATGGAACCAAAATAAAACAAGTTACGGAATCACCGTGGATCGGTCTGAATCATATCTCAAATGGAGATTAGTGGAAAATCCTTATCACAATCATATGTATGTGTGTTATTTTGAAAAAGGGAAATTGATCGGGTATGCAGTGATGGTTGCGGAGCAAAATAGTTATTTAATAATAGATTTATTTGCAAACAAAAATCAACCAATTGTATTGAAGAAGATTTTAATCACAATCAAACACCTAGCATCCAAAAACGGAATTTTTCAGGTAAAATGTAATACATTAAAACGAAATAAATGTTTAGCCAGAATCTTGAAATCTGCAGGATTCTTTAATCCTAAAGAAATATTAAATAAGTTCATTATGAAGAAATCCAAAAAGCCCAGTCAGTTTTTTGTTTATATTTCAAAAGAAATTAATATAAAAGGGAATCCTTGGAACCATAATCATTGGTACGTAACTGATTTGTTAAAAGAAGGAAGACCCTACACAGAAAGAAGGAATTCTTAGGTTTGTTTTTGTTAAATCAAGACATGGAATCGTATTTAAGATTCTTTAGAATATCAATGTGGCCAAATTCAATCTGTGGAAATGTCCAAAATGATGCGGAGTCCAATATCAATAAATCCAACTAATTAGCAATCTAAATTGTCTTACAATAATCAATCTACCAATATCAAAGCAGGATTGTTCCTACTGGGAATTATTCTATTTTCCTGTATTTTAATTTATTCTCATTGGATGGTTGACCACCTTAGGAATGAAAATCGAAAGATAGTTCAAATTTATGCTGAGATTATTGCAGAAGCTGTGATGAGTGATTCGGATGAAAATTTAGATTTTATTTTTGATAAAATTATTACCCAAATCCAATTTCCAATTATTCATTCAGATAAAAATGGTATCCCCCAATCATGGAAAAACGTACCGGTTAATTGGAAAAATAAAACGGATATCAAACAGAATCAAGATATTATGGACCAATTTAATCCACCTATAGAGTTGGTTTATACGATTCCGAATTCCAATATAAAACAAAACCTTGGATTTTTACATTTTGGGGATTCCATCCTCATAAACCGATTGCAATGGATGCCTTATATTGAAATTGCAGGCATTTGTCTGTTCATTTTTTTGGGAGTTCTTGGATTTGCCTATATTAGAAAAACTGAAATGAACAATATCTGGACTGGGATGGCAAAAGAAACTGCTCACCAATTAGGAACTCCGGTTTCGGCATTAATTGGATGGATTGAACGATTAAAAACCCATCCAAAAACTTTGAAAGACATTATTCCAGAAATTGAATCCGATATTAATCGGTTGGAACAGGTTGGAAATCGATTCGGTAAAATTGGTTCGTTGCCTGTTTTAAATCAGGTGGAAATTCATAAAATGATTCGCATGGTTGTTCATTATTTAAACCGAAGATTACCATCTAAAACCATGAACATTCTCATAGAAAATTCTCCAAAAGAAGAATTTACAATTCGAGCAAATCAGGCTTTATTATCTTGGGCAATTGAAAATATCATTAAAAACGGATTGGACTCAATTCAGTCGAATACTGGACGAGTAAAAATTAGAATAACTCAAAATTCAGATCGTTTATTTATTCGAATAATGGATAATGGGTCTGGTATTCCACGACGCCATTGGAAACGTATTTTTCAACCTGGATTCACAACTAAAAAACACGGTTGGGGGTTTGGTTTATCTCTTAGTAAACGTGTGATTTCTGAATTGCATAATGGAAATATTTATGTTTTAAATTCAGATAAACAAAATGGGACAACGGTGGAAATTCAACTTCCGGGTTTCCTATCAACTGATAACTCGGAAATAAATTGATTGTTCTGTAAATGATTCTGAAATCAAGATATCCCTTTTTATATTATCTATATTAAACTCTAAGTTGATGTAAAATTTGCAGACAACAAAACAACAGAATTAGAAATCATCTGTTTTAATAGATTTGCGCAAATTTTTTACTTCACTCCGTTTTTTCTTTTTTGATATCCGTCTTTCATTGGATGCCTTAGTGGGCAATGTTTTAATTCTATTTTTTGTTTTTTTTGAAGTTTCTTTAACTAAAGCCATAAATTTATTTATTACTTCCTGTTTATTTCTGTGTTGACTTTTGAATGCTATTGATTCAATTAATAATTCTCCATTTCGGTTAATTTTATTGCGATGATTAACCATTAGATTAGTTTTTGTATTTTCAGAGATAGATGGTGATTCCACGACGTTAAATCGTAATCGAACACCGGTTTCTACTTTGTTAACATGCTGACCGCCGGGACCAGATGAACGAAAAAAATCAAATTTTAATTCTGATAGTGGAATGATTATTTGTTTACTGATTGAAATAACACTCATTTTAATTCTAAATCATTGATAGTACACCTTGTGAAAGGAATTAAGACTGTCTAATTTCTCGCTCAAAATTTAAGGAGACAATTTTGGAAATCATACATGCAATGGCAGGAAGTGAGACTGGGCAAGGTGGCGGGTTAGCCGCTATGTTGCCTTTTGTGGTAATTATGTTTATTATTTACTTTCTGATGATAAGACCTAACACAAAAAAACAAAAAGAAAAACAACAGATGATTCAATCTCTAAAAAAAGGAGACAAAGTCATTACGATTGGAGGTATTCACGGAACCATCTCGGCCGTAAAACAAAAAGGCGCAATACTGGTGCTAAACGTAGGTAAAAATTTGAATATTGAAATCAATCGGTCATCCATAGCTGGTTTATCAGGAAAAACGAGTGACGATGATACATTGGCAGGACAACAAAAATAACATGCCATTAAAAGATATTGTCTATTATGGTAATCCTATATTAAGGAAAAAATGTAAAGACGTTTCTACGGAAGTTGATTTATCGGAACTCCTTGAAGATATGTGGGATTCCATGTATGAATCTGAAGGAATCGGATTGGCAGCCAATCAAATAGGTGTAAATTTGAATGTATTTATTATTGATATTTCCCATGTTGATGATCATGAATATCAGCGTGTGTTTCTGAATGGTGAGATATTGGAATCTGAAGGAGAATCCGTATATTCCGAGGGATGTTTATCTCTACCTGATTTAAAATTTGACGTAACCAGACCTGAAAAAATCACTTTTAGATATTGGGATGAAAATCGAAACCAAAAAACAGAAAAATTTGAGGGTTTATTGGCTAGAGCAATTCAGCATGAGATTGATCATTTAAACGGTATTTTAATGATTGATCGAATTAGTGAAACCGCTAAAATTCCTTTTTTAAAGGAAATCCGAACCATAAAAACATCCTCGGCTATAAACTCGAAACACAAAACAAAACCTCAGGTTTATTTGTAATTAATTTTTCTTTTTTTTCCTTCGTCACTTTAAATGCTATGAGATTACATTGAAAATAGTGTTCTTTGGAAATCCTAAATTTGCCATCCCAAGTTTAAAAAAAATTATTGACGCTGACTTTTCTATACTATCGGTTGTTTCTGATCCTCCTAAACCTCGGGGCAGAGGGAAAAATAAATCGCTTACTGCTGTTGGTGAGTTTGCCAAATCTCAGGGGATTCCTCAACTCTTTCCAACCCAATTGGATGACCCAGAATGTATATCCAAACTGAAACATTTGGATCCAGACTATTTTATTATTGTAGCTTATAAAATTCTCCCGGAAATTTATTTGACCATACCAAAATTCGGTTCTATCAATTTGCACGGTTCGTTACTGCCAAAATATCGAGGTGCTGCACCCATTCAAAGAGCTATAATGAACGGCGAAAAAATAACAGGTCTCACTACTTTTTTTATCCGTAAAAAAGTGGATACCGGTTCTATCCTTTTACAAAAATCAATTCCAATTGAGAATAAAGATAATTTTGGTTCTTTGTCAACAAAAATGGCAGATTTTGGAGGAGAATTAATTTTAAAAACCATTAATAATTTGGAGAAAAAAACAATTAGTCCCAAAGAACAAAAAAACAGCTTGGCGACTTTGGCACCTAAAATTGGAGTTAAAGATTGTGAAATTGATTGGAAACAATCCGCAGAACAAATTCACAATCAAATTCGTGGATTGTCCCCAACTCCAGGAGCATTCACCTATGTCAACGGAAAACGGTTGAGAATATTGGAATCAAAAATTATAGCTTCGGAAAATGGAATTAAACCGGGAATGGTGGCATATCGTGATAAAAATAATCTCAGAATTCAGACATCATCCGGTCTCATAGAATTGTTATTAATCCAAAAAGCAGGGAAAAAACTGATGAAAATAAAAGAATTTTTAAATGGAAATAATTTGAAAACAGGTGATTGTATTGGATAGGAATCCACAAAAATCAATCCCAGTTAATATTTGTT
>CAZBZK010000065.1:0-8690 GCA_964496365.1 uncultured bacterium
AGCCTATTCGATCTTGCACCAGGTGGGGTTTACAAGCTCCCGTTATCACTATCGGGACTGGGGGTCTCTTACACCTCCTTTTCACCCTTATCTGCTATCCGGCAGACGGTATATTTTCTGTTGCACTTTCCATATCTTTGCAAACTCCTCTAGTTATGAGGCACCTTGTCCTGTGGTGCTCGGACTTTCCTCCCCAACCCTAAGGTCAGGGTAACCATCCAACCGACTCAACTTTTAGTTTCAGTACTTTGATCTTCCCAAAATAGAAATCGACCACAAACATCACAATTATACAAATTGGTCTTTGTCCTGACATAAGCGATAATTTGAGGAGGAATAGTTGAACCACATCCCTCACAGGCTTTACCATTCACCGGAACAACTGCCAATCCTTTTTTTGCTTTTAAAATACGATCGTATTGAATTAATAATGTTGAAGGAATCCCATCCCGTTTATTTTTTCTCTCTTCTTCTAATATTTTTTTTCTGTCTCCAGATTCTGCAATGGTGGATTCGAGTTTTTTTCTTCTGACGGATAAATCAACCGTCAGTTCATCTAAGTTTTCCTCCTGTACTTTAACTTTTTCAGTTAATTGACTTTTTTCTTCCAATAATTCCAGATCTGTTGTTTCCATTTTATCTATCAATTCTTTTAGATGATCAATCTCAACCATCAATGCATCATATTGGCGATTATTGCTCACTTTAAATAATTGATCTTTCAATGAATCAATTTTTTCTTTGGAGCCAATTAAGTCGCCTTCTATTTTTTTTAATTCAATCTCTATGCGTCTTAATCTGTCTTTTCCGCTTTCTAATTCAGTGTTTAATTGAATTTCTTTTGATTTTAATTCATCCACCTTTAAAGGTAAATCTCCCAGATAACTGCGAATTTCAGAGAGGCTATCGTCAATGTTTTGAAGTTGTTTCAATTGGTAAACTGAGTCCATATTTTTCCTTTATTATTTAAAACAAAAATGCACCTAAATCGGTGCAAAAACTATTAATGAATAAGACTGAAAACTTATTGGCAAAATTAAAATTCCGACATCTTTTTTCCTGGACGAATAAAATATCCACTTCTTTTTTTGGTAAAACAATCTAAATATTCATTAAAATAACAGAACAAATTTAATTCATTTTCCTGAAAACAATCACAGTTAATGATGATATTTTGTCTTCTTTATTTTATTAATCAATTGCAATTAAATTTTAAATTGTTGGTTTAAAATGAACCCATCAAAAAATAATATCAATCCCTTTATTTCGAGGCATATTGGACCTAGGAATAATGAAATCAATTTCATGCTCAACGAATTAGGGTTTTCATCCCTGGAAGATCTATCTGCGGCCGTAATTCCTGAAAATATTCTTTCTAAATCTATACTTAATCTTCCCCCGGAAAATTCAGAATCAGAAACCCTAAATAAGCTGAAAGAATTTGCAAACGCAAATAGGGTGTATCGTTCTTATATTGGAATGGGATATTATGGCACCATTACCCCTGGAGTTATCAAACGGAATATTTTAGAAAATCCCGGCTGGTACACACAATATACGCCTTATCAAGCTGAAATTAGTCAAGGACGGTTGGAAGCTTTGCTAAACTTTCAAACCATGGTTTCAGACTTGACCGGACTTCCTTTGTCCAATGCTTCATTATTAGATGAGGCAACCGCAGCAGCTGAAGCTATGGTTATGTTCTATAATTCAACTAAAGATTTGAAAAAAACAACGTTTTTAGTTTCTGAAAATTGCCATCCACAAACCATTGCTGTTTTAAAAACCCGTTCTGAACCTCTTGGAATAACCTTATCGATTTCTAATCATAATAAATTTTCATTTGGTGAAAATGTTTTTGGTGCATTGGTACAGTATCCAGATACCAATGGATTTATTCAAGATTTTTCAGGGTTATGTGCATCAGCTCATGAAAATAAAACTTTTGTATGTATAGCCACCGATTTACTGGCACTTACGTTATTAAAACCTCCCGGAGAAATGGGAGCTGATGTGGCTGTTGGCAACTCTCAACGATTTGGAGTTCCCATGGGATTTGGCGGACCCCATGCTGCATTTTTTTCTACAACTGAACAATTTAAGCGAAAAATCCCCGGACGAATAATTGGTGTGTCCCAAGACAAACATGGAAATCATGCATTGAGGATGGCACTCCAAACTCGAGAACAGCATATCCGACGGGAAAAAGCTACGTCCAATATTTGTACAGCTCAAGTTTTATTGGCAATTATGTCAGGGATGTATGCTGTTTATCACGGACCCAATGGATTGAGAAACATTGCTAAACAGGTAAATTTTCTTACAAGCACATTAGCAAGCTCTTTAAAAAAATCCGGAATTGAATTAATTCATGATCAATTTTTTGATACCATTCAGTTTAAAGCTGACAACGGTTGGCAGAAAAAAGCGGAATCCTTTAAACTTAATTTAAGGAATTACGGTGATGAAATAGTTGGAATTTCTATTGATGAAACTACAACTCAAAATCAAATCACTGAACTCCTTTCGATTTTTAACGCAGATTTGAATGATACCCTTCATGATTCAATTTCAAAAAAACTAACTCGAACTTCCACATTTTTAGAACATCCAGTTTTTCATTCTTATCAATCTGAGACAGAAATGCTTCGATACCTTCACCGATTAGAGGCGAAAGATCTTTCTCTTAATTCCAGCATGATTCCTCTAGGGTCATGCACCATGAAACTGAATGCAACAACAGAAATGGAAGCTGTCACGTGGCCACAATTTGCTAATATCCATCCCTTTGCTCCTGATCTTCAAACTAAAGGATATCGAAAACTCATAAGGGAACTAGGAGACTGGTTGGTGGAATCAACCGGTTTTGATGATATATCCATGCAACCAAATTCAGGAGCTCAAGGTGAATATACAGGGCTTTTAATTATAAGAGCTTTTCATAAAAACAATGGAGATCGCCACAGGAATATTTGTTTAATTCCTGCATCTGCACACGGAACCAATCCTGCATCTGCAATATTGGCTGGGATGAAAGTGGTTGTGGTAAAATGTGATAAACATGGAAATATTTCAAAGGAAGACTTAAAAGAAAAAGCCGAACTCCACTCTAACAATCTTTCCGCCGTGATGGTTACTTATCCATCGACTCATGGTGTTTTTGAACACACCATAAAAGAGATCTGTGAAATAGTTCATATGCATGGCGGACAAGTTTATTTAGATGGCGCAAATCTAAACGCAATGTTAGGTCTATGCAAACCGGGAGAGTTTGGAGGTGATGTCATGCACATAAATCTTCATAAAACATTTTGCATCCCTCATGGAGGAGGAGGCCCTGGTATGGGACCAATCGTGTGCAAATCTCACTTGGCACCTTTTCTCCCTGGTCATTCCCAAATTAACACGAATGGGAATCTGGCTATTCATGCTGTCTCTTCAGCACCGTTTGGCAGTAGTAGTATTCTTCCCATTTCCTGGGCTTATATGGCAATGATGGGTGGGGATGGACTCAAAAAAGCAACTCAAGTTGCTATCTTGAATGCAAACTACATGGCAAAAATACTTGAAAAACATTTTACCATTCTTTATCGTGGTGTTAGCGGATTTAATGCCCATGAATTCATCATTGATCTGAGAGAATTTAAAAATTCAGCAGGCATCTCTGAAGAGGATGTAGCTAAGCGTCTCATGGATTATGGATTCCATGCTCCAACCATGTCTTTTCCTGTCCCCGGTACACTAATGATAGAACCCACTGAAAGTGAATCAAAATCGGAACTTGATCGGTTTTGTAATGCGATGATATCTATCAAAAAAGAAATAATGGCTGTGGAAAATGGTCAAGCTCATAAAACAGACAACGTTTTAAAAAATGCCCCTCATACTGCCCCGCATGCTACATCAGATGATTGGGATCATAGATATTCAAGACAACAAGCATCATATCCAGCAACATGGTTAAAAGATCACAAATATTGGCCTGCAGTCGGACGAGTGAATAATGCATTTGGAGATAGAAACTTAATATGTACATGCCCACCTATTGAACATTACCATAAAAAACCATGATGTACACCATTATCAAAACATTAGTCACGTCCGGATTGGTTGTTGCCATTTCAGAAATTGCAAAGCGTAGTACTTTCATGGCGGGAATTCTTGCATCCATTCCCCTTGTTTCTGTATTGGGATTTTTTTGGCTTTATTATGACACGAAAGACGTGGATAAAATTTCTGATCTTTCTTCCAGTGTTTTTTGGTTGGTCATTCCTTCCTTAGCTCTGTTTATCACTTTACCCATTCTTATAAAAAAGGGAATTGGGTTTTACCCAAGTCTCGGAATTTCAATCTCCATAACTGTATTTTGTTATTACTTTATGATTCTTGTGTTAGGGAAAGTTGGAATAAAAATTTAGCTAAATCAAAAACATATTTCGGAAACAGTAATTAAGTCAATATACTTATAAGACATCTGAATATTTTTCCTTTTTCCTTTGTGAATTCCTTTTGTGTTTATCCAATTCCATTTTCCTCATACGGATGGAAGCAGGGGTTACTTCCACCAATTCATCCTCTGCAATAAATTCTATGGATTGATCTAAAGAAAGTTGTCTTGGAGGACGCAACGTAACGGTTGCATCAGATGTTGCACTCCGCATATTTGTCAATTTTTTCTCTCGAACAATATTTACAACTAAATCTTCGGTACGATTCCTTTCTCCAATTACCATACCGTCATAAACTTCTATCCCTACATTTATAAATAATTCTCCCCGATCTGCCATTCCTAAGCAAGCATAGGTAGTAACTTTTCCGGGTCTGTCTGCGACAAGAGCACCACTGTTTCTTTGTGGAATTCGCCCAAACCACGGTGCGTATCCATCGAATAATTTATTCATGATTCCTGCACCTTGTGTATCGGTTAAAAACTGACTGCGAAATCCAATCAATCCTCTGGAGGGAATGGAAAATTCCATGGTAACTCGACCATGTCCATGGTTTTGTAGATTGGTCATTCTTCCTTTTCGTATGGATAATTTTTCAGTGATTACACCGACTTTATTCTCGGGAATATCCAAAAATACTTTTTCCATGGGTTCCATAACTTTACCGTTTTCTTTGTGCGTAATTACACGAGGTTTGGACACCATAAATTCATATCCTTCTCTGCGCATGGTTTCGATTAAAACGGCCATTTGTAATTCACCACGTCCTCTCACTTCAAAAACATCTGTCCTTTCTGTAGATAAAATCTGTAAAGACACATTACTCAATATTTCTTTGTTCAATCGTTCACTAATATGTCGGGTTGTGAGATATTTTCCTTCTTTCCCTGCAAATGGACTGTTATTTACATAAAATAACATAGAAACCGTTGGTTCATCAATTTGTATTCTTGGTAATGGGAGTGGCTCGTCATTTGAAGAAATCGTATCACCAATGGTAATTTTTTCTAAACCGGCAATAGCTATAATATCACCGGATTCTACTTTTTCTACTTGCAATTTCTTCAATCCCTTAAACGTGTAAATTGCTGAAAGTTTATGGTTATGAGTGATCCTGTCTTTCCCGCAAATCGAATAAGGTTTATTCATGGTTAAAATACCGTTGTTCAGCCGACCAATCGCTACTTGTCCAACATACGAATCGTAATCTAAATTTGAGATTAAGAATTGTGGTATATGTTCATCACCTGCAATTGGACCCGGAATTTTAGTTGCAATGGTTTCAAACAGCGGTATGAGTGATGTTGAATCATCTCCCAATTTTTTGTGGGCAACCCCTTCTTTTGCGTTTGTATAAAGAATTGGAAATTCAATCTGATTGTCTGTCGCATCTAAATCGATGAACAAATCATACACTTCATTAACAACCTCATCAATTCGTGAATCACTACGATCGATTTTATTGATAATCAAAATAATTGGGAGTTCTTTATCAAGTGCTTTTTTCAAAACAAATCGAGTTTGAGGAAGGGGTCCTTCGCTGGAATCCACGAGCAATAATGCACCATCAACCAGATTTAAACTCCGCTCGACTTCCCCGCCAAAATCCGCATGCCCAGGAGTATCCATAATGTTTATTTTGATATGTTCAAAATATACTGCAGTATTTTTCGCTGTGATGGTAATACCACGTTCTTTTTCAATATCCATAGAGTCCATGACTCGTTCTTCAACCGATTGATGCTCGTGAAAAGTACCACTCTGTTTCAACATTCCATCCACAAGGGTTGTTTTTCCATGGTCAACATGGGCAATGATTGCAATATTTCTAAAATTTTCTTTTCTCATCTGGTGAATTTCAAACTAAGAATAAAATTATTTCTTTTTGTATCTCTTTTTGCGATTGCCTTTATTTTTCTTGAAGGTCTTTTCTTTAAATCGGTTATTTCCATTTCGTCTTTTTTTTCTTTTTTTTCCACTTCCGCTTGAAAATGAATCTCGGAGTTTTTCATTAGAAATCTCAATCGATATTGAGATACCATCAAATTTTACGTTTTTAAATCCTTTAATTAGTTTTTCTTTTTTCTTATCTTCAATCTCAAAAAGCGAAAACTTATTTTTTATATCTATTTTTCCGATGACAGCATTTAGATTCCCCAACGCTTCATTAATTAACCCCATTAATCGTGCAGGATTCAGTTTGTTTTTTGAACCAATATTGATATATATAGTTGAAAAAGGAGTTTTTCTCCGTTCGCTTTTTTTACGTTTTTCTCGTTTGTTATTTTTGCCTGAGATATTGATATCTTTTGAGTTTTTATAATAGGATAAGAATCTGTTAAACTCAGCGGAAACAAAATGTTTGATAAGTTGTTCTCTGTCTAGCCATTCAAGTTTTGAATAAATATCAGGTAGAAATGGTTCAATCTGGGATTCATCAACGTTTACTTTTTCGATTTTATCTATGAGAGAAAAAAGTTGTTTTTTGCAAATATCTTTACCACTTGGAACTAACTCCCTGGAAAATGTAATCCCAGCTAATTTTTCAATATCTTTTATTTTTCTCATATCCCGTGTGTGGATAATCGCAATAGACACTCCGCTTTTCCCTGCACGACCCGTTCTACCACTTCTGTGAATATATACTTCAGGATCATCCGGCAAATTATAATTGATAATATGAGTCAGATTTGTTACATCCAATCCTCTTGCAGCAACATCTGTGGCAACCAATATTTGCAAACGCCCTTGTCTGAATTTTCCCATGACCTCATCTCGTTGTGCTTGAGACAAATCACCGTGAATGGTATCAGCATTGTATCCATCATTCATTAATTTATTGGCAACCTCTTTTGTTTCTCTGCGAGTTCGACAAAAGGAAATTCCATAAATATTTGGATTGCTATCCGCAATTCGTTTTAGTACTTCATACCTATCTGAAGAATGAACCATATAATATATATGTTTCACATTTTCAGCACCCATATTCATTTTTGAGACTGATATTTTGATAGAATCATTCATATATTTTGTGGTGATTGCAATAATTCTTTTTGACATGGTTGCTGAAAATAGAAGGGTTTGTTTTTTATCCGGAGTTTTGGACAAAATGGTTTCAAGGTCTTCTTTAAACCCCATTGAAAGCATTTCGTCCGCCTCATCAAGAATGACCCGTTTCACATCCTTCAATATCAATTTTTTTCGCTTAATCAAATCTTTTGTTCTTCCGGGGGTCCCTACCACAATTTGTGCCCCTTTTTTAATAGCCCTCATTTGAGATTCAATATTTGCACCACCATAAACTGCAACAATATTTATTCCTTTAATATATTTAGAATAACTATTTAAATCCTTTGTGATTTGTACACAAAGTTCTCTGGTAGGGCATAAAATTAGTGTTTGTGTTTTTTTGTCTTCAAATTTAGTTAGTTGAATTGAGGGTAACCCAAAAGCCGCCGTTTTACCTGTTCCTGTTTGAGCAGTGGCTATAATATCTTGGTCTGAAGCCATTAAATGAGGAATGGTTCGTTCCTGAATGAGAGTTGGTTTCTCAAAACCCAATTCCTTAATTGCTTTCTGAATTTCTATCTGTAAACCTATGGTATTAAAAATGTTTTTATTCGTTTTCATTTTGTAAATAGTTTTAAAATTTTCCTATGTGAACATCATTTAAATTAATTTTTGAAAAGGATAATACGCTTTATGGACTCTAAATAAGACTCTTTTCCGTGGTGATACTATCAATTCTTTTCGAAGAACGCTAAACAAATTCTATCTATTTTGATAAAATTCTTCACCGGTATTTTAATAATACAAACGGACTGTAACCTTTTCAACGGTTTCAACTCGTTAATCCTTCCTGCTCTTCCATCAATTCTAAATATTCTGCCTCCAGCTGATTCATCTCATCCATGGCTTGTTGGAGTAATTCATAATTATCCCCATTAGCAGGATCTTGCGTAATGGCCCGCTGCGATTCCAGCTCAGTTTCGATGGACTTAAACCGTTTCTCTATCCATACCAATCGGTTTCGAATCTTTTTCCGTTCTTTATAATTGGACTTCCCTTTGGATTCGCTTTTTACTGCTGTTTCGATTGGTTCAGCCGATTTTTCTTCTCGCTTCTTCCATTCGTAATATTCGTAATTCCCTTCAAAGGTCCGGATGCCACCACCGCCCACTTCACAAGTGAGATTGGTTACATTATTCAGAAAATGACGATCATGTGAAATACAAACTATTG
>CAZBZK010000066.1:0-2209 GCA_964496365.1 uncultured bacterium
AAAGAAAAAACAATTCAATCTCCCTTTTCAATTGATGAAGTTGTAAATGAACGAGGGATTTCCCGGGAATCAGCCAGAGGATATTGTGTCCGCAAGGCAAGATCGGGGGAATATATTCGGCTGAAAAATAATTTGTACATTTTACGTTCAGATTGGAATGTTATGAATTGGGAGGAACGACTCAAACTGGCGAACAGAATTCAGGTACCCTCTTATATTTCTCTCTTAACTGCTTTGGCTTATTATGAATTAACTACACAAATTCCAATATCAAGAATTGAATCTATTGCTGTTACAAAAACATATTTTAAGGATATAGAAGATTACCAATTCATTTATACTAAAATAAACAGGAAACTTTACAGGGGATTCACAAAGCAAAACGGTTTGTTTATCGCTTCGCCGGAAAAAGCATTGGCAGACTGTATTTATTTATGTTCTTTTGGTAAATATGCACTAGATTTCTTCGCTCTTGATGCGGAGAGAATCAATTCAATCTCATTGAACACATGGTTGTCGCAGTGTCCAGTAAAAACCCAGACTTGGTGGGAAAAATATGGAAATATTTGAACAACATGAACAATTTGAAATGCAGGTACTTTCTGAATTGAAAAGTACAAGGATACTGGAAAAACTTGTTTTTGGAGGTGGAACGATGTTACGGCTCTGCCATGAATTAAACCGATATTCTGTAGATCTTGATTTTTATTTGAAAAAAAAAGAAAACAAAGACATTATTTCCAAGTTACTTTCAGAAAAAATTGCCCCACTTTATCAAATTCGTGATTTTAGGGAAAAAAGGAATACATTGTTAATGGAAATAGCATCTCCACAGTTTCCAAGAAAATTAAAAATTGAAATTAACTTGACCCATCAGTATTCGGAAACAGAACAGTCTATCGCATGGTCACGGTTTGCAAATCAGCAAGTCATGGTTACCACTATCCGGCTGCCAAAAATGATGGAGTTAAAAACGAATGCATTGTTGAATCGAAAAGAAATCAGAGATGCGTTTGATATTGAGTTTCTGATTCGTTTGGGTGTGGAAATAAATTTACCCCTGGAGAATATTTCGAAGTTAAAAAATGTCCTTAGTGCATTCAAACTATCAGACTACAGAGTAAAATTGGGTTCCATTATATCCGCAGAAACACGGAATTATTATAATGAAAACGGTTTTAATTTTTTTTTGAATAAATTAAATTTCATCGAGAACCGATAGGAGTAATTTTTTTCATTTCATTTTACAAAATCAACGGATAAACTTCGTCGATTCACTCCTCGTTCCATATCGATAACAAGCCTTCGGTTTTACTCAATGTAACATTTTCCTTGTCATTGCCATACCGATTTATCGGGAGAAGCAATCTAATCGAACTTGATCAGACAAAATAGTTTTCACCTCCACCCAATTTCTGAAGATTGCTTCATTTCATTCGCAATGACAAATATCCGTTTCAGTCATATCCATAAAAACGGATATCTAATTTAGTTATATCCTCTCAAACCGCTTGTCCAATTCTTCCAAAGATAGCTGAACAATAATGGGGCGACCATGGGGGCAATAATAAGGATGCTCCGTGGAAAAGAGACGATTCACCAATTCCTGCATTTCCTCAAACGTCAGGGGATCTCCTGCTTTTATGGCACCGTGACAAGCATAGGAGGCTGCTAAACTTTCCTGAGTTGAACTGTATTCTTTTCCATGTTCCAAATAATGATCCAGAATATTTCGAATGATGGTTTTCTCATTCCCCAGACTCATATCCGATGGGACTGCTTCTAAAATAATATTGGAATTCTCTCCCTCCTTTAATCTGAATCCAATTTTCTCCAGATAGGGTAATAAGTCAAGGAGTACAGAATATTCATCAGGAGAAAATGTCATTTCTTCTGGAAATAGCAGAGTTTGAGATGGTAAATGATTCTGCTCAAATGCAGTTAATGCTTCTTCAAATAAAACCCGTTCATGAGCCACATGTTGGTCTATCACAACCATGCCACTTTGCACAGGTGATAAAATATATTTATTATGAATTTGCCAAATTTTTCCTGACGTTAACGATTCGACTCCTTCTTGTTTTACAGCTAAACCAGAAGCATAATTTTTGGCTTTTTCTACTTCCGGATTTTGGGATCTATTACCCATAAACGGCACGTGTGAATGACCATTGGATACACCCGTGTATCCTTGCGAAGGATTGTGCTG
>CAZBZK010000066.1:2309-8651 GCA_964496365.1 uncultured bacterium
TCATCTTTGAATCTGACCTCCGTTTTCATAGGATGCACATTCACATCAACCTGATCCACAGGCATGGATATATTTAAGGCAAAAAACGGATACTCTCCTCTCTTCACTAAAGATTGGTAACCGGAATACACCGCAGAATTCAATAGCCTGTCCTTAATAAATCGTGAATTTAGAAAAATGTACTGTTCTCCGGGTCTGGATCGAACTAAATTTAGATTTCCGATGTGACCTGTAACGCTAAAATCACCTTTTTCCATAGAGACTTTTAATAAATTATCTCCATAAGTTGTATCAAAAAGGGAATTTATTCTTTCGACTATTGTTTCATTTTGGGTCTGTAATAATTTTTTTTCATCGGCAATTAATGAAACACTACATTCAGGATTTCCCAAGGATAATTGTCTGACGGTCTCAACAATTTTTCTTAATTCCACTTTTGGAGATTTTAAAAATTTCCGTCTTGCCGGTGTATTATAAAACAGACTACGGATAGAAATTTGAGTCCCACTGATATCTGGTGCCGGTTCTACATCTGAAATATTACCATCTTTCACGATAATTTTTCCTCCAGGATGATTCCCATCGCAGGAGTGCACAACCATGTCTGAAACAGATGCAATACTGGCTAGGGCTTCTCCCCGAAATCCTAATGTATCAATTTTAAATAAATCATTCACACCTTGAATTTTGCTGGTTGTATACCTTTGTACTGCTACGGGTAAATCGTCAGGTGAAATTCCATGACCATTATCCAAAACCTGAATGAGAGAATGTCCTCCGTTTTCAATCGTAATAAATAATTCTGTCGCTCCGGAATCCAAACTGTTTTCCATCAATTCTTTCACCACAGATGCAGGCCGTTCCACCACCTCCCCTGCTGAAATTTTATTCCGAATATCTTCGGATAAAATATGGATTTTACCGCTCATAAAGAATCAATAACGCTTTGAACATCAGAATAAATTTGAGCGTTGAGGTTTTCCGCCTTCAAAACCAGTGCCTTTGATTTTGAATTTGCATCTTCTGCAAATGCATCATCTCCAGAGAATCCTGCAAGATTGATTTGCACATTCATACAGGCACCCCTAACGGCAGCCAACGCCATTTCTCCCGCAACTCCCACATCACTTACAGAATTGGGGTTACCCTCTCTAACTAATTTTGCTGCAAGTTCCATGACCTGAAAAGAAGTTTCGGCAACTTTTAAGGGGATTTCAATAGCATGCCGATTGGCGTTTAAAATAGCGTTCTTTCGAATTCTTTTTTCTTCATCATTTGATGCAGAGAGTCTCATTGAATTTAAAATATCGTTAAACGCATTTGTGTCTTCATCCACAAGAAAAAGTAATGTGGTTTTTAATTTTTGAGCTTGAATACCCAACGATTCCATTTGGGGTTTTTTATCAAAATATTCCTTTTTTTCATGGGTAAGTGCTGCCACCATCGACGAAAGTCCTGCTGCCAAAGTCCCTGCCAAAGCCGAAACGCTTCCACCACCGGGGGCTGGACTGTTTGATGCTAATTCATCTGCAAATTCTACCGAAGTCAAATTTATTAAATATCGTCTTTTGGTTTTGACAGCATATTCGATTATTTTTTCTTCCGGTTGAAAGAGGGCCACGTCATTTAATCCCAATGATTGAATAGCTGTTTCGATGATATTTTTTTCTGAAACTCCGCAAGTACGTTTTTGTTTATTCAGGTAATGTTCTCCTGCCATTAGTATCGCATCCAACGGGATCAATCCAACCAATTCACTGCCTGTAACTCGAATTCCTCTCTCAACTGCTAATTTACAAGCAGAATCAAAAACATCGTGAATTGTAGATACTTTATAATTATTAAAATTGATGCTGATCTGCGCCCGATTGAACGTATCCATAAACCACCCAATTGCCTTAACATCCTTGTACAATCCGGGAATTTTTACAGGCTTACCATCTTTATGTCGAACAATTTCTCCATCCAATAGGTTTGGAGACTCAGGGTTTGGAATACGCTTAGATCTTCCTTTTTCTCTCAACTCAAAAGCAATGTCAGTTGCTAAACGGGTATCTTTCGTGTTCAGATTTATATTGTAAGCAATGAGGAAATCACGACATCCCAATACGGTTGCACCGGATTTTGCATTGAATTCAGCGTTGCCAAAATCCGGTTTCCACTGTGGATCTTTTATTTTTTTACTGAATCCCTCGTATTCCCCTTCCCGAATCACAGGGAGGTTTTTCCTGTTGGGAGTTTTGGCTGAATGTTCATATAAATAAACAGGGATATTCAATTCGTCTCCCACTCGTTTTCCCACACGTTCAGATAATGCAACACACTCCTCTATAGAAACACCACTCACAGGTATAAAGGGACATACATCTGTGGCTCCCATACGAGGATGGGCACCTTTTTGAGTTCTCATATCAATAATGGATGCCGCTGTTTTAATGCCTAAAAATGCGGCGTCCTCTACAGCCAAAATTTCTCCAACAAAAGTAACAACAGTTCTGTTTGTGTCTTTTCCGGGATCAACATCTAAAACTGTAATTCCCTCCACACTTTTTATTGAATCTATAATTTGGTCTATTTTGGTTTGATCTCGACCCTCACTAAAATTTGGAACGCATTCTACTAATCCTGACATGGGTTACATCCCTCTTGATTTTAAATTTAAATAAATGATTAATCCTATGACTGCCATAAGCATACTCGTTGTCCACAACAGAGACCGTGGATTATGTTTCCGTTTAATAATTCTCTTAAACTTAGAAGAGGTCTTTTGATATTTCATATTCCTGCAAATAAGAATAAAAAGAAATTAACAAATGGACTCATGATCCACCATAGTGGAGAAATATTGGTTAGGTATCCGATTAAAATGAGTCCAAACAAAATTTGTGGTCCGTACATTTGAAGTTTCATTACTAAATCCGGATTTTTTCGAACCATAAGTCCGGAAAAGATTTGTGAACCGTCCAGCGGAGGGATTGGAATCATATTGAAAACCGCCAACATTATATTTATTTGAGTAAATAATAACAACATCAGAAATAATGACCCATCCACCCATTGAAAACGAATGAGGGTTCCTCCAATAAATGCTAATAAAATATTTGCGATTGGACCTGCAAAAGCAATTTTCATCATGTCCGTTCTTGGATTTTGAAGATATCTAGTATCAACCGGAACTGGTTTTGCCCAACCAAAACCCACAAATAAGATCATGAGAGAACCCATTGGATCTAAATGAGATAATGGATTCAGATTTAATCTTCCCATCCGATTCGCTGTGGGGTCTCCTAATTTATTTGCAACCCAAGCATGTGCATATTCGTGAAATACCAAAGCAAATAAGAGGACCGGAACCAATAAAACTAAAACTTCAGGAGGAGTTCTAAACAACATACTTTACCACCTTGGATGAAAGGAACGATGAACTTCCTGAAGATATTGAGTATCGAGGTGGGTATATATTTGAGTCGTTGCAATGTTGGAATGTCCCAACATTTCCTGTACGGCTCGGAGGTCAGCTCCTCCTTCCAATAAATGGGTGGCGAATGAATGTCGAAACGTATGGGGGCTGATTTTTTTCTTTATCCGTGTTTTGGAAGCATATTTTGAAAGAATATTATTAATGGTCATCCGAGTTAAAGGTTTTCCATTTTGACTTAAAAATATTTCTCCTGATTCACATCCTCTTTTTATCAAAAATGGACGAGCAAATTTCAAATATTGGTTCAATACTCTCATTGCCCTTTCCCCTATGGGTACCAATCTTTCCTTATTCCCCTTACCCTTCACTTTGATCATCTCAGAATCATAAAGAATATCCATCCCTCTCAGTCTGCATGCTTCTGTTACTCTCAACCCACAGGAATAAAGAATCTCAAGCAAAGCTAAATCCCGTTTGCCAAGATGGGTGTCGTTATTTATCGTTTCCAATATTTGTTCCACCTCATGAACGGTTAATACATTCGGAAGGGATCGGCTGATTTTTATTTTTTTTACATTCAATGTTGGATTATCAGACCTAATCTCCTCCATACATAAATATTTATGATACCGATTTAAAGAAGACAATATTCTTGAAAGGGTCTTGGGAGATAAGGCTTCATCCGCCAGATATTGAATAAACATACGAATGTGTTTAGGTTGAATTTCACTTACATTTTTTATTTGATACTGATTGAGAAGATACAGCCTATATTTATGTAAATCTCTCTGGTATGCGTCAATAGTATTAGGTGATAGATTTTTTATTCGTAATAAATGAAGATAATTTTCAATATATTTTTTCATTTTTTTATATTGGTTTCAGACCAGCTCATAATATTGACAAGCGTGTGGTTTCACCTTACCTGAAAAATTCACTACATTATGAATGGTTAAGAATACAGTGAATTTTCCACCAATTCACATAAAATATGTCCGCAAAGGATATGCCCTTCCTGAATTCGCTGTGTATCTTCCGAAGGAATGGTAATGGTTAAGTCACCTTTTCCTTTAATTTTTCCTCCATCTTTTCCTGTAAATATAACGGTGAATATTCCTATTTCCTTTGAAATTTCAACAGCTTGAATTACATTTTCTGAGTTCCCGCTGGTTGTAATTCCCACTAATAAATCTCCTTTTTGACCTAATGCCGAAATTTGCCGGGAAAAAATGGAAACAAAATCTGTATCATTACTCCATGCTGTTAAAAAAGATGAATCAGTTGTCAGTGCGATTGATGGAACTGCCCGTCTGTCATGGTCTCTTAATCCACCAATCAACTCGGTAGATAAATGCTGGGCTTGAGCCGCACTCCCACCGTTTCCGCACCATAATATTTTATGTCCGGTTTGTATTGTGTTTATCATGGTTGTTGCTGCTTTATCCATATCATCACCGCAATGAGATATCATTTGACTAAATACTTTAGAGGATTGAGTAATTTGTCTTTCTATTTCTGTTTTTTGGTTTTTTATCATTTATTTTTTTTGTGTATTGAATCTGCAAATTCTTTCATCAACATCGGTGTAGATGACGACTCCAATACCGATCCAACGACAATCATGGCGGCACCAGCGTCTATTTTTTCTCTGGCAACCTCCGGAGTTTTAATTCCACCTCCGACGATGACATGAATTTTCAGTGAGTTTGAACATTGAATAATAATTTCATTTGATACCGGTTTTTTTGCCCCGCTTCCTGCTTCGAGATAGACAAATTTCATACCTAAATATTCAGCAGCTAAGGCATGAGCAAGCGATAAATCCGGCCGAGTCATTGGAATGGGTTTACTTCCGCTCATAAATTCTACAGTAGATGTAGAACCTCCATCGAGCAGTAAATATCCGGTGGGAATGGTTTCCATTTTCAAATCGTGAATGATTGGCGCAGAAATAACTTGTTCTCCTATTAAGTAATGTGGATTTCGACCGGATAGAACAGATAAAAATAGAACTGCATCGTAATATGGGTTCAATTGACTTACACTTCCCGGAAAGAAAATTACCGGTATTTTTGTTATTGACTTAATCTTTTTCACCCGTTCGTGATTTTTCCCATCCATCATCAGACTCCCACCAACTAAAACCACATCTACATCGGATTCATTTGCTTGAGCTACCAATGACTCAATGGTTCCATGATTTTTTTGGTCCGGGTCAATGAGAACCGCAAAAATTCCCCCTTTTTTTTCGTAAATGGATAAAAGCTTGGAATAAACAGACACTAGTTAATCAATTAATTTTTGATAATCTTCTGCAGACAATAATTCGTTTTTTTCTTCTAGATTCGTTGGTTCCAATTTTATGAGCCACCCATCTCCAAACGGATCGGTATTCAAACATTCTGCCTGATTCTCTAATTCTTGGTTCACCTTTACCACAATTCCTGATAAGGGAGCATAGAAATCTGCTACGGTTTTAACGGCTTCGATTGTACCCATGGTGTCACCTTTTTCGAATGTGTCTCCTTCTTCAGGAAATTCTATGAATACAATTTCCCCCAATTCGCTTTGAGCAAAATCAGTTATCCCAACAATTGCGTGGTTATTTTCAAATTTTATCCACTCATGATCGGTGGTGTACATCAATTGATTGGGTATTTTCATGGTGATTGTTACGTGTTAAATTGAAAAGTTTCTAAAAAAGAAGTGTCAAAATTTCCTGATTGAAATGTTTCGTCTTTCATGATTGCTTCTTGAAAAGGAATTGTATTTTCCGGTCCTTCAATAATACACTCTTCCAAAGCTTGAAGCATTCGTGTAATTGCTCGTTCCCGGTTACTGGCATGAACAATCAACTTACCGATCATCGAATCATAGTAGGGAGGAATTTCATAACCCGCATAGGCATGGGAGTCCACCCG
>CAZBZK010000067.1:0-8637 GCA_964496365.1 uncultured bacterium
GGATTTGAGCAAGAAAACTATAATGTCATTCGCTCACGACTTCATGTGGATATCGATGATTGTATTGGATGTTTGAAATGTGAGCGAGTCTGTCCAGTAGATTGTATAAAAATTGAGACAGAAAAAGTGGAAAAAGGGACCGATATTCCGGAATTAGAACACACAGGAATTACATCAAAAGGGACAAAAAAAGCGTTACTATTGAAACGGTTTGATATTGATATGACTGAATGCTGTTATTGTAATTTATGTACTTATCCATGCCCTGAAGAATGTATTTATATGACAGGAGGTCCGAACGGTCATAAACATCCTATCGACTATGAATTTTCTCAATATGATCGAAATGATATGATTTACTCATTTGCAAAAAAAACATCCGAAGAAAATTGAATAAGAAACAAAATGATTCAACGGTAACCTGAAAATGTTAGGTGAAATTACATTCTGGTTTATTTCCATATTGACCATTGGGTCAGCTGTTTGTGTAGTCTATAGTAAAAAATTACTGAATTCTGCCATAGCACTTTTATTCACATTATTTGGTGTGGCGGGGTTGTACGTGTTTTTGTGGGCAGATTTTCTTGCAGCTGTACAGGTGGTGGTTTATATTGGAGGTATTTTGATATTGATTATCTTCGGAATTATGCTTACCAATCGAATTACAACCGTGCATATTTCCCATTCCAGTATCCAACGAGGATATGCTGGTATTTTGGTGGTTGCTCTTTTGGGATTATTAGGTTGGATGGTTGTGAAAACTCCTTGGCTTCAAAGTCAAGCCATAGAGCCAGAACAAACGGTAGCAATTATTGGAAAATTAATGCTTACAGATTATCTCATTCCTTTTGAGGTTGCATCGGTGCTTTTATTGGGAGCATTAATTGGTGCGGCTACTTTATCCAGAGTTGACGATTAATGGATCAATTACAGAATTATTTAATCATTTCATCCATTCTTTTTTCGTTAGGGTTATTGGCGGTGATCACAAGACGGAATGGAGTCGCAGTTCTTATGGGAATTGAACTCATACTGAATGCCGCAAACATTAATTTAGTAGCCTTTTCAAGATTTGGTGGGATGAATTATTCAGGGCAAATATTTGCTATTTTTGTTATTGTATTGGCCGCCGCCGAAGCGGCAGTCGCTTTGGCCATTGTCATTAATATATTTAACAATTTTACATCCATTAATGTGGATGAGGTAAGCCATCTGAAACGATGAATATTTTCATTCAATATGCTTTAATTATTTATCTGTTACCCTTGGCAGCTTTTATGGTCAATATATTGGTTGGTAAACGATTGCCCCGTCAGGGTGATTGGGTTTCAATAGGGGCGGTTGGAATTTCACTCATGTTGAGTATCTCCATGTTTACAGGCATGTTATTAGATTACAATCCAGATTTTAAAATTGAATCTTTTTGGACTTGGATTCATCTAGGTGCGTTCAATATTGACTTGGGATTCATGATTGATAATATCACCATCATCATGTTGCTTGTAGTGGCATTAATATCAACCATGAGCCATCTATTCTCTATAAAATATATGGAGGGGGATCCTAGATATTCTCGCTATTTTGCATATTTATCTTTGTTTACTTTCAGTATGAACGGTATCGTACTTGCAAATAATCTAATGCTGCTGTATATGAGTTGGGAATTGGTGGGATTAAGTTCTTTTTTACTCATCGGTTTCTGGTATGAAAAAAACTCAGCCGCCGATGCTGCTAACAAAGCATTTCTTACCAATCGAGTGGGTGATATTGGATTTTTTATCGGTATAATGATTATTTTTATGACCATAGGGTCCGTCAGCTACGGGGATGTATTCTCTGGAGTTTCCGCAGGAAATTTGAGTGGTTCCCTTCTCACATTTGCAGGGTTAGGATTATTTATGGGAGCTATGGGGAAGTCTTCTCAGGTTCCCCTTCACATTTGGTTGCCTGATGCCATGGAAGGTCCCACCCCCGTTTCTGCTTTGATGCATGCTGCAACCATGGTGGCTGCAGGCGTATTTATGATGGTTCGACTTTTTCCAATCATGTCGCCCGATGCCTTGGTTTGCGTTGCCTATATTGGTGGTGTTACCGCCATATTTGCATCTGTTATCGCTGTGACTCAAAACGATATTAAAAAAGTATTAGCCTATTCAACGGTCAGTCAGCTTGGGTACATGATTATGTCTGTGGGAACCGGGGCTTATGTATCTGCTTTTTTTCATTTAGTGACTCATGCAGCATTTAAAGCAAACTTATTTTATGGGTCCGGAAGTGTCATTCATGCCATGCATCATGCATTGCATAAAAAACATGACGATTTAACCGATCCCCAAGATATGAGGAACATGGGTGGATTAAAAACAAAGATGCCCATTACTTATGGTGCGATGTTGATTGGTACACTGGCTATTTCCGGAGTTCCATTTTTCTCTGGGTTTTTATCTAAGGATGCCATTTTGGCAGGGACATTGTCCTTCGCAACCCAAAATCCCATCCATTTTTTATTACCAATATTTGGGTTTGGTGCTGCACTGTTAACGGCTTTTTATATGTTTCGTTTAATGTTTATGACATTTCATAATGAGCCCCAAAAACCTGAATTAATGGATGATATTCATGAATCTCCTTGGGAAATGACTTCTCCTTTAATTGTGTTGAGTGGGCTTAGTTTCTTTATCTTTTTTACGCTCCCCTATTTTAATCCATTTTCAAGTCACGGTTGGTTTACTGATATTATTCAAGCGAAAGATTCATTTGTTTTGGGAGCAATTTCAGCTCATGAAATTGCTGAAGGAATTCATCATAGTCATATTACTGCAATGATCCTTTCCTTGTTGGTCGCAGGAACCGGAATTATTCTTGCATGGCAAATATATTTGAAAAAAGGGTTGGATCCTAATCGATTCTCAGAAAAATATAAAACACTTTCCCTTTTGTCTTATCATAAATTTTATGTAGATGAATTGTATTCTCGTTATTTATATACTCCAGTATTGAAGTTGGCGAATCGTATCGCCTATTTGGATTGGGAAATTTATGATAAATATTTTATCAATGGATTTGGTAGAGTTGCAAACTGGGTGGCTCATAAAACAGGGAAGGTTGATTACGAAGGAATAGATCAGGGAGTTGTAGATAGTTTTAGCAGAAATACACGTCGGGCTGGGAAAATACTACAAACGGTTCAGACGGGTAAATTGCAAACTTATATGCTATTTGCGTTGATGGGTGTGATTGTTATAATGGTGATTCAGGTAATATAAATCATAAAATCAGAACATAAATATTTGATATTTAACTAAGGTAAAAAAATGATGGAAAACATTTTAAGTTGGATAATATGGCTACCGGTTATCGGAATTTCAGTCATTCTTGTTATTCCCCGGGAAAAAGATGTATTGATTAAAATAATAGCAGGTGTGACAACCGGAATTCAGCTTCTGCTATCATTATGGCTATGGTCAAATTTTGATTCAGGACAGGGAGCGTTTCAATTTGTGGAAAAAGCCTTATGGATTCCATCGCTAAATATTTTTTATTCATTGGGTGTAGATGGATTAAGTTTGCCAATGGTGATTTTGACACCGCTACTTTGTTTTTTAGCCATTTTTGTAAGTTGGAAAATTGACAAAGCTGTGAAGGGATATTTTGCTTTATTTCTTCTATTGGATACTGGAATGATTGGAGTATTTCTGTCTCTGGATTTTTTCTTATTTTATGTATTTTGGGAAGTGATGTTGTTGCCTATGTATTTTCTTATCGGAATGTGGGGAGGTCCCCAACGGGAATATGCAGCGATTAAATTTTTTCTTTATACGTTGGTAGGTTCAGTTCTTATGCTGGTAGCGGTCATTGCTCTATATCTGAATTGTGGAAAAACATTTGATATTCCTACTCTCATGGAAATTGCACCGGATGCATTGGATGGGCTCATGTGGTGGGGATTTAGTGCTATCAAAGTAATTTGGATTCTACTGTTCATCGGATTCGCAATAAAGGTACCGGTTTTTCCATTCCATACTTGGTTACCTTTAGCTCACGTGGAAGCACCAACTGCTATCTCGGTAATCTTGGCAGGAGTTCTGCTAAAATTAGGGGTTTATGGTTTATTGCGTATTAATTATCCCATGCTACCGGATGCTGTATTTTGGTTTGCTGGTGCTCTGGCTCTCTTGGGATTAATCAATGTCATTTGGGGAGCCATGTGTGCTTTAGCCCAAACAGATTTGAAAAAATTGGTTGCATATTCCAGTATTAATCACATGGGATATGCCCTTTTAGGGATGGCAGCAGTCATCGCTGGTGGGGCAATGTATGGTGGAAATCAAGCGGCGGCACAAGCAGGGTTAAGCGGTGCTGTATTTCAGATGTTTAATCATGGAACCATTTCAGCGATGTTATTTATTTTAGTTGGCGTTGTATATGATCGTGCTCATCACAGAAATATTGATGGATTCGGTGGATTGGCAAAACAAATGCCCGTTTATGCTGGAATGTGTATGATAGCTTTTTTTGCTGGATTGGGACTACCGGGATTTTCCGGTTTTGTGAGTGAATTTATGTGTTTTATTGGTGCTTTTCCGGTCTTTAAAACCATCGTGATTATTTCTACTTTGGGAATTTTATTGAACGCCGCATATTTCCTTTCTGCTTATAAACGAATCTTTTTTGGGGAATTAAATGAAAAATACACAGAGATGTCAGAGATTAATAATCGAGAATTATTTACGGTTATTCCTTTAGCCGCAATTACTCTCCTTTTAGGTGTGTATCCAAGACCCTTTTTGGATGTGATTTCCAACACCATTGACCATTTAATTTTTCAAGTAACACAACTGGGTGGTTTTGCAGGGTTTTAATGAGCAAGATGGTACAATATATTTATGAATAATATTCAAAGCCTTTCTTATTTTATTCCTGAATTTATACTCATTGGAACCATTTTGATGATGGTGGTCGTTGATTTATTCATCAGAAAAAGGGAGTCTCATCAAGTGGGGCTATGGTTATTAGGAGGATTATTTCTTACCCTGTTATCCTTTCAATTGGTTCCGGAACTTGACGCAACACCCTTGTTTATGAATACATTGGCATTTGACCCCTTTGCTCGTTTTTTCAAAATCCTCGTTCTATTTGCTACTGGGTTTATCATTTTAATGAGTGTAGAAAGTGAGGAATTATCTTCTGTTAGAACGGGGGAGTATTATATGCTTTTGGGAATCATGGTGTTTGGAATGTTTCTCATGGCATCGGCTATTGATTTAATCATGGTGTATTTAGCCATTGAAATTGTGTCCATTGTTTCATTTGTTTTAGCAGGATATTTAAAAAAAAATAAACGGTCAAATGAATCCGCATTGAAATATGTTATATATGGTGCCTTTTCATCGGGATTAATGTTATTCGGACTCAGTATTCTTTTTGGTGTAACAGGATCAACAAAATTTTTTGAAATACGGTCTGTTTTAGGTTCTGCTGATCCTGATTCATTTCTTGCGGTTGTCATTGCTTCGATTTTGATATTGGCAGGATTCGGATATAAAATATCTGCTGTTCCTTTTCATTTTTGGACTCCCGATGTATATGAAGGAGCTCCGACTCCTGTAACGGCTTTCCTGTCTGTGGCACCAAAAGCCGCTGGTTTTGCCATCCTCATTCGATTTTTTAATGATTCATTATCTGATGGAGGAGTGCTTAATAATCTCGAATTTGGATACACTGGACTTCCTTGGGGTCAGTTATTGGCCGTTCTTTCTTTTCTCACAATGACGTTGGGCAA
Organism: uncultured bacterium; assembly: GCA_964496365.1. GTDB lineage: Bacteria > Fidelibacterota > Marinisomatia > Marinisomatales > AB-629-J13 > AB-629-J13. The sequence goes on from CAZBZK010000067.1 coordinate 5,783, forward strand.
CGTTGTCGCCATCCAGCAAGTCAGCGTAAAAAGAATGTTGGCTTATTCCAGCATTGCCCATGCGGGATATATGTTGATGGCAGCCCCCCTTTTATCTCAGGATGGAATCTATGCAATTTTAATGTATTTGGTGATGTATTTATTTATGAACTTAGGTGCTTTTATGGTCGTGATTGCAATCAAAAACAAATGCAATGGAGGTGAATCATTTGATGATTTTAAAGGGTTGGGATGGGAGATGCCGCTGTTAGGCGGGGTCATGACATTATTCATGATTTCATTAACCGGTTTACCTCCCACGGCTGGATTCATAGGAAAATTTTATATTTTTTATAGCGTCATTCAAGCGGGAAATGCTTTCTATTGGCTTGTATTTGCCGGGGCGATTAATAGCGTTATTTCACTATATTATTATATGCGGGTGGTAAAAGTAATGTACCTCGATGGAAAACGAACGGAGTCTTTATCATATCCATCAACATTAACCACCATATTGCTTTTAGGAACGGGGATTCCTTCGTTACTTTTTGGGGTTTATTGGTCTCCCATTGCAGATTGGGTTTCAGATTCTCTCCGGTTTTTATTTCAAACTATTTAGTTTGAATTTTTACCTTGAAGATGCGAAAGTTTCAAGAGATGAGAAAAATCAATATTTAGTATTATGAATAGAATAAATGTACTCCCCGATTTTGAATTAAAAAAGATTAGAAAATCAAATTCATTGGCTGTGCCTATTTACTTAAACTTAGTTGCGGATCATTTTTAGATGTCCCTTGAAGTAAACAAACCGAGATGGAAAATATTTGGGCAAAAGAACAATTATCCGTTTTCAACAGGAATTTACCATTGAAAAATGGTCATCAAAACTCAATTGAAATTTTGAATAGTTCATGAATATCCGCATAAAAAAAGGCCATGATATAAAAATTTCAGGGAAACCTTCGGATTTTTTAGTTACTAGTAATGCTCCCCTGTCCGTGGCAATGTTGCCGGTAAATTTCAAAGGTAAGAAACCAAAATTATTAGTCAGAGAAAATGACAAGGTAAACATAGGATCACCATTGTTTTTTGACAAAACCAATCCGGAGTTGAAATGGGCTTCCCCCGGGGGTGGAATTGTGAAAGAGATTCAATACGGTCCTCGTAGAGTTCTCGAAAAAATTGAAATTGAATTGGACAAATATGAAGAATCAATGGTTCATAAAAAATGGTCAGAAAGTGAAATAAAAACTCTTTCCGGTGAAACTGTTATCAATACAATCTTAGATGGGAATTTATTCCATCTTATTCGACAAAGACCATTTAATAAAATAGCTAATCCAAAAGAAAAACCACGAGATATTTTTATTTCTACCATTAATTCTGCTCCGTTAACGGTCAATTTAGACATTGCACTCAAAAATAAACTGACTCAGTTTCAAGCAGGGATTACCGTCCTCAGTAAACTAACCTCAGGTAAATTATATTTAGGAATGAAACCCCACTCCATTTTTAAAGAGGTTATCCATGCAGAAAAAATAACGGTTTCAGGACCCCATCCATCTGGGAATGTCGGAATTCAAATCCATCACGTTGCTCCTATAAAGCCGAGAGATATTATTTGGACGGTTCATGCACAAGATGTGGTTGTGTTGGGACAGTTATTTCTTACAGGAAAATATGATCCATCATTGGTGGTTTCGCTTGGAGGTCCCAAAATTCAAAAACCGGTTCATGTGCAATCAAGGGCTGGAGTTCCTATTCGGCATTTATTAAAAGATCAAGAACCTAAAGAGGCGGTGCGAATTATTTCCGGTGATGTTTTGACAGGGACTGTTAAACAAAAAACCGGGTTTTTGGATTTTTATGATAGTACAATCACTGTGTTATCTGATTCTATCAATAGAGAATTTATGAGTATGCTCAAACCGGGACATGCAACGTCTCGTTATAGTTTGTCTTCTGCTTTTTTAAAGTTTGGAAACCGTATTTTCCCATTCAACACATCTCAAAATGGAAGTCATAGGGCATTGGTACCTCTAAATATATGGGAAAAAGTTTTACCCATGGATATCTATCCCAATGCACTTTACCGATCAATTATTGCACAGGATATAGAAGAAATGGAACAATTGGGAATTTGGGAGTGCGATGAAGAAGATTTTGCTCTATGCTCATTTGCTTGCCCAAGTAAAACAGACGTAGGAAGAATGATAAGGAAAGGTCTTGATTTAATGGAGGCTGAAGGATAATGGGCTGGTTATTAAAGGTCATATTAAAAATTCGTCCTAAATTTGAAGAAGGGGGTAAGTTTAATAAATTTTGGGCTATCTATGAAGCGACAGAAACCATTCTATTTAGCACCGATGAAAAAACGAAATCAGGACCTCATATTCGTGACAGTTTGGATATAAAACGAGTTATGATTTTGGTGGTAGTTGCCTTGATTCCTTGTTACATTTTTGGTGTGATCAATATAGGATACCAATCTTCCCTTGCGAACAATGTAACTAATTTGTGGTGGGAGAATGGTTTGTTTGGAATAAAAATAATCATGCCTATTATTTTGGTTACTTTTGTTTCCGGCGGATTTTGGGAAATTGTTTTTGCTTTAGTAAGAAAACATGATATTTCTGAAGGATTTTTGGTAACCTGTGCTTTGATACCTCTTATCATGCCCCCAACCATTCCTCTGTGGATGGTGGCAGTAGCAACCTCATTTGGGATTGTAATCGGAAAGGAGATATTTGGAGGAGTGGGGATGAATATTTTTAACCCAGCTTTGGTTGCTAGAGCGTTTATATTTTTTGCATATCCTGGAAAAATATCTGGAGATAAAGTGTGGCTCATTGGGCCTGACGGGTATACTGGTGCTA
>CAZBZK010000068.1:0-4777 GCA_964496365.1 uncultured bacterium
CCGTTTTTCATCATCAAAGTATCCAAAGTAAAAATGTGAAGTGAATCTTCCATATAAGAAATTCCACGACTTGTTCCTAACCACACAGTAGATTCCCCCTGAAGAACAATTTCACTTATTCCATTACTCCGTAAACCTGACGAAAGTGTTTTCGTCAAATTTGGCTTTTCATTTACTTCAATTTTATAAGGAAAAATAGATTGAGAATGTACTCCTGACACCCATAAAAAAATGATGAAAAAATATGGAATTGAGATCATTCCACCACCACCGTATGTTCCACAGGACTGCTGAATTCATTTGATTTGTCTTTTGCTGTAAATGTCCAGAGAAAAATTCCAGTTTTCGTTTGTAGTGAGGGATTGGAATTTCCTAAACCAAAAATGGGAATTTGAATACTGAATTGTCCGTCTCCCTTGGTTTCATCACCACTGAAAAATCCGGGAAATATTTCCACACTTCCCCCATCGTCATAAAGCCAAATTGGATCCCCATTATTTAAAAGTGTGTCTGGTCCAAAATGCAAAGATGTGAATCCACAATTAACTACATCATTTATACCGTTTTCGTCGTGGACTTCCGCAACAATCAAAATATATTCATATCCACTTCCGGCTGGACGAACTATGGTGTCCAGTGAAGAAACATGTTGGATTACCGGTGGGATATTATCTAATTGAGAGTATTCGAACAACGTAATTATTTCATATCCATAATGTCCTAAAAATTGATAATAAACCTCGCCCTTAATTTCAGGTGTGATTATTGTGTTTATTGAGTCAGAGTTATTGGCCACAATCCTTGAATAAATTCCGTCAAACGGTATAATATCCCCATGTAAACCTTTGTCATTTAGTAATATTGTATCGCCCATGCCTTCCGATTCTCCCATCCAGTGGACCAGCGTATTGGTTAACTGGTTGCCTTCATGTTTTGATTGAAACAACGCAGAAAAAAACAAACTTTCGGAATCTTTCATATAAAAAAATTGAGGATTTGAAATCGGGTGATTATTCTCTTCCAATAAAATGGGTTGTTCATCACACGAATAAAATAAAATCAAAATAAATATTAATAAATTTCTATACTGCATACTACAAACGGTAAATATAGTGAATCAAAAGCGTTCCGACTTGACCTAAGCTTTCTGCTGAACAATGAACAGGGATATCCTGATGTGTATGCCAATAATTAGATCGACGATTTGGATAATTAAAATCGATGAGATCGATGGCAGGAATTTGAGCTTCTTCCCACAATGGAACATGGTCATCAAATATTTCATATTGCAAAGTTTTATCGAATGCGTTTAATTCTAATTCCTTTGCTAATCCCCATAATTTTTTTATCAGTAAAGGATTCTGCACATAAGAATTTCGTTCGATAGGAATGTGAAGTTCTGCATCTCCAACCATATCTACAATGATAGCATTATGTGGTTTTGGTATGGGTAAATTTTTTGCAAAATATTGAGAACCCAATGCGTATGTTCGGTGATTTCCCTCAATACCCAAATCTTCGGCGTCAAAAAGAACAATGTAAATAGTTTCTTCATGTGGGAACTCACTTAAAATTTGAGCAATTTCTAAAAGTACAGAAACACCGCTGGCTCCATCATTCGCTCCTAAAATGGGTTCATTCCTCCTCTGAATATTTGGATCATGATCCGCCGTGGGACGAGTGTCCCAATGTGCACCTAACAATAAAATATTATCTGCACTTCCGGGAAAATGAGCTATGATATTTGTCATTTCCATCGTGTCTCTGGTTCCGGGTATTGCCTGTAAAAACGGTTGGGTAAATAGGGAATCTGCTGAGTTTTCTAAGGTTTTTATCAAGAATTCTTTACAATATTCATAGCCTTCCGATCCGGGGTTTCTAGGACCAAATGAACATTGTTTTTCTAAAAATAGAAAAGCAGATTCTCCAGAAAATTCAGGTATAGCAGAATTACATCCTATATTAAAAAGGATAGAGATATTCAGTATAACTACTCGTATGGATGTTTGAAAAAATGAGAGGGCGGAGAAATTTGCAGAAAAAACTTTATTTTTTTTCATTTTAGTTCTTCCCAAACAAATCTCTTGAAATACACTCCAAAACTCTTTTTTTTGACATAAATGAAAGGAGTTCAACTCCGTTTTGGTGTGAATTCTTCATCTCGTCATCCACTAATGGAAATATTGATATCAAATCCAAAATCCTTGTCAATTTTTCTACCGGTGGTTTTGGTTTCATTTTCACGATATTCATAAATAATTCCACCACTGACATTTCGGTTAAACGAATATGAAATGCGACTTCCAATTTTCCAACTGGACGACAGAGCTTGTTGTGCCAACTCGGTCTTATTTTTCGTCCCCCAAGTCTCACTATTATTCATGTCGAAGTTCAAAGTAAAATTCACATTATTTTGAATATCCATATCTTCAAAATATGGAATAGGAATCTTGAATCCACCCTTATGATTGTAACTGGCACTGGCTGTGAGAGATCGTTCTTTTTTCAAAGTTAATCCCGTTGGCATTTCATCTACAGATTGACTCATATTTTGTCTAATTTGAACCGAAATACCTTTATTTAACGATAGTGACATTCCGATTAAGGGTGTGAAACTGGCATTTACTTTTCCTTGTTTTTCAAAATCCTTATTCGCTTCAATGAATGAACTCATATCCAGTAAATTGATGGTCTTTGCTTCCCCACCCTCAAATTGCCAAGACCTAGATTCCTTTCCGCTAAAGGAGTGTTCCAAAGATGCAGTACGCACAAACTTATTTACAAAGGGCAATTTTTCCAGTCCGGACATTCTCATACTCCAACCAAAAAATGGAATTCCCTGATCCAATTTTTCACCCCAAGGAAGAAAATCCCTTTGGATGGATCGTTGTTCAACTCCGGAACCGCTAATCGTTTGTGAAACATTCTCACCAAAATTAAGACTGACACTTGTTTTCTTTGTCAGTTTAAACCCTGATCGAAGGGATACATCTTGCTTATGATCATAACTCCCTGTATTGGAACCAATACTTTCAGAGTCCTGACTTAAACCGTGCTCAGATTGCCATCCAAATTTATAACCAATGGGGACTGTCCCCTGTACCGCTTTCGCAGTCCGATTTACCGTTTCTGTATAGGTAAGATTTAAAGGGTCAAACCGATTTAAAAATCCATGAAACACATTTAAAATTACATTTCCTTTATCTTCATTTTTGTCTTCATTTTTCTTTCCATCTTCAGGCTGCACTCTGGTTCTTGTTCTGGTTCTTCCTCGTGAAGATCCAGAGTTTTTGCTCGATGGTGGTTTATATAACGATTCAAAAATTTGAACGGGATTCAGGGTGAAATTAGTAGAAAAACGAATTTGTGTTCCAATATCCGCTCCGTCAACTGTACTGCTTAATGGCTTATCCCAGCGAAATCCTGCAGAATAAGAAAAATTTGGTTTAAAAAAAGTAAATAATTCAGGATTAAAATTGGTATTGAGATTTTCAGTAATATTGGTGACGATTCCGGGGTCTAAATTTTTAACAGCAGTCCATACATAGCCACGATAATCGTTCATGTTTGATTTCGAAGATTGATTGTATTTAACAGAAAAATTACTGAACAATTTATAATCCAACCCAAAGGAACGATTCAATCCCAAATTATAAACATCCGGAGATTCCACCCCTGCTCGGGATAATTTTTCTGTTAATTTTTCACTAAAATCCATGCTGGCATTAAGAGAAGATGGGGAGTAAAACATTTGAAAATCTCCCATTTTTTTCCCGAGAAAAGGAACGTTTTTCATCCAATGAAACGGTTTGATATAGTTGTCTCTCCCAAAGGAATAAGCATAACTTAATTTACCAGAATATGACTGACTTTCTTCATGTGCCATTATTTCACTAGATTTAAACGATTTTGATGTACTGAAATTTCCTTTTAGGCCATCCAAAGTCATTCGAATCCATTTATTGTCGGATTTTCCTGATTTTGAAATAGACGAATTAAAACTCACATTCTGAGTTTTGGTCATAATTGAATCAGGAGTTTCATCCAATCCTACAAAAATATCAGTCCCCGGATAAAATTTTGGACGATTTTCAATATTTGAAAATGATGAACTCAAGGGAATGTTCAAACCCATCCATTTAGGTAATAATTTGTGTAAATTAAAGCTGGTATTAATTCTAATATCTTCACTGGAACTGTTGCTCCCCAATCTTTGTTGCAACTTATGAAAATCCGCATCTTTTCTGCTGTAAACAATGGAGGTGTTTCCTAGGTCTGCCAAGTGGAATTTGGTCTGCATTCTCATGGCAATTCCCCTGTCTTTTTTTACTCCACTCAATCGTAATTCATCCAGCCATACCTCACCTGAAACCGATTGGATGGAATGGTCATTTATAATTCCAGTTTTAAAAAATTGTATCCTTGATAATGAAGGTTGCCCTTTTATAATGATTTTCTTATGTGTTGGAACTCCAGATTCATCTGTGAAAATATAGGTTTTTAAACCCTCTTCAATCTGTAGTGAATCCGTTGAACGAATCTTGGTTACATTTTCAGAATTTTGTACCTTCAATTTAGTGAGCCAGTTTAAGTCCAGCTCAATTCTATTTCGATTTAACTGTTCATCCCAGCCTTCATATACCGGTTGAATAATTTCATAAAAGTCATCCCCTAATCCAAATTTTAAAAACACATTTACATCTGAACTATCTCCTTGAATAAATTGGCTGGGTTTCCCGTAAACATACATTTTCATTTTATCATAAATTAAAAAACT
>CAZBZK010000068.1:4877-6527 GCA_964496365.1 uncultured bacterium
ACATCCATCAATCCCAACATCCTCGTGATCCTCCAGAAATCCATTCCCCAATGATAATCCCGCTTCGGGAACATCTTCGGTATTTAATTTTTCATCACCGTTTCTGTCTTCACTTATTTTTCCTAAATCTATGGTTAATGAGCCTCGTTCACCATTCAGCCAAATCTCAAAAAACTTGCTTTGAGTCTGGTCGTAATCTCCAGAGTAAAAAGAAGTGGTGATCCCCCCCCATAATTTTTCGTATTGGACGGTATCCTGAAAAGATTTCTTTTCAAAATTTAACACTAAGATATCGGTTGTTTCGTTCTGTGCTCTGATGGAGGTGGATTGATTGGGCCAAATATCTTTAGTGCGGACTTGTCCATAGGGATTATACCAACTGGTTTTCATTCGGTGAGACTGTGAAAATTTATCCTTGTTTACGCTACATGAATCTCCTGCAACCGTACAAGATAAAGGAGCAGATGCTTCTTTCCAATGCCGCCTTTGAATTGGAGGAGATGACGTACGTTTCGCACCTTCAAAATCATCAATGTATGCTACTCCGTTATCGTCCCCTGTTTCAGAATTGTTCACTGGATTTGGATTAGGAATCACCTGAGCAATTTCACCTTCAAGAGAAAAAGTGGATAATTTTTCTGTTTCAATCAACGGTAATTTGTCCAATGCACGAGTAAGTCCATCCATTTCCAATTCGAATCGACCGTTTAAATCCCAAATAAAATTTCGTGTAGGTTCATACCCCACTTCAACTTTTTCATTGATGACAGACTGATCAAAAAATAAGGCAGTGGCTCCAATGAATGAATTTTTACCTAAATCCATTTGGGCTCGACTTCCTAAAATTAATTTTTTATCGAAAGAGACTAATTCGTGTTTGTCATACAATATTTCTATATTGGCATTGGGATCTGTTGCTGCATCTCCCAAAACAATGGTACCGGTAAAATAGTCGATTTGATAATCAACTCCCCGTGAAAGTCGAATTCCATTTAAGAGTACCTCTTCACTTCCTTCCACCAGCATAAATCCAAGACTGATAGACGAACTGGGGTTTGAATAGGCAGCTTCGATGGTAAATCTATGATCTCCTGTATAATCAGTACTCACGGTAGAAGTGTACATTTTTCCTTCACCTAAAACAGGGAATAAATCCTCATTCGAATTGCCGCCATTCAGTGAGTCCGCATTGGCAAAAGGAAGCAATGCCGGAAACATTAATTCTCCTGTCATCATATTCACAATATTTGGATTATCCATATCGATAATGTCGTCTGGGATGGATGCTCCTGTTTCGCTGAGACTGTCCAATCCAAAATACCGTAAATAGGGAAAACCTAAGGGGTCGAGATGGCTTGGAGGAGTTAACCGCTCATTCACGAGTTTAATTTCAAATCCTTCCCGATTGATTTTGGTTGTACCTAAATAATATACATTTTTAAACATAAGGTCCCAGGTGGGATGGTTGGGGTGAGGTGATTGAGGTTTGATCATTTTCAATTTTAATGTCCCCACTGTATCCCCCAAGGCAATTCCGGAACCCACCGTCATGAGTGTATCACCATTATCTCTGTTCACTAGCACAAAGTGACAACCGATAATTTCATCCATACTACGAGATCGAAGTCGGAAAAATCCCAAATCTTCACT
>CAZBZK010000068.1:6627-8575 GCA_964496365.1 uncultured bacterium
AAGAAATACTGATTCTTAACATACTCATAATCTTTTATTTTGGTTGACTTAGCTTCAGAACCTCCAGAATAACGTTGTTGCTCTTTTTTAGTTTGTTCTATAGATGCAATGGATGTGATGTCAACAGGACCAATTTTTGAAATTCCCTTCAATCCGAACAATCCTTTATTTTGCCCAGAAAAGGTTACATATTGAGTCGCGGGAAGCGATAGTGAAATATTCCCTGCTTCCACTTTTTGGATAATATCATCCTCCTCGCCTTGATAGGAAATACGAATATTATTCTCCCAATCAAAATCTCGTTCCGAGTCTTGATCCATGAGTACGGTAATTCTATCACCTACTTTTCCTTCAATATTCAAATTTTGACGCTGATCAAATTCAATATGAGTATTTTGGGTTTCGTTGATACTGGAACGCACTAGTTCCTGATCCTGAAAAACAAGTTTTCCTGATATGTTAACATTTCCCCTTACTCGTAGAGATGCCCGTCCAAGTTTGCCAATATCCATTCCCACAACTTCCAGGGAACGGGTGCCTTTGCGGGAGTCCTTTCGAGAAGATTCTTTGGTTCCCTTCATAGAAATTTCATGGAGTTTTTGATGATAATTATGACGAACTAATCGATTCAAATACCAGTCAACAGGGGCGGTAAAGGGAATCTTATAAATCACTTCATCCAGCGATTCTGTAAACGTTATGAATTTCCATTCTGAATCAACGCTAATGATTGTTTTTTCTTTGCCAAAGGGTGTGTTGAGGAATCCCAACTTATTTGGAATTGAATCTAAATAAACACCGAAAAATATTTTCTTTTTGAATGGATTTACCACATGGGGCGATGTTAATCGAAATCCATAACCGTTAAATTGGGTGGTATCCTGAGCTGCGATGAGACGCTCTGGTTTCACCCATACCAAAATCGTTATCAGGATAATTGCCCGTCCTAAACGTGTAGCCATGTTTGTCTGATTTAAATTAATTGTATTTTGAAAATAAAAACGATATCGGTTAGTCTATAATTTACTCCATTAATTTAGTTTATTATTGAATGATTTCCTTCAATAGTTTACGAAGATTTCTTATTGCATTTCCACGATGACTTACCGTATTTTTTTCTTCTGGTGTTAGCTCTGCCATAGTTTTATTAAATTTGGAAATATAAAAAATCGGATCGTATCCAAATCCATTATGTCCTTTGGGTTTTTCTGTAATGATTCCTTTTATTTCTCCTTCGGTATAAAGTTCCCGTTCCTTATCTCTATAACAAATAACGGTTCTAAATGTTGCAGTACGATTTTTGATTGGGATTGATTCCATTTCTTTTAATAATTTTTTTACATTATCAGCATAACTGGCATTCTCTCCTGAAAATCTTGATGAATACACCCCCGGTGCACCTCCCAAGGCATCCACTTCTAATCCTGTATCATCAGCAATTGTAGGGGTTTGGGTGATGTTGAACACCGTTTCTGCTTTTATTTTTGCATTTTGTTTTAGTGTGACTCCTGTTTCTTCTATCTCTCCAATGTTACAAAATTGGTCTAAGGGTAACAAGTCAATATTTACATGGTTTAATCCAGTTTTAAACTCCAAAACTTTATCTGAATTATGTGTAGCCAAAACCAATTTCAATTGGTAATCCTCCATTTGTATTGTTTTCTAATTGAAATAGACTGATTTATTATTCAAACTTAATTGACAATACTCTGCTTCAGTCCAAAAATATTTTATTGAATTTACCCTTTTGTATAAGTTAAATACCCTGCTAATTTTCATGGCTGATTTTTGTGAATAATTGGTTGGCTTGGTAGCTCCCACCTTCATCCTGCACATTTTGGATTTCGGCGGACAGGCAGTCTCCTCCTTCGCTACCACAAAATTTGGGAGACAATTGAAAATTGGTTGGCTTGGTAGCTCAGTCGGTAGAGCAGAGGACTGAAAATCC
>CAZBZK010000069.1:0-8553 GCA_964496365.1 uncultured bacterium
TCTCCCTCCCGATTTATCGGGATAAGGCTCGTTGAAGACTACGACGTTGATAGGCTACAGGTGTAAGTACAGTAATGTATTCAGCCGAGTAGTACTAATAAGCCGAACGGCTTTATTAATTATTCGGTTTTGCTAATGATTCCTTTTCATTTCCCATAAAGTTTTTTCCGGTGATTATAGCACAGAGGACACACCCGTTCCCATCCCGAACACGGAAGTTAAGTTCTGTAGCGCCGATGGTACTATGCGGGAGACTAGCGTGGGAGAGTAGGTCATCGCCGGGAATTTTTAAAAGCTCTGATATTTCAGGGCTTTTTTGTTTTTTTCATTCAATGCTCTAAATACATTAATTTAGATATGACCCATTGGGTGATTTATAATTAATTTGAAAATAATCAACAGGAATTATTATGGTAAATCAAATCATTAAGTTTATCAAATCAAAATGGATTGGAGTGGGATTGACAATGATTTCTATTCTTGTTGTTGGTAGTTTAAATTATTTTGGTATGTTCGACGGATTAGAGCTGAAAATGTATGATTTTCGTTTTAATACTGTTCGTGGTCCACTAACTGGATGGTCAGCACCAGATTCATCTTGGATAAACAAAGGTACAGATATCGTATTGGTCGAAGTCGATGATGAAGCTTATCGGCTTGTTCCGGATGTGTGGCCCTATCCCAGAGGAACCGTATGGTCCAAGGTTGTTGAAAATATCTCTAATGCAGGGGCGAAAGTAATTGTATTTGATATTCAGTTTGATGCACCTGAAACAAAATCAGAATATCTCAATGATTTTGCTCAGGGGATGAATCCTGAAGACCGGGAAAAATATATCCCGCGTCATGGAGATGATGTATTGGGTGAAGCGTGCAAGCAGGTATTGATTGAAAATGGTACCAAAGTGATTATGGCGGCAAAAATTGCCACGGAAGTAACACGAAGACCTCCTCAGTATATTTCAGAACCCGTCGATAAAATTAAGAAACATACGGACTATGGCATTATCAATGATATGCTTGATGAAGATGGATTTTCTAGACAATATAGTTTGTTTTGGTATATCAACAATGATTCTACTGCGTATTTAAGCCTAGCATTGAAGACCGTTAGAGCGTATTTAGGTATTGAAAAAAATGTCATTCCTCAATTTGTTGATAATTCAGATGGAACGAATTATTGGGAATATGATACGTTAAATATCATTCCTTATGGAAATTCCAATACATTTTTAATCAATTATTATGGACCTCCTTCTTATTTTAAGATACCTTCTTCAACGGGTAACATACCTGAATGGGGTACGTATCCAAGGTTTTCTCTTGCCCATGTGTTAGATACTGAGGAAGTGAATCTCAGAGCTTTTGAAGACGATAATGATTGGATGAGTCAATTTCTCCCTGGGAAATTACCAGCTTGGATTCAGGCTATGGAAGACCCTCAAGAACGACAAGACATGATGACAATGTTTGGGATAGGTAATGACGATTTTGATATAACCTTGAGTCCATTTTATAATAAAATTGTTATTATCGGAGTCAATGTTGAGGTGTTACATGATACCAAGTCCACACCCTTTTACAATTATAAAGGAATTTCCCAACTTACTCCAGGGATGGAAACGCATGCTAATGCAATTCAAACTATTCTTCATCGTAATTATATCAAAACATTTGGGGGCAAAATAACTGGAATATCAAATGACCCTGAATCATTATCTATCTTTACAAAGCACCTTGCATTGATCGCATTTTTATCCTTGATTTCTTTTATTCTTATAACCTATGTAAAGCCGGTGATTGGTGGAATATTAATGGTAATTGAAGGGTTGATTTATTTTGTTGTTGCATGTGGATATTTTTCCGGAAATATGAAATGGTTATGGGAGATCACATCCCTTCCATGGATAGAAGAATCTTTCATGCTTCCTATTGTTGCTCCACTGGTAGGAATCGGAGTTACCTATTCAAGTAACATCATTTATCAATTCATTAATGAACAGAAGGATAAACGATTTTTGAAAAGTACATTTGGAACCTACATTTCACCGGACCTAATTGACCAGATGTATGAAGATAAACAGGAACCTAAACTAGGTGGTGATGAAGGATTCCATACTGCATTTTTTACCGATATTCAGAGTTTTTCAGCTTTTTCAGAAATATTGTCTGCATCTGATTTGGTTGAGCTTTTGGTAGAATATCTCACAGACATGACAAATATCCTTCTTGAGGAAAAAGGAACACTGGATAAATATATCGGGGATGCAATCGTGGCATTTTATGGTGCACCCGTTCCTGTGGATGACCATGAATACCGTGCGTGTTTGACGGCGGTAAAAATGCAAAGAAGTTTGGCACAGCTTCGAGAAAAATGGAAAAGCGAGGGTGACCGTTGGCCTGAAATTGTTCACAATATGCAGAATAGAATTGGAATAAATACAGGTTCCATGGTAACAGGAAATATGGGATCAGCCATGAGGATGAACTATACTATGATGGGAGATACTGTGAATTTGGCTGCCCGTTTGGAAGCATCAGCGAAACAATATGGTGTATACATTCAAGTAGCAGAGGAATCGTATAAAGCATGCAAGGATAAATTTATTTGGCGGGATTTAGATTATGTGGTTGTCATGGGTAAAACTGAACCGGCCCAAGTATATGAGTTGATAGACGAAGTAGGACATATGCCGAAAGGATACGACAAAATCTTGAATGCCTATCATGAAGCATTAGGGTTGTATAAAAATCAGGAATGGAAAAAAGCCCTCGAAGCATTTAAAGCCTCAGACGAATTAGAAGATATGTTTCCCGGAAGGAAAACCAACCCCAGCAGGATTTACATTCCACGTTGTGAATTTTACCATGAAAATCCACCGGGGGATGATTGGGATGGTTCATGGGCGTTGACATCTAAATAATAGAAATAGATATACAATCTACCAACCCATTGGAAACACCCTTTGATAAAAAATTTCGATTAATTTTTTTTAATTCCGGAATTTATCAAAATTAGAGTTTATTATTTTTGATAATCGATGATATTAATGAATTGAAAAAAAATTGTCTATTCCCATTATTTCCAATTTCTTTTAAGGAATTCTTTAGCCACACCACTGCAATGGTTGTAGCAACTAGTGTGGATATCATCATGGAATACCACACATATTCCAAGGGTTTGTCCATCACATAAGTGAAGTAAACCGCTAATGGAGCGGATACGACCAAAATTCTGATACTGGTGATGATTAAAAGAGGCAGTCCTTTTCCCATCCCTTGGAGAATTCGTCCTATGGACATACCAACAGCTACTAGTGGATAAATTAAACTAATACACCGTAAATAATATACAGCAATAGTTTGAATGTCCGGTTCAGTAGAAAATGATTGAATAATCCAGGGAGCAAATAGTATCAATAATCCGGACCCTCCGATGGTAATCATTACAGCTCTGGAAATTCCATATTTAATTATAAGCGTCATTTTTTCGAATTCTTTTGCTCCATAAAACATGCCTACCAAAGTGGTTAGGGCAGCTGCAATGGACATTATGGGGAGAAATATAACCATATCAATTCGCCCACCAATTTGATAGGCGGCAACTGCTTCTACAGAAAATCCTGTTAATATTTTATTAAAAACCAGTTGACCAAAGGACATAATAATCATGGAAACAGAAGCAGGTAATCCGATGCTTATGATATTTGAAATAATGGATTTTGAATAAGAAAAGTCCTTCATTTTAAATTGGATATATGAATGTTTTTTGACTATTAACATATAAATAAAAATAAAAAATACCACCACTTGGCTAATCATGGTTGCTATGGCTGCACCCTTTACACCATAGTCTAAAACAAAAATAAATATTGGATCCAAAATGATATTTAATACGGTACCCAGTGCGGTAATAATCATGGGTAATTTCATGTCTCCTTCCCCGGACAAAATGGATCGAAAAAACCCAGAGAATACCATACAGGGAAGTCCATAACAAATCACTTTTAGATAACCCCAACTCAACGTTAAAATCTGGTTCTTTGCTCCAAGAAATGATAAAATCGATTCACCATATAGCAAACCTGAAACGGTTAAAAGAATACTGATTATTCCTGCCATGGCAATGGCATGTTCTGCACAATTGTCTGCACTTACTTTGTCATTTGCACCGATGAATCTTGCGATGGATGCTGTGACTCCAGATCCCAAGCCAAACGTCAAACCCATGACGAAAAAGAAAAGCGGCATGTTGTACGCAACAGCGGCAATGGAATTCCCACCCAATCTCCCAATAAACAGCATATCAACAACGGTGTACAATGTATGAACGCCCATTCCTGCCATGATTGGAATTGCCAATGTCCATAACCCCTTGGATGGATTTTTTAAAAATGAATTTAAACGTGATTTTGAACTAATTTCAGGAGAACTCATCTGGATATCAGAGTGAAATAAATGGCCAGAGTTTCGGAATCATCCATGTTGCCATAAGCCAAAGGGTAATAGATAATGGCATTCCCACTTTTACATAATCCGAAAATTTATAACCACCGGGTCCATAAACCATAAGGTTGGTCTGATATCCTATGGGTGTAATAAACGATGCAGAAGCGGCATAACACACTGCAAAGATAAATGGGCGAGGATCAAGATTCATCTGAACCGCCGCTGAAATGGCGATGGGAGTCATGATAATGCCAGTAGCAGCATTGGATGCTAATTCTGTCAAAATCATGGTGGTTAGATAAATTAAAGATAGCATAATGAAAGGATGCCAAGACGGATCTTCTATGAGGTTCACCAAATTGATTAATCCATTTCCCATCCAATAGGCAGTTCCGGTTTTATGAATCACAATTCCCATGGGGATCAATGCGGAAATGAGAACAATAACTTGCCAGTTGATGGATTGGTAAGCTTCATTGGCGGAAATAACTCTCAATATCATTAACAATACAGCCCCAATGATCGCACCTTTCAATATGGGGAACACGCCCAAAGCAGATAAAATTACAGCAAGAAGAATGACCACAATACTCATCCACCAAAATCTATGTTTTTTTAGGGTTGCATCAATTTCCCCAATCATGATAAAATCACCAGATGTAGCCAATTCATTCAATTTTTCTCTGGAACCATAAACCAATAAAGTATCGAATGACCGTAGAATTATATGGGCAATTTTACGTCTAAATATGGCACCTTCTCTTCGGATAGCCAAAATGAAACTTCCGAATCTGCGACGGAAATTTATTTCCATCAGGCTTTTTCCCACCAAATCCGATTGATTAGTCAAAATACATTCTACTAAAGTATTATTATCGTGTACCAATTCTGCTTGAGTTAATTTTTCATCCGTAAGCATGGATACTTTTTCCACTTCTTTCATTCTGAGGAAATTTTCCAATGAACCTCGAACAAATAGAATATCGTTCACTTGTAAAATGGTGTTTCGAATGTCTTTTGAAATGAGGACATCTGATCTTTGAATATCCAAAACGGTTATATCATAATTTCGATTGATTGCCCGGTCGAGACACGTTCTCCCTACCAGAGGGGACTCCTTAGAAATTTTTAATTCAGTTAAATATCCACCCATGTGATAGCTTTGGGTTAAACTAGTTGTTACGGTTCGGGAAGGGATGAGAAAAGGAACGGCAAACAAAACGTAAACCATGCCTATGATGAGCATAATGACACCAAATTTTGCAAATTCGAACATCTCCAAAGGAGTGTTGCCGGTATTCTCGACATAAATTGAATTCACCAAAAGATTGGTTGATGTTCCTACTAATGTGAGGGTACCACCTAAAATTGCTACATAGCTTAAAGGCATTAATAATTTTGATGGACTTAGATGATATTGTTGAGCCAGTCGAATCGTTACAGGAATAAAAATAGCAACGATTGCGGTATTGTTAACAAAAGCGGAGGCAAATGCTACGGATAAAAGAAAAACACTTAATCCCAGATAACGGGACGTTTCGGTTAATTTATTCAGCTTTATGACTAAAAATTCCAGTATCCCCGATTTTTGTATTGCATGACTCAATACAAAAAGCAAGGCTATAGTAATCACAGCAGGATTAGAAAATCCTCGAATGGCTTCTCCAGGAGTCAAAAATCCAAATAATAATAATACAGATAAAATGATCAATGCAGTTAGATCAAGTGGAAATGTTTCTGAAATGAATAACAAAAACATCAATATAATTATGCCTAAAACAACTGCTATTTCAATAGTCATAATGTGAACACGAAAATACGAAAAAAATTATGTCGATTATTTAAACTGCTAATGAACACTAACGTCCAATCCAGAACGGGATAAAAAAAATCCTAATTCGTTGGAATGTCCATAATCTCCACTCAAAAGGAAGGGACAAATAATAAGTTTTATTTCTCATACTATTAAAATTCTATTCGTTCCTTTGGTTGCAGAATAAAGGTGAAAAACAGAGGATGTTATCCCAATTGGACTATTCTGATAATCCCATTTAATGGAAACAAATTTCCGAAATCAAGAATGAAGAACTGCTTCTTTAGATTGAATTCTTCTCAGTAATGAATCTAATAGAGTGTTGATTACTGTTTCAGATTTTATTCCATTTAACATGGTGATTACAAAAATACCATACTCTTCATCAGGTAGCCACTTTTCAAATTCATCCAATATGTCTGAATCATCGATGAATGAATCAATACTTCTACCATTTTTGAGATGAGCATCAATGGAATCTTGTATGTCAAATAAATAGGATTTCAATTCTTCACGGTTCAATGAGGATATATTTTGTTTTTTCATGATAAAAGTGAGTCCTGATCTACTTCGTCTATTTGATTCTTTTTCACATGATCCATTGCATATTTTTTATAAACACCTTCTTTTACAAAGATTTCAAATAAATCTTTATCAATATGGTAATCATTTTTCATGAAACCCATAATGCGCATGGCTGTTGAAAGCTTTTTTCCGTCTTTGTAAGGTCTATCTGCGGCGGTTAACGCTTCATAAATATCAGCGATAGCCATCATTTTTGCTTGTACAGACATATTTTCGTCCTTTAATCCTTTTGGATACCCGGTTCCGTCTAATTTCTCGTGATGTCCTCCAGCAAATTCTGGCACATTTTTCAAATGTTTCGGATAGGGAAGTTTTTCCAGCATTTCAATGGTGATGACAATATGATCATTGATAATTTCTCTTTCTTCAGGTAATAAAGTTCCCTTAGCTATATTCAAATTTCGCACTTCATTTTCTGAAAGGAATGGAAGGGTTTCTCCTTTAAATTGGAATTTATTATTTGAAATATCAATGATTCGTTGCTGAAGCTCTTTTGCCATAAACTCACCACCAACATTGCATTTCTCAATGAATGATTCATCGTCATCTAATTGCTTTAATTTTTCTTCATACTCTTTTTTCAGTTTTTCTGTTGTACCGTCTGAATTTCCATTCAAATTGAGTTGTTTTTTCAGATAATCTATTTCTGCATCCCGCCGTAATATTTCAAATCGAGTTTTTACTGTCTCAATTCGGTCCGTAATAGTTTCCAGTTTGGTTCCTTTGTCCACCACATGAGGTGGGGTTGCTACCTTCCCGCAATCATGAAGCCAACCTGCAATGAATAATTCATATCGTTCATCGTCTGTCATTTTAAAATCTTTATATTTACCGTAATCCACTTTTTCCACTGCTTCTGCTAACATCATGGTAATGAGTGGTACTCTTTCGCAATGTCCACCGGTATATTCTGATTTTCTATCGATTGCCGTTGCAATTAATTTAATAAACGATTCAAACAATGTTTTTAATTCTTCCACCAATCGTTTATTCGTTAAAGAAACAGCTCCTTGAGATGCAATGGATTCAACTTGTTCCTGAACCTCTGGAGAAAAAGAGATGACTTCACCTGTCTTGGTATCCATGGCGTTGATCAATTGCATGACACCAATAATTTCATTTTCGTGATTTTTCAATGGAACTGTGAGAAAAGATTTTGATCTATAGCCGGAATTTTTATCATAGGTTTTAGCTCCGGAAAAATCATAACCAATTTCTTTATAAGCATCTTCTATATTGATGGTTTTTCCGGTTAATGCCGCATAAGCAGACACATTTTTATAATTGGGTTCTCCATCATCAAAATATTTTGGAACCGGAGGAAATGGGATTTCAACACCGGAAGTGCCCCCCATGACTGTATTCATTGAATCATTCCTCATGATCTCAAATTTTAATTTACCATCTTTATCAATCATATAAAGGGTTTGGCCATCAGCATTGGTTATATTTTTTGCTTCTTCAAGAATCAATTCAAACAACTTATTGGTGTCTTTTTCTGTGGAAAGGGCTATACCGATTTCGTTTAATCGTTTTATTCTTTCCTCAAGGAATTTACATTTTTCTTGTAAGTTCATAGTGTTTCCTTCAATTTAATTCAATAATTGTAAAATTTATATTATGTAATTTAAGTCAAATTAATGTGGAATTACCTAGGATTCCATACAGAACTCATAAATTTATCCAGTCGCATATTCAAAATTCAA
>CAZBZK010000070.1:0-1430 GCA_964496365.1 uncultured bacterium
CTACCATTCAGAAATATTTGGATAAATATGGAGAAGGAATTCATCATATTTGTCTGAAAGTGGAGGATATTGAGTCCGCTATTTCAGAATTAAAAGAAAAGGAAATTTCGGTTATTTATCCCACACCAAAAATAGGAGTGGAAGGGTTTTTGGTTACGTTTATTCATCCAAAATATACAGGAGGAGTATTGGTTGAATTGGCTCAAAAAAAATAATGAATTTAGACTTGAGTGAATCCCATTCATCATCAATTCCTATTAAACTAAAATCCTTACCAATTCTATCGGGCGTTTATTTTTTCAAGGATAAAAAGGGCACTATTTTATACATAGGAAAAGCAAAAAATCTTAAAAATAGGGTTCGTTCCTATTTTCAAAAAAATAAATATCAAACTCCCAAAAATCAGTCATTGATTAAACGTATTTCAAATGTGGAGTGGATAATTACCACTAGTGAAGTGGACGCAATTTTTACTGAGGCAAACCTCATTAAAAAACATCAACCCAAATACAATGTGGACTTAAAAGATGGAAAAACTTTTCCATTTATTAGAATTACTAACGAGCCGTTTCCACAAGTATTTCTTACTCGAAATATTATTAAGGATGGATCAAAATATTTTGGACCTTACACAGACATTAATCATTTGAGAGTCGTGCTGAAAATGATTCATCAATTATATCAAATTCGAACTTGCACATTTGAATTGAATTCGAAAATTATCCAAGAAAAAAAAGTATCGTTATGTTTGGACTATCATATTAAAAAATGTGGTGGTCCTTGCGAAGGATTGGTTTCAGAACGTGACTATCAAAGAATGATTTCGACTGTAAAATCCTTTCTTCATGGTAGAACCAATGAAACCGAATTATTGTTAAATCGTCAAATGAAAAAAGCATCTTCTGAGGAAAGATTTGAAGATGCGGCTCGATATAGAGATCAATTAAACTCCGTTTTAAGATTTAGAAATCGTCAAAGAAAAGTGGAGGCAGATTTTACAGATCGGGATATATTCTCATTTGCAGAAAAGAATGGATATGGAGTAGCTGTGATAATCAGAGTACGACAGGGTCGAGTTATCAGCCGTGAAAAAATATATTTAAGATACATTTTTTCTATTAGCGAAACGTATGAATCATTAATTACGCAATTTTATTTAGACTCATTTGATATACCGAAAGAAATTTCTCTACCCGTTATTTTATCGAACGAAGATGGATTAAAATTGTGGTTGAAAGAAAAGCGAAATGGATCCATTACTATTCGTTATCCAAAGCGAGGTGAAAAAGCTCGGGAATTACGAGTCGCCTACCAAAATGCAAAATTACTTTTGGGTGAATGGATGTTGGAAAAGAAAAAAAGAAAGGAATATATTCCAAAATCTCTAAAACAACTTCAGGAAGATTTGCATTTAAAAGCACCTCCCCGGA
>CAZBZK010000070.1:1530-8377 GCA_964496365.1 uncultured bacterium
CAAAGTGAACCTCAGTCTATATCCAAATCATCTTCAGGGTTAACACTTTTAAGAAAAATTCGAGATGAAGCCCATCGGTTTGCAATATCATTTCAAAGACAGAAGAGAACAAAATCAATTAATGAATCTATCTTTTTGGATATCAAAGGAATGGGTAAGAAACGTGTGGAGAAATTATTTAACTGTTATCAAAATTTAGATGAAATTTCAAAATCAACTCCTCTTGAACTCGCTCAAAAATTATCTATAAATAAAGACACAGCTAATAGGTGTATTTCATTGGCAAAGGATATATTGAATTGAGGGTTCAATCCAACTATAAAATATGACATTTAATACCGTCCACTATTTTTGGAATTTTATTGGCTACATCCTGTAAACAGGAGAATTATAGTTTTGAATTGGGGCATTTAAAACAATTTTTAACCCTTCTGATAAATATTGTCTTGTTTTGGATGGCTCAATAATTCCATCATCCCACAATCTTGCACTTGAATAAAATGGGTGACCTTCCACTTCATATTTTTTTAGAACAGGATTTTTTATTTCAAGTTCGTCTTTCTTAGATAGAGTTTTTCCTTTGGATTCCAATTGGTCTTTTTTAATAGTGGTTAACACATCAGCTGCTTGAGCTCCCCCCATAACTGAAATTCTTGCATTTGGCCACATCCATAAAAACCTTGGCTGATAAGCTCTTCCTGACATTGCATAGTTTCCGGCACCAAAACTACCTCCTATGATTATGGTTATTTTTGGAACATTTGCTGTCGAAACTGCTTGAACCATTTTAGCTCCATCTTTAGCAATGCCGCCCGCTTCTGCTTTTTTACCTACCATAAATCCGGTAATATTCTGAAGAAATAATAATGGTATTTTTCTTTGACAACACAATTGGACAAAATGAGAACCCTTTAAAGAAGACTTACTATAGAGAATCCCGTTATTGGCAATAATCCCAACTTTAATTCCGCAAATATCTGCAAATCCTGTAACCAACGTTTTTCCATAACGAGACTTAAATTCATGAAATTTTGATCCATCCACTAATCTTGCTATGATTTCATGGACATCAAATGATTTTTGTTGTCCCGAATTTATTAATCCGTACAATTCTTCTATGTCATATTTTGGTGATTTATAATTTTTTTTAAATGTTATCCTGTGGCTATTTAGATTTTCAATAATATTTCTACACCTAAGTAATGCTTGTTCATCATTTTCAACAAAATGATCGGCAACTCCACTTTTTTTTGTATGTAATTCAGCACCACCTAATTCTTCAGCGGAACTTATTTCTCCGATAGCCGCTTTTACTAAAGGAGGTCCTCCTAAAAAAATAGTCCCTGTCTTTTCAACAATGATAGACTCATCTGCCATTGCCGGAACATAAGCACCTCCAGCAGTACAATTACCCATGACGACTGCAATTTGAGGGATTTTTTTTGCAGACATATTTGCTTGATTATAAAAGATTCGTCCAAAGTGATTTTTATCAGGAAATACTTCATCCTGTTTTGGTAAAAATGCACCACCACTATCCACAAGATAAATACACGGGAGGTGGTTCTCTTCAGCAATTTCTTGTGCTCTTAAATGTTTTTTGATAGTAAGTGGGAAATATGTACCTCCCTTAACCGTTGCATCATTTGCAATGACCATACATCTTTGACCATGGATTTTTATGATTCCTGTTAAGAGACCAGCAGCCGGTAATTTCGAGTCATATACGTTGTGTGCTGCCAATGGAGATAATTCCATATAAAATGAATCAGGGTCTTTCAAAACCTCTATCCGTTCTCTTACCGTTAATTTCCCCCTTTTTTTGTGTCTCCCAATAGATTCAGAAGATCCCATTTTTTCAATATCAGCTATAATATTTCTTAAATGATAATTTTCTTTTTTATTTTTCTCATAATTCTCAGAAAATTCTTGAGCATTTATATCAATTGATGAATTTAAAATATCCATGAAATACCTTAGTTAGATAATTTTGAATTAATAAATTTCCCTGCTTCTGCTAGTTTCGTTTTATTTATACCGGTTGTAAATCCAAATTCTTCTGAAATGTTCACCACTGTTTGAGTAGAGATATTTCCTGATGCTCCAGGTGCATAAGGACAGCCTCCAATCCCACCTGTGGAAGAATCAAATACAACAATTCCATTATCCAACCCACACTTTACATTATCTTCAGCTAATCCAAAGGTATCATGAAAATGGAGTGCAAGTTCACTTGACCCAAATTCAGAAATTACAATATCGAGCAATGTTTTAACTTGTTTTGAATTGGATTTTCCTGTGGTGTCACTTAGTACAAATTCATTTATGGATGAATATTCTTTTAATTGTGATAAGAGAGAAATAACACTTTTTGGACGGATAGTTCCTTCGTAAGGGCAGTCCCAGCATGTAGAAATATAAGCTCTGATGTTAACATTCATTTCGTGGGCAAACTTTTCAATTTCCGAAATTCGATCCAATCCTTTTGAAATGGAACAATTCGTATTATTTTGGCTAAATGATTCACTCACCGAAGTCATGACTGAAATTGAGTTTAAATTGTGGTTAATAGCATTCATCGCTCCTTTTAAATTGGGGACAAGTGCTGAATATGTCGTATGATTATCCCGAATGATTTTATCCGAAACTTCGGAAGAATCAGATAATTGAGGAACCCATTCAGGATGAACAAAAGCGGTGATTTCGATTTCCGTAAAATGTGCTTCTGTTAGTTTATTGATGTAATCGATTTTTGTTGTAGTGGGTACAGTTGTTTTAATGCTTTGGAGACCATCACGAGGTCCGACTTCTACAATTTTAACAAATGGCAATATTTTAGACAAGGAATGATAAAGACATTAATTATGGATAGAATTGACGATATTTAAAAAAAATAGTTTCGATTATCAACTATTTCAGCATTTGATTTTTGGTGATCTAACCATTCATTAAAAGCTCGATTCCTTTTTTGATTGAGCAAACTGTTTCTGATTCCATCATTTTGTATTTCAAATTGACTCGAATCAATTTCACTTACATCCATCAAGTGTACAATTGCAAACCCTCTTGAAGTTTTTACGGGACCAACCATGTCACCGGGAGATGATTTTAATAGCGCACCAATAACAAAATTGCTTTTACCAATGGAGTTGAAGCTTCTACTCAATGTTTTAGTATCACTATCCACACGTTCTAATCCTTCATATTCAGATTTCAACGTTTTCATGGTACTACCACCATTAATTTCATCCATGAGCAACTGAGCTATTTTTTCAGTTTCATTTTTATTGATTTCATTAGTCAAATCTCTTGTAATTCGACTTTTAACATCATCAAAAGGTTTATACCCTGGAGGTATGATAGAGTCAAGGGTTGTCACAATAAAATAATTTTCATTTTCCAGTGGATCTGATACAAACCCAGGTTTATTATTATATGCGAATCGAATTGCACTGCGCATAAATCCAAGTCCGGGAACATAATTTGCATCTTCAGTTAAACTTTTGGAAGAATTTATTTCTACAGAGTGAGAATCCACAGCAGAGTCAAATCCATAATCCTGTGCGTCATAACTGAATAAAACAGATTTTCTTTTCAGTTCATCTATTGTAGACGGACTGGGAGTAATTTTTAATAAAATGTGAGCGACACGTACTTTTTCATTTTCGTTTTCATTTTTTTTCTCGAAAACTTTAATAATGTGGTATCCGAATGCAGATAGAATAGGACCTACGATTGTGTTCGGTTCAGCATTAAATGCAGCTTGTTCAAATGCTGGTACCATTTGTCCTTTTGAAATGAAACCCAAATCGCCCCCTTTACCCGAATCTGGATTTACTTGGTTGCTTAAATCCTGAGTATATAAATTTGCGAGTTCTGAAAAATCTTCACCTTGAGTGATGCGGGATTTTAATTCGCTTGCCTCTGATTTCACAGTAGCTGAATCACTTGCAGTTGGCACTTTTTCCCATGCAACATAACGAATCGAACGAGTTTCACCGATTTCAAATTCATCTTTCCGTGAATTATATGCAGCTAAAATTTCTTCGTCAGATGGTTTTAATGAATCTGAATCAATCATAGAATTAGTTATATGGAGAGCCTCAATGGTGAATTCTACATTCCGTTTTATAAATTCGTCCCTAATTTCATCTTGAGTTGCAGAAATAGATGAGAATAATATTTGTCGAAGTTTGTAATCCGGTATAAATGTATTTTTCATAAATTGTTCGATGGGTGCCCACTCATGTCCTTCGGGGTTTGAAATTGCTAAATCATATTTTGTTTGATCAAATTCACCCAGAGTTTGAAATTGTGGATTGGATTTTAAAAATGCAGGCGGGTTGTTTTTTAAATGATAAATCACTTCGTCGTTTGATGCCTCTATTTGTAGTTCCTCAACTTTTTGGGCAACCAAATAGTCCCTTATGATATTATCCCAAACTTGTTTTCGAGTTTGGTCTAAAGTTCTATCATCAATGGTTTGTCCATTTGCTCGTGCTTGGTCAATCCTATTACTTACTAATCTTGAGAAAAATTCCGGTGAAATGATTTCACCATTAACGGTTCCGATTGCACTTGAAGGAGATACTCTGCCAAATAATTGGTCAATAATATCTGCACCGCCTACCAATCCTCCAACTGTCATACTCAATAAAAATATAATAAGCAGCCCCCACAATACCACATGCATTCGATTTCTTATTGATGTCATTAAAGCCATGTTAATTATTCCTTAAATTTAAACTAAATAAATGGGTGCAAATTTACCGAAACGATTGGTGTAAAACAATCCTAAGAGTTTTTCATTTGGAACCAAACCTTTTAACATTTAGATCAGATAAATTGATGTGATTAGAACCATGATAGCAATATTTTTATATTGTTTTTTTGAAGCATCTTTGCTTGTGGGAATTGAACCTACCATAGACACAATTTATAAAAATCCACAATTTCAATCTAAAGGGTTAGGACAATGGGAATGGATACCAAAAAGTGATGATATTTTAATTTATCAAAAATTAAAAGAGGACTCAGTTAATACATTTTATAAAGTGAACCTCGAATTTGGCGATACAACATCATTTTTACCTTTTGATTTTTTGGACTCGAAAATCGATTCACTTCGACTTTACTCTTTCAAATTCAATCAGGATGGATCTAAGTTATTATTAACGTCTGGAAAAAACAAAATATGGAGACATTCATACTCAGCAAACTACTTTATATTGGATTTGAAAAGAGAGAGTATTCGATCCATAAATCTGGAAGGTTCCTCATTAAGAAATGTAAAATTTTCTCCCGATGGAAACCATTTGGCTTATGTAAAAGAAGATAATAATTTATACGAATTTGATTTATTACGATTTCATGAAAAACAACTTACAAGAAGTGGCTCAGAGACTATTTTAAACGGTCACTTTGGGTGGTTATATGAAGAAGAATTTGGTGGATATGATGCATATCATTGGTCCCCAGACAGTCGATTTATATTCTTTTTTCAAGAAAATCAATCAGAAATCAAACAATTCCATTGGTTAAATGAAAGGGAACAATATCCTGAATTAACATCTATATATTATCCTAAAGTCGGAGAAACAAATCCACACATTAAAATGGGCGTTATAAATATAAAAAACCGTCGTCTTATGTGGTTGAATGATACATATGATGGGTATTATCCTCGTGCCAAATGGGAAAATAATAATATTATCATTTTTAGATTAAACCGAAAGCAAAATCAATTGGATTTATTACGATTTAGTATAAAATCTGGAGAAAAAGAAATCATATTATCTGAAAGAGATTCTTGCTGGGTTGATATTCATGATAATTTAAGAATTCTTAATAATGGATTTTTATGGACGTCAGAACGTTCAGGATTTAACCATATTTATAAATATAATATGGATGGTGAATTGATAAGACAAATTACCGATGGGAATTGGGAAGTCAGAAGAATCATAAAAGTTGATTTAGATCAAGAAATTATATATTTTACAGCTACGAAGAATTCGGAAATTGAAAATCATTTGTATTCTGTATCCTTTCACGGTGGACAGATTCGTTTATTAACCAATGAAGCCGGCTGGCATTCTTTAAATATCTCTCCTAATAATCAAAAATTTATTGATTCATGGTCCCATTCAGAATCACCTCGAACAATCGAATTTAAAAATATTAACGGGACATTAATTAGAAAATTAATCAAACCAAATTTGACACCATTTATTGAAGGGAAATGGACTTATCCAGATTTTATAAAAATTAAAACGTCTGATGGTGAATCCTTAAATGGAAAATTAACATTGCCTTGGGATTTCCATCCTTTGGGTTCGTATCCAATTTTGATTCATACATACGGACTTGCTGGTTCCCAAATGGTAAAAAATAAATGGGGAGGACGGAGTTATTTATGGCATCAACTCATGGCGAAAAATGGATTCATTATTTTTTCGATTGACAATCGCCAAACTGGTGGCAGAGGTAAAGCATTCAAAAATAAAGGATACAGAGATTTAGGTAAATGGTTAATCAATGACCACATAGAAGGAATAAAATATTTGGGTGGATTACAGTATGCAGATACATCTCGTGTTGGAATTTGGGGTTGGAGCGGTGGTGGATATGCTACTGCTTTGGCACTTACCAAAGGTGCAGAATTCTTTGATGTAGGCGTTGCCATTGCTTCTGTTACAGATTGGAGGCTCTATGATACAGCATATACAGAACGATATATGGGTTTAATCTCCGAAAATGAATCAGGGTATGATAGTGCATCTGTTTTCTCCTATGTAGATAAATTTAAAGGTAAATTACTATTAATTCATGGGAGTGGTGATGACAA
>CAZBZK010000071.1:0-8359 GCA_964496365.1 uncultured bacterium
TTAAAAAATGCCATTTGGAAAAATCGGCATCATATCGTTTTCCATATTCGGTTAACACATCCGGAGTGTCATAATCGGGATTTACTGTGATGGTAACCATACGGACATTTTCATTTTTCAGATAGGTTTTATGGACCGATCTCATTTCTGTACTCATAATTGGGCAGGGTCCCGCACAGGTGGTGAAAATCAAGTCAGCCACCCAAATCTTTCCAACAATAGTTTCTTCGGTAAAGGGTTCACTGAAATTATCTGTTAATTCAAAAGATGGTATTTCTCCTAAAATGGGTAATGGCTCCTGAGAACAGCCGATAAAAATAATTGTCAATAGGAAAAAACGAAATTTAAAATCCATGGTAATACACTTTATCAATTATAATTAAAATCAGCAAAGCAGGTAGATACATGACAGATACTTTTAAAATAAACAATGCGTTTTTTTTGGTTCTATTGAATACCAACGGGATAGCAGATCCGGCAAAAACTAAAGATAGAATAAATACACCGATAGCATATATCCATCCTGAATTTCCATTAACATAAAACAACATGGATACGGGAATTAATAAGGTTACATGCCAGATGATTTGTCTCATGGTTCTGGTTCCATTTTTTTCCATGACGGGTAACATTTTAAATCCAGCTTTTTGATAGTCATCTTTACATACCCACGCAATGGCAAAAAAATGTGGATGCTGCCAGAAAAATAAAATGGCGAATAAAATCCACGCTTCCACATCAAGATTCCCTGTGGATGCCGTCCATCCTCCCATAGGAGGAATGGCTCCGGGAATGGACCCAATGGTTGTATTCAGCCATGTAATTTTCTTTAGAGGAGTATAAACCAAAACATATAGAAACGCAGTCACTAAGCCTAGAAACCCCGTTAGTAAATTTACTTTCCAGGTTAGAAGTATACATCCAATTAGCACTATGATAATTCCAAATATTAATGCATTAGAGGGTAATATTAATCCGGATGGAATGGGACGATTTTTTGTCCGTTCCATTTCTTTGTCTGATTCTCTTTCTAAATATTGATTCAAAGCACTTGCTCCGGCAGAACTTAGACCGGTTCCAACTAAGGTGATTAAAAGTAACTGGTAGGAAAAAATACCATTCCCACCAAGGTAAAACCCCAAAAATGTGGTCACCAATACCATAATCATGATTTTTGGTTTACACAATTCAATATATCCTTGAAGTTGTGTAGTGGACTTCTGTTTGTTTAACTTCAACCTGTTTCTCTTCTTAATAAATTTAATCTGTTGGAATACCTCAGCACCATTAAAAAGGATAAAGCCAACAGAACTGCTCCATTTACAACATGGAAGCTGGTGATTATGGGAGCTTTTCCCGACCAGATTGTAAACGCTCCCAACATGAGTTGGAATATTATCCCTACATGTAATAATATCATAGTTAAGTTATAGTCTCGATTCCCTCTGAAATAATAATGTCCAAAAATAAAAATAGAAATGGTAACTACCATAGCCCAAACACGATGTAATAAATGTACCCAAGCAGGAAACGAAGAAATGAGTGGTAAATCGTAATCAAACCTCCATTCATTTATTCTGTGTAATATGTCTTCATTTATGAATGGTAACCAATTCCAGCCAACCGTCGGGAAATCTGGAATAGCCAATCCTGCATTCAAATGACGCATCCAAGCTCCAAAAATCAATTGAATGAAAATTACGGAAAGTGTAATTCTTGACCATTTCAAAATTGAGGATTGATTTTTGGAATGTTTTATTGAGATTTTACTATTATATTCGATCGAATGGACATATGCTATAAATATCAAAATTAATAAAAATATTTGAGCAATGATTCCATGTGCCATAGAAATTGCGGTTGGAAGAAAAAACAACACCGTAAGTCCGCCGAATAACCCCTGTAGGATGACGAGACCTACTGCAATATATCCTGTCTTTTTCATCCAATTTCGTTTTTCTGTTATTCCCATCCATACGGCGAGAATTATGGATAACAAACCAACAAACGAAGCTATGAGTCTGTGGCTGTGTTCATAAAATATTCCTCCCACCATATTTTCTAGGGGAAAAGTGAACATATTGTAACCATAAGTTGTTGGCCAATCGGGAACAGATAAACCTACCTCATGGCTTTTTACCAATGCTCCAGCGAATATAAGAACTATCGTTGAAAATACAGTAAACTTAGAAAATCGTCTAAGCCAAATAGGTGTTGTATTCATGGTGGACTAGTAAGAATTTACCAATCATCATCACCCCACTCGTCTCCCTCTTCCTCCAATTCTTCAGCTTGATCAGCAAGCCATTCTTCATATTTTTCAGGTTCATGAACAGTCATAAATCCTCGCATACGATAATGTGAATTTCCGCAAAGTTGGGCACATGAAATTTCATATCCCATTCCTTCTCTGGCTGTCCCCTTAATCACTTCCAAAAATTCTTCTGTGGTCATCGTAGGAGTGAAAAATGTCGGAATACTCATTCCCGGAATGACGTCCTGTTTCACCCGCATCTCAGGGAGAGAAAAAGAATGAATGACATCTTTAGATGTTAAATAAATCATGGTTAGTTTGTCCACTGGAAGATGTAGTTGATTGATAGTGGTAATATCATCTGCACCATTTGGAGAACTTCTGTCTAAACCAATGGGGTTTATTTCTTCATCAATCAATTCGGGAGATGTTTTTCCAAATATTCCATCAGCACCCGGATAATGCATATTCCAAGCAAATTGTTGAGCTACGACTCTTACTTCTACGGTGTCTTTATCTGGTGTAGGTACGTCCGTTTTCATTTTTGCCCATAGTGGATAAGCAAATCCAATAAGTAAAAATGCCTCAAATATGATTACTCCATATTCTGTATACTGGCTGATATGGGACGTTGCACCTTGGTAGCTTGCTTTTGGATTAGCACCTGAACGAAAACGAATTAATACAAAAATGAAGAAAATTCCCCATCCTACAAATAACACCAACATAAGCCAATGAACCCATCCATTCATGTAATCTATATCTTGTCCATGTCTGGAAGACATAACAGGAAAACCAAGATAGCTGCTTAATTTACCTAACAATTCAATCATCTGTTTAGTCCTGTTGTATTAAAAGTTTTTGATCTTCTATAAAAATAGACGATTGCGGAAAGTATAATGGAAAGCAATAGTCCAACTACACCAAGAAGGAAAATTATTGCTTGATTTAATCCAGCTGTCATAGGGGAACTAGGATCTCCATAGCAAACAGCACATCCAAGCGATATTTGAGGTAATGCAACCATAAAAAAAACCAAGAATAAATAGAAAGGGCGAGCCATTATAAATTACTCAAATGTTTGTATTTTTGTAAAAAATATTTACCATAGATAACACATCCTGTGGCTAAACATAAGGAGGCAATTGAGAAAAACAACACTATATTATCATGAGTTGCTAGGAACTTCAGACCATAGAATACACCAAGAAAAATAAAAAGTATTGTGGTACCCCCCGTAAAAATAATGTGAAATATTTTTAAACTCATGAAGATTTGACTAAATTTGCTTCCCAAAGAGTGGGTATAAAAAATAAAATAAGAAAAAACACAACTGTTAACATTAATATCCAATAAATAGGTTTGACTTCATTGAACAAGTGCATAAAGTTGCCAGCTACAAGAAATCCTTTAAAAAAAGCAATGGCTAATCCTACAACAATTGCAATTGCCACCGATCCAAAATCAAAATAGGATGCGACAACGGTGAGGACTGTGAAAACAAATAATGCTAAAAGGACTTTTAAATAAACAGATTTATGGTGTTCCAAATTATGACTGCTCAATATTGCCTCCTATAATAAATACAATGTTGGGAATAAAAATATCCAGACCAAATCAACAAAATGCCAATAAAGTCCTGCAATTTCTATTCTGTTTGTAAATCGTTTCGGATCAGATTGCCACATTTTTATACCGGGCGACCATAAATAGAAATTCACTATCAACCCACCAATAACGTGCAACCCATGGAGACCGGTCATGGTAAAGTAAATCCCAAAAAAATTATCCGTTGATGGAAAAATCCCATGATGAAGCTTCGCACTATATTCAAAATATTTTATCACTAAAAATAAAATAGAACATAACAACGTAATACCCATATACGTTTTAAATCCTTTTATATCATTTTCTTTGAGAGCAACCCACGATTTTACCATGGTCCAACTTGAAAAAATTAAATTAAACGTATTTAAGGTGGCCAGGGGAATATTCAAATGAGTTTCCCCAGATGGTGGCCATACTGGTGAACCAACCCTCAATAAAACAAATGCTGAAAAAAGTCCGCCAAAAAGCATGACCTCAGAAGCAAGAAATAACCAAATGCCCAATTTAGCATTATACAAACCGGTTTCTTCACGAGGTTTCACATTATAGGGTATTTCGATCATGTCAATAAATTCCTATTTCTCAGTTTGTGGTGAATAATCTTTTTCTGCACCGGGGACACTGTATTCACATGGGCCTCTGTAAACAGTTAACTCTTTGTCAAAATTGCCATGTGCAATTGGCGGAGATGGAGCAGCGGTCCATTCAATGGTGGTGGCTTTCCAAGGATTCCTTTCTGCATTTTTATTTTTCTTTTTCATAATGGTCATAATAAAATTAATGATAAACGGTATTTGAGCCAGTCCCAAGAACCAAGCAGAATAAGACATAACCTCATTCCACTGAAGAACGTCTTGAGCATGTGCATAGGTTGTACCTCCATCAGCTAATCGACGAGATACCCCTGCGAGTCCCTGAATAAACATAGGCATAAAAATACCATTCATGAATATAAAGGAGGAAAAGAAATGTACTTTTCCAAGCACTTCATTCAATTTATGTCCAATAATTTTGGGAAACCAATAATAAATCCCTGCGAAAATGGCGAAAATTGTTCCCGGTGCCACAACATAATGAAAATGCCCTATTACATAATAGGTGTCATGAAGTGGAATGTTTGTAGGTGCTAACCCAAGGGGTAATCCAGTGAGTCCGCCAATTCCAAACATGGGAATCCATCCCAGTGCAAATAGCATGGGTGTATTAAATCGGATGGATCCTCCCCACAGTGACATTAAAAACGCAGATAAAATTACCACAGATGGAACAGAAATGATCATAGTTGTTGTCTGAAAAAACGCACTCATTGCTTGCCCCATTCCAGTCAAAAACATGTGATGAGCCCACACAATAAAGGACATAAATCCTAAAAATAAAGCTGAATAAACCAATGCTTTATAACCCCATAAAGGTTTTCGGGTATTATTGGCAATAACTTCAGCGATAATGCCCATCCCGGGTAGAATTAATACATATACTTCAGGGTGAGCCAAAAACCAAAATAAATGCTGCCATAATAAAGGGCTTCCTCCTCCAGCCACTTCAACCATTTCACCACTAACAACCAATCCAGATGGCATGAAAAAACTGGTATCAATGATTCTATCCATTAATTGCAAAACGGCTGCTGCTTCTAAGGGAGGAAATGCCAACACAAGTAAAAAAGCAGTTACTAACTGTGCCCACACAAAAAATGGTAATCGCATCCAAGTAAGACCATCCGGGCGAAGTTGGACAATGGTAACAATGATATTTATAGATCCGAGAAGAGACGAAGTAATTAGAAACACCATGCCCAATAACCAAACCGTTTCTCCAGTTTCTGCAATCACTGACAAGGGTGGATACATAGTCCAACCAGATGCAGCCGCTCCTCCTTCCATGAAAAAGCTGGCAAACATGATGACACCACCTACAAGAAATGACCAATAGCTTGCCATATTTAGTTTTGGGAATGCCATATCAGGAGCACCCACTTGTAACGGAACCACATAATTTGCAAATGCACCCACGAGCATTGGTACAACTCCCAAAAAGATCATTATAGTTCCGTGCATGGCACCGAAAGCATTATACATGTCAGGGGATAAAAGTTTATCTTCACTCAATAAAGCACCGATAATAGGAACAGGTGTATCGGGATATGCCAACTGCCAACGCATGATCAGCATTAACGTAAAGCCGAACAGCATAAAAAATAGTGCAGTTACACCATACTGAATTCCGATGATTTTATGATCTTGGGAAAAAATGTATTTCCAGATAAAACTTTCTTTATGATTCTTTGAACTGATAGAGTCCTCCAATTGGGATTTTAATTATTTTTCATTCAAAAATAGCGGGAAAGTTAATGTAAAGAATTTATTATTTCAATGAAAAGTCTTAATAATGTAAAAAATTTTCATATTGATATTGAGCCAATTAAAAGTGTGCTGGAAATATTTTATCATTTTCAATCAAATATTGGTTTAAGAAAATATAATCCATTGAATGTCGCATTTCATTTATCAATTTATTTTCACCAACCAAATGTAGGATATTAGTTTTCTCTTCCGGGTCCGCCTCCAAATTAAAAATCCATTCTTCTCCAGTCTTTACTCGTTTTACGTATTTGAATGGAAAATCAATAACGGATAAAATTGTCCCGTTGTATGGTTGAATTAAATAAACAGGTTTTTGATCTGTTTTTTCTCCTAGCATATTTTCACCCTGAAAATGATGTAATTTTGGCATAGCTCCTATGGTTTCCAAAATGGTGGGAGCAATATCCAATTGTGAAAATACATTCTCATCATCTAAGTATGGGGTTAACTGTCCTTCCCATAGGATGAAACATGGGATTCGAAATGATTCTTCAAAATATCCAACTTCATTAAAATAGATTCCATGACTTCCAATGGGAAAAGCATGGTCAGACGTAATGATGATAAGACTTTGGTTATACTCGGGTCGTTTTTTTAATTCATCGAAAAAAACCTTAAATCCATTATCTACGGTCCTAATTGAATTTGAATATCTAGATTTAATAGAAATTGGGGATACAACTAATTCTCTCTTGTCTTTCTCAATATTAAATGGAACATGATGAAACGATGGAGTGATGGTAATAAACGCTTTTGTATGTTTTTCGTGATTAGAATCAAGATAACGAAACATATTTCGATATAGTTCGTCGTCGGATAACCCCCATGAACCCCACTTCTCTTTATAGGACACATCAACCAATTCTTTTCCAACTAAATAGGAGTCAAAACCATGTGTTTTCATCATGGATCGGGTGTTATCAAATCCTGTACTGTTATGTCCATTGAAAAAATAAGTGGAATGCCCAATCTCTTTTAAACAATCTGCCAAGCTTTTAAATTTATTGTTTTCATACTGTTTGTAAACCTTCCCTTTTATTAAGGGTAATAACGAAAATAACGTAGAAAAATGTCCTTTTACCGTTTGGACTGAATTTCCATAAAACAGATCCATATACACTCCTTTTTTTATAAGAGAATTAAAAAATGGCGTGTATTCTTTCCCCTCTTCATTTTTGGTATTTACAAACCCCGCATTGAAAGATTCCACCATAATGAGAAAAATATTTGGGTACTCTTTTTGGGGGTCATAATGATCATGATTTTGAGTCAAAAATGGAAATGTATGTTCACCAATATTAAATTCATAATGTTTTTGTGGAGATTGAAAAAAATAGGACGTTGATGATCTGATAAAATTTGCTACTGCATCAAATTGAAGTACAGGTAAGGATATAAATAGGATATATAAAGCAAAAACCCCGGAATATTTTTTTACTGAAAAAGGGTAAAATTTCTTGATCTCCAATTTTCTTAATTTTCTATAAAATATGATTACAATTCCAATGAGTCCAATATAAAATGCAGTTGGGTCAACTCCATTTAAAATTACAAAAAGTGATTCACTGTAAAAAATTTCATTAAAATTTTCAGCGACAACAGCAAAATCAAAACTTTGTTTTGTTTTAACAAAATATCCAATTAATCCACATTGTAAAAAGACGAATGAAGTTTGTACAAAAAAACAAAGCCATTTTCGATTTTCCAAGGGATGTTTTACTAATAATAATCCTGATAGGATTAAAATGAAACTATGGATGATCCTCCAAATATCTCTTGGAATAAATCTGAAATAATGAACACCGGCAAAATGGACAAATAGTAATTGGATTACCATAATGATAACCACCA
The DNA here is from genome assembly GCA_964496365.1 of uncultured bacterium. Lineage (GTDB taxonomy): Bacteria > Fidelibacterota > Marinisomatia > Marinisomatales > AB-629-J13 > AB-629-J13. The sequence goes on from CAZBZK010000071.1 coordinate 8,077, forward strand.
AATTTCCGAACGGACCCAATGGTGACGGAAGAATATTCTGTATCCAAGTTTTGATTTTTTTAAACATTATTAGGTTAATCCCTGGATACATTTTGAGTTAAAGTATTGGAATAATTATTCCAACCCTCTTCAAGAAAATAACTGGCTGTACTGAAATAAGCTGTCATAAACTCTAATAATTCCATTTCTATCGTTTTGTTTTCTGTCCGATTTAATGTCCACCTATTCGGAGAATTCCATTGATAAAACCCACGACTTTGACGATTTACAAAATTATAATTCA
>CAZBZK010000072.1:0-8325 GCA_964496365.1 uncultured bacterium
TGGATGTGTATGGGCAATCTGGAATTGATATGTTCCTCACATGGATCATTTTTGGGGACGCATCCCTCATGGTGAGATCAAATATTCCGGAACCAATAAATGTGGGTCACACAGGAACTTTTTTAATAGGATCCAATACTTATTCCGTAACAACCGGTTTTTCCGATGCATTGGTCGCTCTTTCAAAAGAGGGAGATTTATTAGCTTCTGATTATACAGATGTATCAGGAAGTGTTAACCTTGAGTTATTGAATCCTCCAACGGAACCAGGAGAAATGACTTTAACCGTTACCGCTTATGACCGAATCACAACTATTCAACCTGTAACTATAATTTCACCGGAAGGACCTTATTTAACCGTAAATAATGTATCATTAATTTCTGGGGATGATTCGATTATTGAATTTGGTGAAAATTTAATATTATCTATTTCCATTGAAAATATAGGTGTAAATCCTGCGGAAAATATCTCCTTCAATTTAACCACAGATGATTCATATCTCAGCATAATTGATGGATTTGAATCCGTAAACAATATTGATGTAAATCAAACGATTACGCTTGAAAATGGTTTCACTGCTGAGGTATCTCCAAATGTACCGAATGCCTATGAAATTGAATGCCAATTAGAGATGAATGCTAGTGATAATAGTTGGGAAGCAGATTTTACCTTAACTGGATTTGCTCCAGTGCTGACTGTACATTCTGTCATCATTGAAAACGATGATAATGGAAACGGTTTATTAGATGCCGGAGAATCAGCCGACCTTCAACTTATGTTGGAAAATTCAGGTGGCTCAGATTTAGATCCATTTGCTTTGAATCTTGAATCCAACGATCCGTTTATAACAGTTATGAATGGACTAGATCATTCAGATTTTATTGAGGAAAATGATATCTATACATTTCATTACACAATCCAAACAGATGAAAACACACCATTGGGTTATCATGCAGAATGTATAATAGTGGGTACCAGTGAAGTAGGATTTCAATATAATGGTACTTTTGTGATTAGTATTGGTCAAGTTTTGGAAGATTTTGAGACTGGTAATTTTTATTTGTACCCTTGGGAGTTTGAAGGTGAGTCTGAATGGGAAATTTCTACAGATTCACAGGAGGGAATATTTTCCGCAAAATCTGGAGGAATTTTGGATAATCAGACCTCTGAATTAACCGTGACCTTGGATGTGATTGAACCAGGTGACATTAGTTTTTTTCGGAAAGTGTCTTCATCGCCAAATAATGATTTTTTGATCTTTAAAATAGACGGTTCTCAACTTGGTCAGTGGTCGGGAAATATAGATTGGAATTCGGTCTCATATCCTGTTTCTGAAGGACAACACACATTTTCGTGGATTTTCCAAAAAGATGGTTGGGATTCACAAGGAGAGGATTGTGCTTGGATTGATTTTATAATTTTCCCCACAGTCACTGAAACCACATTACCAGAATTGTATGTAAGTACCCATTCTATACAAGCATCCACAATTCCGGGAGAAATTGACACGGAATCTTTCCTAATTGAAAATATAGGAACTGAATTATTGAATTATACAATCACCCATTCTGCGTTTGGGACCCGAGATGATTTCGAGTTTGCAATTCCAGATAGCCCCGATCAATATAATTGGAGTACCAATACGTTAACAGACTCAGATTGGATTGAGTATGAAATTTCAGAACCAAATATTTCAATTGATAGCTGGACAATTTCCTTTGATTGGCAAACAGATTGGTGGCCTACAGAAGGATCATTTTGGGTAACATCACCTTATGGAACTACTGCGTTAATTTCGGAAGATATTGACGCATCAGGAAACTATTCGGTGACATTGGACAGTTTTGCTGGGGAATTACTCCCTGGAATATGGACACTCTGGATTGAAGACACTTATGGTGATGGGGGACACCAAGCCAGTAATATTACTATGTCAATCGCCTCTGCCGCACCGGAAAATAATTGGCTTTCGGTTGATACCTATTCGGGGAGTGTACTACCATCTGAAACCCAACCAATAAATGTGTTTTGTAATGCAACGGAGCTAATGGAAGGGGATTACATTGGTACCATAAATATTCAATCTAATGACCCATTTAACTCACTCGTGGGTATTAATGTTTATTTTACTGTTGGTGAATCCCTGAATGAAATTTCAATTGATATTATTGAAGGGTGGAATTTGATTGGATCTCCTTTCAATTACGATGATATGAATTATCAATCTGTGTTCCCAAATTCAATAGAAAATACATTATTTACATACGAGGTAAATGGATATTCACCCACAACGGATGTTGAAATGGGATATGGATATTGGCTTCGATTTGAAGATTCAGAAACCACGGTTTTAGCTGGAAATCCCGTTGAAAACTTATCTATTTCGCTGATGGAAGGCTGGAATACTATTTCGGGAATTTCATTTCCTGTTTCCATTGCAAATATTTCAGATCCTGATGGGTTAATTATTCCAAATACATCTTATGGATTTGCTGAAACTGGTTATGTATTTTCAGAAACTTTAATTCCCGGCTACGGATATTGGATTCGCTCTATTGGTTCAGGTGAAATTCAACTATCTTTATCCAATAGAGGAAAAATTACCTCCCAATTTGAAAATAAATTAAGAGAAGCTAATAGAATAACTATCAATGGTAAACCGTTATTTTTTGGTGTTTCGATTCCGGAAAGTGAAAAAATTTATTACAGTCTCCCTCCAAAACCTCCATTAGGTGGGTTTGATGTCAGGTTTTCTTCCAACCTTATTTATGCTGAAAATTCAGGTATTATTGAAATCATGATTGACAAAAATCTATTGACAATAAATTGCAACATTGTGGATGGAGAGAGTTGGGAGTTAATCCCTAATACTACAAACGAGATGAAGAGAAGTGAGGCAATCTTATTAACCAATGAAACCGAATTCACCTTGAATTCAGAAGTTGAACGGTGGTTTTTGAGAAAATCTACTTCACTCAATGTTCCAACTGAGTTTATTCTCCATCCGGCACATCCCAATCCATTCAATCCGGTGACAACCATTCAGTTTTCAATCCCGAGTGTAGAGACGTTGCATGCAACGTCTCTACGGATATACGATATAACCGGAAAATTGGTTGAAATTCTTATGGATGAAAAGCTTTCCCAGGGAAATCACAGTGTTAGGTGGGATGCTGAAAAACTTTCTAGCGGGGTGTATTTTGTAATGCTTGAAACCACAGGACAAAGGGAAATTCAGAAAGTTGTTTTGATGAAATAGTTAGCAAATCATGTAATATCGTTTAATTAACACATTAGAGTCAGAATTATCGTTCTCAAAAAACGATTGTAAAGGAATATTTTTTATATTTATAATGTCCAATAGGCATAACTAATAAATTATTAACTAATCTGGATTAAATATGAAAAAATTAATGTTACTTGTCTTTAGTATTTCATTGGCAATTTCTGCTGAGAAAGTTATTGTCAATAATTCGGTTCCAAACGTTTCGTTGGTTTCATCATCTGAAACTAAAACGGTATTGGAATTTTCGGGAGGAGATTTCACAAAATCTTTTGTTACCATTGAAGGGAAAGAATACTTTTATTTGGATTTTCAAGGAGAACCAACTCTTCTTGAAAGGGGAAATCCCAAATTACCTAAAATGGTTCGTAGTATTATTATTCCTGACCATGCTAAAATGGAGATCAATATTCTTGATTCTGAATTTATAGAATTTGATTTATCCATTGCTCCTTCCAAAGGAAGTATCACAAGAAATATCGATCCAGATACAGTTCCATACACGTTCTCAGAAATCTATGAGACCAATGAATTTTATCCCAAAACCCTTGTGAAATTGGGTAATCCGTACATTATGAGAAATTTTCGTGGGATGACTGTCACTGCCTATCCATTTAGATACAATCCAGTAACCAATATTTTGAGAGTTTATACAAAGATAAAAGTGGAAGTCATTGAAAATGGTGTGAGTACTGAAAATGTGAAGACTCGTCAATCTGCATCTGTCAATCAACATTTTTCGTCCTTGTATGCTGAACATTTCATCAACTTTGATCGAACTCGATATGAAACCGTAGAAGAACGTGGACGGATGATTGTCATTGCTTACGGCGATTTTATGAATGCAGTACAACCTTATGTGGATTGGAAAAACCAAAAAGGAATTCGTACCGATTTATATGATGTGTATGAAATGGGATCTAATTCAACGGGTATTAAAAACTTTATTCAAGATCAATATGACATGAACGACGGTCTTTGTTTTGTTCAATTGGTTGGGGATCATGCTCAAATTCCCACCATTATGGTATCCAATGGCGGTGGAGGTGGATCGGATCCGAGTTATTCATTATTGGAAGGGAACGATTATTATCCGGAAATTTTTGTAGGACGATTTTCTGCATCCACTTTAGCTCATGTAGAAACCCAAGTGGAACGTACCATTCATTACGAGAGGGATATCGCATCAGGGTCCTGGCTTCATAAAGGGTGCGGAATTGCCTCAAACCAAGGGCCGGGTGATGACGGTGAATATGATCAACAACATTCAGCAAATATTCGAGATAAATTATTAGATTATACCTATACCGAAGTGGATGGAATTTATGATCCTAGCGGAACGGATCAGCAGGGGATCAATGCTATTAATGCAGGAAGAGGAATCATTAATTATACGGGACATGGTTCAGAAACAGCTTGGGGGAATGGTGCTTCATTAAACAATAATCAAATCAATAATTTAACAAATGATTTGATGCTTCCTCACGTGATTTCGGTGGGTTGTGTGAATGGTGCATTTGAAAATACAACGTGTTTCGGTGAAACGTGGCTTAGGGCTACGAATGGTTCCAATGGTAACCCAACCGGAGCAATAGCCTTTTATGCCTCCACGGTAAATCAATATTGGGATGAGCCTATGAGAGCCCAAGACCACGCCATGGATTTGTTGGTCGGTTACAATTATTCAAATAATCAGGTTTTGGATAAAAAATATTCAATTGGTGGGTTGTGGTATAACGGTTCTTGCAATATGATGGATGTATATGGACAATCGGGTATAGATATGTTCTTAACCTGGATTATATTTGGTGATGTTTCCTTGGATGTACGTTCGGATACACCCTCTTCTATTTCAGTAGAACATTCCGGGATTTTAACCTCAGAGGATGCGGCTTATGAAGTGATAACAAATGCACCGGATTTATTGGTAGCACTCTCTTATGATGGAATTCTCTTTGGATCGGGATATACAGATGATAATGGTGTAGCTGTGGTGTTAATTTCCAATCCTCTTGATACAGAAACTGAACTGGTTCTTACGGTTTCGGGTTACAACAAGATAACTCAGATTGAAACCGTAACGTATTCCACCGGTCCAAGTGAAGTACAAATTAATGTTAATTATTTGGATGATTGGAATTTAGTAGGATTGCCTGTGTTAATGGAGGATTCTAATTATTCGAATTTATTTCCAAACTCAATTGAAAACACCTTATACTCATTTGGAAATACTGGGTATTCTCATGAAGTGAATCTGGAAGCAGGAACAGGATACGTACTTCGATTAACTGCAAATGAAACAGTAGCTTTTGAAGGATTAACCTTGGATAACCTATCGATTCCATTAACCAATGGCTGGAATTTAATTTCCGGAATTTCCTCTCAAGTGTCTGTTGATTATATTTTAGATCCTGGAAATATCATAATTCCAAACACCATTTATGGATACTCTGAAAATGGATATTCAAATACGGTTACCATTGACCCCGGATATGGATATTGGCTTCGAACCAACGAACCGGGTGAAATTCAATTATCTTCATCAAACAGGGCAAAAACGAGGATGACTTTTGAGAATAAACTCAATAATGCCCATCGACTTACCATTAATGGAAAATCATTATTTTTTGGCATGTCAATTCCGGCTGATGAAGCAGATCAGTACAGTTTACCGCCAAAACCGCCGGGAGATGCAAAGGACATTCGTTTTTCAAATGATACAAAACTGTGTACAACAAATGATTGTGTCATTGAAATAATGGATAATGGACTAACTACAACTTTTGAATTTGAAATAAAGAATGGTGAAAATTGGAAAATCATCCCTGTTATTTCGAATCAGGTACAACCTGATGAAGCAATCTTAATGAATGGACAAAATCAAATTACTTTACATTCAAATGTTGAACAGTTGATTTTAAGAAAATCCACATTATCCCAAACACCTATAGAATTTGCTCTTTTTCCTGCGTATCCAAATCCTTTTAATCCTGAAACGACCATCTCATTTGGACTTCCGGTGGATTCGGAAGTGAAAATATCGGTTTATAACCTCATGGGACAAAAAGTATCCACATTGATTTCTGGGAATTTTAATGCTGGTATTCACTCTGTCACCTGGAATGGTATTTCTGATGATGGATATCATGTTTCTGCAGGTGTCTATCTTTACACTATAGAAACCGATGAATTTCGTGAAATGAGAAAAATGATTTTGATGAAATAAGGAGCTAATCAATTATGTTTTCTAAAAAACCAATTTTCAGAGTTGTGATTTTTTTAATATTTATTGTACCCATTTCTCTAATGAGTCAAAACAATGAACATAGTGATTTAAAACAAAAAACTGAAGATTGGTTTGAAAAACACCCTTATTCTTATCCTCATTGGCTCACTCCTGAAGAAGAACTCCATCACAATGCTAATCGGGAGTTTTACGAAACAGACCCACCAGTTGGACTTATTATAAATGTTCCTGAATTTGCTCCTATGGAAGGGGTTTTAATTCGATATCCTTTCGGCATATCATATACAGTGATCGCAGAAATGTCTGAAAATACCGTTGTAACGACCATTGTATCTTCTACGGGACAGCAGAACTATGTAATAAACCAATACAATTCAAATGGTGTTAATCTAAATAATTGTAATTTTTTAATTGCCGGATCTAATTCCTATTGGACAAGAGATTACGGTCCATGGTACATAATAGATGGCAATGATGAGTTATCTATCGTCAACTTTCCATATAATCGTCCTCGTCCATTGGACAATGATATTCCCATCGAGATGGCTGAATTTTTAGGGTTAGATTTGTATGGAATGGATGTAGAGACTGCTGGTGGAAATTATATGACGGATGGCATGGGTGTATCGGCATCATCCAGTTTGATTTTTGAGGAGAATGGTGGTCAGTCCCAGATGCAAATTAGAAATAAATTTGAGGAATATCTAGGGATTTATGATTACGATGTAATTGATGATCCAAATAATACATACATTGACCACATAGATTGCTGGGCAAAATACTTGGACGTGGATAAAATTCTCATTCGATCGGTTCCACAAAGCCATTCGCAATACGATGAAATTGAGGAAGTCGTGGATTATTTTGAATCCCAAATAACGGGATATGGTACTTCCTATGAAATTTATCGTGTTTATACTCCTCAAAATCAACCCTACACCAATTCATTAATTTTAAATGAAAAAGTGTTGGTTCCTGTAACGGGATCATCTTGGGACGATGATGCACTGGAGGTTTATGAAGAAGCAATGCCGGGGTACGAAGTGATTGGAGTTACGGGAGGTTGGGAATCCACAGATGCTCTCCATTGTAGGACAAAGGGAATCGCAGATAGAAACATGGTTTATATTTCTCATACGCCTGTATTCGGAGATGTTGAACCAATGGATGGAGGTATTGAAATCAGTGCAACTTTAATTCCATTGGATTCGGAAAATCTGTCCGAAACATTTGCAGAGATAAGATATAAATTTAATAATTCAACCTATCAAAGTACTGAATTAGAGTGGGATACAGGGAATGAATTTATTGGAATGATTCCTCCATGCTCCGGCGATTGTGAAGTCTCTTACTACATTAGGACATTAAATAGTTCCGGTACCGTATATAATCACCCTTACATTGGTGAACCGGATCCTCATATGTTTAACATGATTAATCCTGACGTACAAATTACTGTTGGTTATAGTGAAGATTGGAATCTCGTAGGAAACCCAGTAAATACATCAGATAATCAAGTAAACGATTTGTTTCCGTCTTCGACAGAAAACACATTATACAGTTTTGGATCTACCGGATATATGCCACAATCAGAATTGGAACCGGGTATAGGATACTGGCTCCATTTCCAAGATGATGGAATGGCTTCAATGTCCGGACTTCCAATATATGAACATTCATTGAATTTAAATGAAGGATGGAATTTAGTTTCTGGATTGTCAATCGAAATAAGCATCACACAAATTGATGATCCCTTTTCCATTTTAATTCCAAATACCGTATATGGTTACGAAC
>CAZBZK010000073.1:0-8083 GCA_964496365.1 uncultured bacterium
CTCTTGGACAACAGTTTACAAAAGCGTATGTACGGCATTTGTTCAACGTGAATGAAGTGTTAGGTATTAGAATTTCCAGCACACTTAATATATCTTTCTTTATGAAATTAATGAAAACCATTCGATTGAAAATTGAAACTGGAATGTTCGAAACTTGGTCCAAAACTTTTTTGAAAAATTGGGATGTTTATTGAATAATGACTGAAAATGTAGTAAGAGTTGTTGATGCTTATATATTCCGGAAAATAAAAAATAGTATTTTATTTTTATTGTTAAAAAGATCAAGCAATAAAATATATGAACATTTATGGCAGGGCGTTGCTGGAAAAATTGAAAAAGATGAAACTGCATGGTGTGCTGCTATAAGAGAATTGAAAGAAGAAACAGGATTAGATCCAAAAAGAATGTTTATTGCTGATTACGTGAGTAAATTTTATGAAGGAAACGGAGACAGAATTAACCACATTCCTGTGTTTGGAATTGAAGTTGAATCAGAAAATGTTACTTTATCGGAAGAACACTCAGATTTCAAATGGGTGAATGTTGATGAAGCGGAAATGCAGTTGATGTGGAACGGGCAAAAAAAAGGCATTCGTACCGTTTACGATATGATAAAAGCAAATGACGATCGAATGAGATGGTCCGAAATTAAATTAATATAGGAGAATTAATATGTTAAATGTTGGAGAAAAAGCCCCGAATTTTTCGTTAAAAAACCAAGACGATGAATGGGTTTCACTTGCAAATTTTAAAGGGAAGAAAGTATTGCTTTGGTTTTACCCAAAGGCAAGTACCCCCGGCTGAACGGTCCAAGGACAAGGACTCCGTGATGAGTTCAAGACATTTCAAAAAAAGAATATAGAAATTTTAGGTATGAGTGCCGATTCAGTAAAAAAACAAAAGTCATTTTGTGAAAAACAAAACTTCCCATTTTCACTCCTTAGTGATGAGTCAAAGGAGACCATCAAAGCCTACGGTGCTTGGGGATTGAAAAAATTTATGGGGAGGGAATACGAAGGAATTCATCGCTATGCTTATCTCATTGACGAAAAAGGTACTATTGAAAAAGTATATTCAAAAGTGAACACTAAAACTCATGCAAAAGATGTGTTGGGGGGTATTAGTTAGAACATATTTCTAAATTAAGCGAATCGCTTAAAAAACACTTTTCATTTTTTACTTCATCCACATACCCCATCATTACCGAATGACCGTTTAATTTTATTTGTCCTGTTTTTAAAGAAAATTGAGTTAAATGAATGGGTTCTTCATTTAGAGTGAGAGCTCCGCTGTTTTCGGATAATAAATAGATGGTAGGAGGACGGGTTTTTTTTACTTCAACCCAATTCGGTTGAAGGAGAATATCCGGATGTTTAAATTGGTTTAATAAACCAAAAGTAAAGTTAGCCTTTTTATGCGTAAGGTAAGTTCCAGTATAAAAAGGTAGAATAACCTGAAAAATTGCCCATGAAGTCATGGTTGGAGTGAGGTTTATTTTTATAGATGATCCTCTTTTTAGATTTAGGTGTTTTTGAATCCCGTTAGCATTTACCAATAAATTATAATGACTCAACCTTATTCCATTTCCTTTTTCGAATACTACCAGTGCTTCATCCAATAAATTTGGTTTAAACATTGGAGTAAATTCAGTATCCAATTTTGATAATTCAATTTTAAAATTAATATCAGGAGAAATAATATTTAGAATATCAATTTTTGGATTTTCTGGGTATTTTCCATTGTCAGTGATAATTACACTCCCACCTACGAGCCAAATACCAAACGCCAAAATTTCTGAATAGGGAAAGGGTAAAATTGGGAGGAAAATTCGAGATTCAGGCTTGCCTCCATTGCTGTGAATCCACGAAGCCGCCTGATGAGTTAATTTTAGAAACATTTTATTGGTTATAAATAAATCGGGATATAATGATGATTCACTGAATTTTATATTCTGTCCTTCCACCAAAGAATAAATATTTGGATAAGGAACCATAAATTCAATGGGTTCTACATTACCAAAGCATTGGGCTTGGTAGATGCGATCTTGAAGATCTGAATTCATAAAGAGGGATTGAATGGGAAAGAAAAAATGGTAAAGAAAACGTATGTCAGTCTGGTTTTATTTTTCTTTTGATCTCAAATTTGTCTGTAACTCTGGAGTATTTATTTCCGGAAAGCCTACCGATTGGGTTCAATTTTTCTAGATCGATTTTACCATTTTCATACACCTCTTCCGAAATATGAAACAGTACAATTTTACCTATGACAACAAATCCTCCACCGGGTTCTTTTTCTCCTATGGGGACAATCTGATTTAGTTCACATTCATAACTTACTCGAGCTTCTTTTACCCTAGGGGTTTTTATTTTTTTGCACGAGGCAGGAGTCAGTCCAGAAATATCAAATTCATTTATGTCTGAATCAAAATCTGTGGAACATGCAACCATTTTATCTGCAAAATCTTCTGAGACAATGTTGACAGCAAATTCACGGGTATTTCGTATGTTATTTAGAGTGTCTTTTGTTTTTCCATCATAACCTCGCCGTGCAGGAGCAAACATGATGGTAGGCGGTTTGGAACACACACCGTTAAAATACGAAAAGGGAGCCAGATTCAATGTGCCATTCATAGAGCAGGTGGAAACAAAAGCGATGGGTCTGGGTAGAATGGAACCGATCATTATTTTATGGTTTTCAGAAAAATGTTGGTTTTTGGGATCAATAATCATTTTAACCAAGATAGAGGATATGCTTCATCATTAACTGTTTGAGAATGAGTTGTTAAAGTCAATGGTTTGAAAGTGTCCACCATTACAGCCAACTCATTGGTATCTTCCGCACCCAATGACTCTTCAATTTTCCCAGGTTGCGGGCCGTGGGGTAATCCCATGGGATGATAAGTAATGGAGCCTTCTTCCATTCCGGTTCTACTCATGAAATTCCCCTTCACATAATATAGGATTTCATCTGAATCCACATTGCTGTGAGCATAAGGAGCAGGAATAGATTCCGGATGATAATCAAATAAACGTGGGACAAAAGAACAAATGACGACTCCCGAAGCTTGAAATGTCTGATGAACAGGTGGGGGTTGATGTACCTTACCAGTTATGGGCATGAAATCATTTATATTGAAAACCCACGGATAATAAAATCCGTCCCACCCAATTAAGTCACATGGGTTGTACTCATATGTGTACGATTGAATTCCTGTTTTTAATTTTACATTTACCAGAATATGCTTTTCATCACAAGGGTCAGTAAATATGGGTGTACGAATATCCCGTTCACAGTAAGGTGAATGTTCAAGAAGTTGACCATTACGATTTCTGTATCGGTTTGGAGTTTCAACAGGTCCGGATGTTTCAATAATAAACTGGTGCATATCTTTATCAATGTGCATTTTCCAGATGACACCCCTAGGAATAACCACATAATCTCCTTCTTGAATGGCTAATGTCCCAAAATTGGTGTATAATTTTCCGTTACCGGAATGAATAAAGATAATTTCATCGTGGTGACCGTTACGATAATAATCATTCATGGATTCAGTCACGAAAGCTTTAGATAAAATGACATCGTTATTATAAAACAGCGGAATTCTTGATTTGATTCCATCACCAGTTGAATTCAGTGAATGGGTTTTTAAATGATGGGGACGATGTTCAACATCCCAATTTTCTAAACCAATTGGTTGGAATTCTCCAACTTTCGCTAAAGCAGTTGGTGGATTTAAATGATAAACATTGGAATAAATTGAACTAAACCCCTCCCTGCTGATTAGTTCTTCCCAGAATAAATTCCCATTCTCATCTCTGAGTTGGGTATGTCGTTTTTTGGGGATCTGTCCTCGTTTTTGGTAAAAGGGCATTTTAATACTCCGCAGATAAACACTGATTAACACTGATAATATTAATCATGAATGACTCTTTTAATCTGAAGTTTTGGTTTACCAAAATTTAGAATAAGACCTAGTTTTAGACCGGAAGCCTTTAAATAATTCAGCACTTGGGCGAGGTGTTCATTTACAATGGATTCAATTGCCTTTAGTTCAATTATTAACTGATTATCAATTAATAGATCTGGAATAAAATGACCAACTTCATGATCTTTATAAAATACATTGAGGGATTTCTGTGAAGAATAAGGAATATTCCTTAACTTCAATTCAACCTGCATTGCATTATCGTAAATCTTTTCTGTGAACCCTGCGCCAATTGTATTTGAAACTTCCATTGCGCAATTAATTACTTCATGGGTAAGATTATTTAAATCTGAGTCCATCTGTGTTTATTGGTGGAGTTGTCAAACAATTTTATTTTCCAGCACACCAAGTTTTTCCACTTCCATGCTTACAACATCACCTTTCTTAATCCACCCCCCCGTATTTTCTGGTCGTAACTCCAGGATACATCCCGTTCCAACCGTACCAGAACCGAGATAATCTCCCGCAACCAAATTGGTGTTCATGCTTGCCCTTTCAATCATGGTTGTAAAGGGATGGTATAAATCATTTGTATTTCCTTCTGAAATTAGTTTTCCATTAACGTGACACGTCATTTTTAGATGAAGTTTCCCATTCTCATCCCAATCATTTTCTAACTCATCGGGAGTCACCATGTATGGACCAAAACTAGTTGCAAAATCTTTTCCTTTTGCAGGACCGAGGCTTAATGGCATTTCTTCTCTTTGCAAATCCCGAGCAGACCAATCGTTACAGATTGTATATCCTGCAATGAGGTTTTCAGCGTCTTCTTTTTTTATATTACGTCCGCCATTACCAATAATAACCGCAAATTCCAATTCGTAATCAAGCTCGTTTGTATAATTAGGATACGGAATTTCATCACCGTGTCCATACAACGCATTCGGATTGGAGAAATAAAATATGGGAAGTCGGAACCAATCCGGGTGCATTTCTAAACCACGTAATTTTCTGGCGGCTCTCACATGTTGTTCAAATGCATAAAAGTCCCTGAAAGAAGGTGGATGGGTTACTGGTGGAAGCATTTGCACTTCATCCATGTGAGTACAGATAGTATCCTTGTTCAATATTTTAGTATCAAAAGTATCCATTTCTTTTTTTAATCCTTGAAGCATTGGGAAGACATCTTTCCAATTGGCAAGTGACTTTTTTAATGAGGGTGGAATAGATAAATATTTTTGTTCTCCATTAGATTCATTCAGAAATGTACTCGCATATTGAATATCAATAATGTTATCATCAACAAGATATCCAAATCGATTTTCGTTTATATTTTGTGTTTTATAAGTTACAAATTTCATAATTCTCTTTTCATTTATTATAAATTTCCTCTTAATTCTTGTTCTCGTTCTATAGATTCAAATAATGCTTTAAAATTTCCTTTTCCAAAGCTGTCGGATCCTTTTCTTTGAATAATTTCAAAAAACAACGTTGGTCTATCCTGAACAGGTTTTGTGAAAACTTGGAGCATATATCCATTTTCATCTTTATCAACAAGAATGCCCAATTCTTTTAGCGTACTGATATCTTCTTCAATGTCTCCCATTCGATTTTGGAGTAAGTCGTAATAAGTATCAGGTGTGGGTAAGAACTCCACACCGTTTGATTTTAATTTCCTAACGGTTTTAATAATATCTTTTGTTGACATAGCAATATGTTGAATTCCGGCGTTTTTATAAAAATCTATAAACTCCTGTATTTGAGATTTTTTTAACCCTTCAGCAGGTTCATTTATGGGCATTTTTATAATTTCATTATCGTTTGCCATTACAATTGAACGTAAAGAAGAATAGTTTGTGTTGATGTCTTTATCATCAACCGTCCAATATCTATGCCACCCAAAAACCTTTTCATAAAAAGTACACACATCCTGCATTTTCCCATCTGGTTGATTTCCTACAATATGATCGATATGTACTAAACCTGTCGGTTCTGCTACTAATTCTTTTGGGTCATACATGGAGAATCCCGGTAAAAAAGCACCATGGTAATTCTTTCTTTCCACAAACGTATGAGTGGTTTCCCCAAATGTTTGAATCGTGGAAATAACAGCTTCTCCAAATTCATCTTCGATTAACGTGGGTTTTAAAATGCTGATGGCACCTTTGGATGTGGTATCTTTCCAAGCAGATTCTGAATTGTCTACAGTGAGTGATACATCCTTCACTCCATCTCCATGTGTGTTTATGTGGTCTCCAATGGGAGAATTTTCATCGAGAGGAGACGTAATGACATATTTAATTTTGTTTTGTTTTAAAACATAACTAACCTTGTCACGGGAATTCGTTTCTAATCCACGATAAGCAATGGGTTGAAACCCAAATGCAGTGCGATAAAAATGGGTTGCCTGCTTGGCGTTGCCCACATACAATTCACAATGATCAAACCCGGTTATATTATAAGATTTCATTATACTTTACTCACTAAATAAGTTTATTTAGACATTTTATAAATTGTTCATTTTCTGTTTTTAATCCAATTGAAATTCTCAGACAATCATTCCAGCCAAAACTATTTAGAGGTCTTACAATTATACCGTTTTTGAGTAACTGAGTTGCTATCAAGTTAGCTTTTTTAGCAGATTCCCAAACTGTGGTAATGAAATTAGCAACAGAAGGAACGGTTTGAATGTTTAATTTAGTTAGATTTTCACATACGTACTTCATTCCTTCACGATTCAATTCGAGAGTTTTGTTTAGAAAGCTGTGGTCTTCTAGAGCCGCAAATCCTGCAACCTGTGCTAAAAACGATGGTTCAAACGGGACCTTTACCTTTATTAGATTATTGATTAGAGATGCATGGGCAAAACCATATCCAATTCTAACTCCTGCTAATCCATACGCCTTTGAAAATGTTCTTAACGTGATCACATTATCATATCGGTAGGTCATGGAATCAGGATAGTCTTTTTCCTCTTGAGCATATTCAAAATAAGCCTCATCCAAAATTATGAGAACTCGCTCGGGTACTTTTTCATAAAACAAATCAAATTCTTTTTTGGTAATATACGTTCCCATTGGATTGTCTGGATTTGCAATATAAATAATTTTTGTGTAATCATTTATTTTTTCAGCCATAGATTCAAGGTCATATCTATAGTTCTTCATTGGAATCCAGTGAACTTTTCTACCTGAAGCATTTGCTAAAACTCGAAATCCGATAAACGAGTTTTTTGCAGTTATAATTTCATCATCATGAAGTAAAAATGTACGCATGATAGTAGAGATGATTCCCTCGCTTCCTGAACCCAACACTACATTCTCCGATTTCACCTCGTATTTTTGGCTGAGTTTTTTTCTCAAATTAAATCCTCCTGCATCCGGATAGCGATGGGAAAATCTAATTGAATTTTTAATAGCATCCATTGCTAAAGGAGATGGTCCCAGCGAATTTTCATTTGAGGCTAATTTCACAGCGTTTACAATTCCAAATTCTCGTTTAACTTCCTCAATGGGTTTCCCGGGTATGTAATTTGAAAGCGAATGAATGTAGGATGGAACTAACGGCATAAATCTGTAAAAATAGTAAGACTGAATTTAGTTATGAATGGGTAAAGAGTAGTATTTTTTCCTATCCTTTAGTGAATAATTTCTTTTTCATAATCAGGGAAATTTCAATAGATTCACGCCTTAATTTAACTCCAAATGATAAAATTATGAGTCCGAATAGATTAGGTGATTTAAGAAAAAAAGAACGAAGGAAAAAAAGTGTGCCTGTCCCCGTTGAACGAAGAAAAGGTGATCGTCGTTCTGGAAAGGACCGGAGAGCCGAACCCACCTAGCCAGAGTAAAGGGTTTATTCGTTTCCCCAAAAACGCAATTAGTTTATTTAGCCTCCATTAATAGACTTTTTAGTTCATCAAATGAATTGCCCAAAGAGGTGGTTTTTTTCGTTTTATTCAAAAACGATTTTAGTTTTTTTGGTAGTTTAATTTGATTTTCCATCAGATTATTAACTACATGATAAAACTTTGCAGGGTGAGCTGTTCCTAAAAAAATCCCTGTTACAGATTTATCCTTTTTTAAATAGTTATTTAATCCTGTATAACCAACCGCACCGTGGGGATCCATCAAATAATTAAATTCCGAATAAACTTTT
>CAZBZK010000074.1:0-7907 GCA_964496365.1 uncultured bacterium
GTGGATATCAAAATTATAAAAAATCAAAACTCATGAATATTTTATTTTCCTATGAGTTAGCAGAAAGACTGGAAAACAATTCTATCACCGTTAATAGTCTTCATCCCGGATTTGTAGACAGTAAGTTTGGTCATAATAATTCCGGATTAAAAGTATTAGCCTTAAAATGTGCACAAAAAATTAAAGCAATCCATGTGGATGAAGGAGCTGAAACCAGTGTTTATTTAGTATCTTCACCGGATGTCAAAAAGATAACAGGGAAATATTTTTATAAAATGAATGAAAAGGAAAGTTCCCCTGAATCCCAAAATGTTAAAAAACGGAAAGAATTTTGGACATTGACGGAAGAAATCTTGGAGGAGTGGACTTAATTCCCAATTATTTCAAGAAGTTCCACTTCAAACATTAACAATTCATTGGGTCCAATTTTTCCTCCACTCCCACGACTTCCATAGCCCAATGCAGGAGGAATAAATAGTTCCCATTTTCCTCCAACTTTCATTTTTTGTAACGCTTCAGTCCAACCTTTTATTACGTTTCTGAGACCAAATACAGCCGGTTTATTTTTTTGAACGGAACTATCAAAAATGGTTCCGTCAAGTTTTTTTCCTGTATAATGTACTTTTACATTTTGATTTATATTGGGATTTTCCCCATGTCCTTGCCGGATTACCCGATATTGCAATCCACTTGATAACGTTACGACACCATCTTTATTTTTATTTTCTGAAAGAAATAAATCAGCCTTTTTTTTGTTTTCTTCAGACAATAATTTTTGATTTTCGGCTTTGTTCATTCTGACTTCTTGATAGTAATCTCTAAGCATTTGACGAATTTCATTTTCATCCAAGATTGCATCATCGTCCGAGTATCGATCCAAAAATCCCTTGATGAATAAGTCTGAATCAATTTCAAATTCCTGTTTTTTGTAAGATGCACCCATATTGACCCCCATACCATAACTGATTGAATCCATTTTTGTAGTTAATTCAACAGATGTTGTTTGAGATAAATTACTTTTTGAGCAGGACATCATATAAAAAATGAATGGAATTAGTAAAAGTGTTGATTTCATAATGCCTCTTGTGGGTTTAAGTTTGTTGTTTGTTTTCACTTGAGAATAATTTATTACTTCCGGTTAGACGAAGCAAATTAATCCGGTTACAAAGTGGTTGATGTTAATCCGATCGAATTCTTGATTTCTGAATAGGGTTAGGAACTAAAATTTGATATTGTTAATAAAACCAAGATACCTAATTCACATTACGTGAGGATAGGGTTTTACAATTCTTTCTGTCTGTTAATGGGTTGATTTAGATCAATGAATACATAACAACTCATATACCCTGAATTCATTTTTACTAAGTATTTTTCGATAGTTTAACTGCGGTTCCGTACACCAATAATTCAGCTGTATTTTGCATAATCATGGATGTTTGAAATCGGACACCCACAATACCATTTGCACCCAATTCTTCAGCTTTTCCTTTCATTCTCATAATGGATTGCTCTCTGGATTCAGCCAGCATCCCGGTATATTCTTTGATTTCACCGCCAATAATAGACCGTAATGTTGCACTAATGTCTTTACCAATATGTCTTGCTCTGATTGTATTTCCGATAACAGTTCCCAATGTTTCAGTAATTGTGTAACCTGATATTGTTTCAGTTGTGACAATAATCATTTTTTAACTCCTCTAAATGGTTCGGATTCTTTGTTTTTTTGGTTTTCTTGATAAATATCGTACAGAAATAAGATCACTCCCAATACAATGATGAATATGCCCAATCCTATAATTGGATGGTCGGATAGAAATGTAAATATGATACTGACAAATTTCAGGCATAATAAAATACTACCTCCTAAAATAAGATATATTGAAATTTTTCGCATAAACTTCCTATGATTAAAAAAGTAAAACTTACCCAGAAATTTTCATAATTTGGCTGACTAAATGCAATCCATAAATCATCATTAATTTAACTGATGTCGAAATCATTATTTGCAAATAATCTGTTGATTTATTGGTAATACATGGAACCTAAACCAGACCATTTATTCACTCAGCTTATAAATTTTTAATAAATAATTCCACAGAAAATAAACTAAATCACATTAAAAACATATCGAAATATCATGTTATATAAAGTTGAATTGGAATCAATAATGCTACGTGCGTTTGTAGGTGGCTACGATAAGAATATTACTTACATAATTCAACCCTATGAATCAGATCAACTATGGGCAGTCGATGCCTCTGTCCCCATTGAGAAAATTCCTTTAAAACTCAGGAATAAAATTAGTGGGATATTGATTACACACACTCATGGGGATCATGTAGCATATATGGATGAATATATTTCAGAAAATCCCGAACTAAATCTATTTATTTATGAGGATTCGTCTTTTCCAAGATTTAGTTCCCACACAAGAAAAATTTCAAATGGAGATGTCATTAATTTAGGACACATTCAGATTAAAGTATTACACACACCCGGACATTATCCGGACAGCTGCTGTTTTTTACTAAATGATTCTTTGTTTACCGGTGATTCAGTTTTCATTGGTAGAACCGGGAGAACAATCAGTTATGGTTCCAATGTGAGAACATTATATGAATCCGTATATAAGAAAATTTTAACTTTACCTCAAAATATTATCATATTTCCCGGTCATGATTACGGACCAAAACCATACTGTTCTATTAATGAAAACATAAAAATCAGTCCATTACTCCAGGCAAAAAATGAAGACGATTTTGTGAAACGAATGGAGGAATATGAACAAAGAAGACATTCTTGATTTACAAAAAGCATGTCCTAACACTCCATTCCAATATAAACAGTATGGGAATAAAATTGAGACAGTAGTTGTAGGTCTTCACGGATGGACGGGAGACGAACATTCATTAATTCCGGTTTCTATTGGAGTGAGATGTCCAAATTCATTTTGGGTATTACCGAGGGCACCATTCAAGGCACGTCAAATCCCAAAAGGATATTCCTGGTATGATAAACCACCATCTTCAACCGATGAATTATTGCACCCAATTCAGATTATAGAAAAAATAGTCGAATATTTTAGAAAAGTCAGGGGAGATGAAATTAAAATTTTTATCTTAGGTTTTTCTCAGGGCGCAGCTCTTGCCACAGGAGCAGGATTTTATTTGGAATCAAAAGTAAATGGAATAATTTCAATTGCAGGATTTGTAAGAAAAGATTTTGTTAAGCTATTAGGAATCAATCCAAAATCAAATTTCAGTCCCATCCTAATTTTTCATGGGACCAAAGATGAAATTGTCCCGTTAGAAAAAGGCCTGGAATTAAAAACTGTATGCGCTGAACTTGGACAAAAGGTGGAGTTTCATACCTATGAGGGAAGGCATAAAATCCCCTTATCCGCAATGAGAATAATCAGAGAGTTTATTGGGAATTAAATTTTAGAGCTCCAATACTTTCATTCTGAAAAAAATTGGTATGGAATCGATTGAAATGTTAACTATTCCATCCTCACATTTATAGCCTTGTCCCCCTTCATACCAAAATCCACATCAAATAAGACACGTTGTCCTTCTCTCAGTCCTCGATTTTTTAGATGTTCTCGAAGTCCACTGACATGGAGAAAATAATCTTCCCCGTCATCACCTTGAATAAATCCAAATCCTCGACTATTGTCATATTCTTTTACTGTACCTGATTTCATAAGTATTCCCTATTTTGTTAATGGATTGCATAGTGTACTCTAATTTGGAAGTCCAAATATTTTGATCCCCCTTCACCTCGAATTCCCGCCTGACTGTTGGGGAAAGACATAAAAGGGATGCCGATTCCTTTATGATAATCTTTTAATTCAAATTTAAGAGCATAATTTTCATTAATTCCATAATGTAAACCAGCTCCAAAAATAAATAATGCCTCTTTTTCATCATTGATAAATCCAACATCAATTAGAGTATAGCCTTTTACTTTATCTCGGGATTTAAATGAAAACTGTATCCCTGGTCCAAATTGAATAAAATGTCGAGAACTATCAACAGATTCATAAGATAATGTTGAATTTAAAATAGTGAATCTAAATCCGTAAGTCTTAGAAATATTCCACAATCCAGCCATAGTGAATGAGTGAGAATTTGAAAAATCCGTTCTAGGCATGAAATACCCCACACCGCCACCTATCTCAAAATTGGGTGATAATTTTCCATCGTGATTTCCCCGCAGACCAAATCCTGAGTGGACCAAAAAACATATTAAAATTATGTGTCCAAATTTGGTGTTCAATATGAAATATTTTCATCCATATTATAAAACATGAAAGACCAGATATCCGCTTGTTCTTCAATGTATTTAGATGTGGGTTTTCCTGCCCCATGTCCGGCTTTGGTTTCAATTCTGATGAGTAAGGGGTTTGGATTATCGTCCTTTTTTTCCTGAAGTGTCGCAATATACTTGAAAGAATGAGCAGGTACCACCCGGTCATCATGGTCAGCAGTTGTGACCATTGTAGCAGGATAGACTGCCTCCGAATTGATATTGTGTAAAGGTGAATAGGAATAGAGATTTTTAAAATGTTCCGGATCATCGCTACTGCCGTATTCCACAGCCCAAGCCCAACCAATCGTAAATTGATGATAACGTAGCATGTCCATAACCCCAACAGCAGGGAAAGCGACTTTAAATAAATCAGGTCTTTGATTCATTACAGCACCAATGAGCAACCCACCATTAGAACCTCCACGAATTGCAAGTTTTTCGGGAGAAGTATAACCAGAATTAATTAGATATTCTGCCCCCGCTATGAAATCGTCAAAAACATTTTGTTTGTTTTCAATCATTCCGGCTTTATGCCATTCATCACCATATTCTCCACCTCCCCTCAAACAGGCAAGTGCATACACGCCGCCGTTTTCCAATAGGATGATATTGCTGGTGCTAAAAAACGGTTGCATACTGATATTGAATCCACCATAAGCATACAAAAGGGTGGGGTTGGTATGGTCCAATTTGACTGATTTTTGATGAGTAATAAACATTGGAATTTGTGTGCCGTCCTTACTGGGATAAAATAATTGTACGGTCACTAATTCCTCTGGCGAGAATGCAATACCGGACGATTGATAGACTTCTGAAATTAGTGTTTTCAAATTAAGTTTGTAAATGGTTTTTGGTTGATTAAACGTTTCAAAACTATAAAACACCTCATTCGAATATTTCTTCCCTCCAAATCCGCTTAAACTTCCAGGTGAAGGCAAGTGTACCTCTTGAATAAAATGTCCGGATTGAGTGTAAACAAATGCTTTATCCTGAGCATCTACCATATAAACAGCAATTAACTTATCTCCAGGAAAGGACACGGACTGTAAGGTATGGTTTGACTCTGGTAGGACATCAATCCAATTATCTGTTAAAGGGTTATTTAAGGTAAAGGAAACCAATCGTTTTTTTGGTGCATTTCTGTCCGTGATCATGTAAAATTTTGTTCCCTCATTGTGAACGATGCCATGCTCACCATCAAAGTCAGAAATGACAGAAATAAATTGAGAATTTGTCTTATGTAAATCTTTTATTGAAACGGTGTTCCCATGAGTCCCCGCTGATTGATAGAGGATAAGAAAACGATTGTCATCGGAGGTACTCACATAAGGAGAGTGTCTCGGGTTTTCAGGATCCTCAAAGATCAATTCATCTTGATTTTGATCTGTTCCTAATTTATGGTAATACACTTTGCTGTTTTGGTTGGTACCTGATAATTCCTCACCTTCCTTTGGTTTTGGGAAGGTAGAATAGTAAAATCCCGATTCAGTCCATGCCATTCCGGAAAATTTAACCCATTGGATATGGTCATCCAGTAATGTATTCGAATCTAAATCCAAAATAAAAAACTCTTTCCAATCTGAACCCGATGAACTGACTCCGTAACCCATGAATCGACTATCATTTGAAAAATACGTTCCGCTTAAAGCGATGGTGCCATCCTCAGAGAATGAATTGGGATCTAATAGGACTTCAGGCTCAGATTCTAAATTTTTCTGAGTATAAAGTACCCATTGGTTTTGCAGTCCATCATTTTTATAAAAATAATAGTTTTGTCCTTCCTGAAATGGAGTTGAAAATTTATTATAATCGTTCAGTTCAGTTAATCGTTCTTTTATTTTGCCTCGAAAGGGAATTTTATTCAAAAATTTGTTGGTGACTTTGTTTTGTGCCTGCACCCAATTCTTCGTTTGTTTTGATTGATCATCTTCCAACCAACGATAAGGATCAGACACAATAGTACCATGATAATTATCGGTAACACCTAATTTTTTTGTTTTTGGATAGGTATAGGTATTTTCGTGATAAATAGCCGATAAAATGAATAGAGAAATTAAAATAATGGTAACAAAAACTGATTTTGTGTTTTTCATATTTTTCCTATATAATTAATATTGATCAACTGGATTTTTTTCCATTATTTATAATAAAATAAAAGGAAAGGACAAAGAGAATATGACTCGAAGTTAACAAAATTCAATTTGATTAACTAAATCAATTTAATTTTGAACAATTCAAGTGACCATCCCACGGCGGTAAGTAAATTCTTTTATGATTTTTCCGGTATGGTCCCATTCCAAATATTTACCATTCATTTCACCATTTTTATAAAAACAGGATATTTTCTTTTTACCGTTTTCGTGCCAATGTTGACAATGTCCATCCTGAATACCATGAATAAAATTATTTGATATCTTCAATGATCCTGAAGGATACCATTCTTTCCAATCTCCGCTATATTTCCCTTTTTCATAATGTATTTGAAACTCTAATTCACCATTGGAATAAAATTTTTGATATCGTCCGTTTCGAATGCCCCATTCGAACTCTGTTTCTGATTCAAGGAATCCTGAAGGGGACCATCGTTTCCACGTTCCATGTTTTTTCCCTTGGTAAAATTGTCCGTCTTCTTTTTTATTATTGTCTGCAAACCAAGATTGAAATTTCCCATGTCGAGTTCCGGTTTTGTATGTAACCAGTAATTTTCTCTTACCACTATCGTACCAAGATTCCCATGCTCCGTTTGGATTTCCATTTGTATAGGATCCATCTTCCTTTTTGTGTCCACTCACGAACCACTTGATTTGTTTACCTTCAAGAATTCCATTTTTATAATATTCCTTCTGGATTAAGTTACCATTTAGATGCCAAAGTTTACGCCACTCTGATTTTCGTCCTGAGTCGTATCTCCGTTCCTCTTTTTTTCTTCCATTCTGATAATAACTTGTCCAAATATTTTCCTTCAATCCGTGAACGAAAGTTCCCTTTAATTTCAATTCACCGGTTTCAAACCATTCAATAGAATCTCCATGAGGGATTCCATTGACAAAATGATTTTCTTCTTTAATTTGGTCAGATTCAAACCAAGAGACCCATTTCCCAATTTTTTTAGAGTTAATAAATTCCCCTTTTTCTTTCAATTTTCCATTCGGATACCATTTTTTTGACATGGCAATTTTCTTACCTAATTTCCACGTTCTTTCAAATCGTAATTTCCCATTTTGAAAATAATCTACCCACTGCCCATTCTCAAGTCCATTTTTATACGCACCGACATGAGACAAAATTCCTAACTCATTCCACGTAGAAAAAAGTCCATGTAAATTCCCGTTTTTATATAGTTTTTCCTCTTGTTTTTGTCCAGATTCAAACCATTTGATAGATAACCCGTGTTTCAAACCATTTTGATCAATTTGAACATAAGATTGCATAAAACCATTTGAATAAAAATCAATTTTTAAATTTTCCCTTTTTGGGAAAATTAATTCAGAAGAAAAATCTGATATATTTTTTGAAATACTCCATCCTAAAGAACAATATTCATTTATGAGAAATTTGAATTGTTCTGAATTATTGACTGAAATTATTGTTTTTAA
>CAZBZK010000075.1:0-7824 GCA_964496365.1 uncultured bacterium
CCAGAGCCAAAAAAATTCGAAAATGGAATAATTTGAAGTATGGTCAGCCTATTCTCCCTGGGCAAAAATTAACTATTTGGATTAAAAATGGATGAATAAAATAGCCAAAAATAATCGCTGGGTTTGGATGACGATTGCCATCATTTTCGGATTATTTTTCCTAATTCAATTTTCGTCTTATTTTACTCCTGAAGAGGGATTTTCTGCCAAAGAAAAAGTAGGGATTGTGACCTTAGAAGGTCCCATTTTTGATGTGGATCATTTGATTGAAAATTTAGATCAATTTTCTACCCGGTCGGATGTAAAATCCATAGTTTTGCGTGTGAACAGTCCCGGAGGTGCCGTAGCACCTTCACAGGAGATATATGAAAAAATAAAATCCATTTCTAAACATAAACCAGTCGTTACCTCTGTGGGTTCTATTGCCGCTTCAGGAGGATTTTACGCTGCGGCTGGATCAAATAAAATTGTAGCAAACCGTGGATCCATTTTGGGAAGCATCGGTGTTATTGTGGAATATCCAATTGCTGTTGAATTATTAGAAAAGGTTGGATTACGGTTTGAAACCATCACATCTGGAGTGGCTAAAGATATAGGAAGTCCAACACGGGAAGTGACCCCGAGAGACAGGGAAGCCTTAAAGTCTGTAGTCCAAAATCTCCATGAACAATTTGTGAATGCAGTTGTATCAGGTCGTTCACTACCTAAGGATTTTGTTCTGACGTTGGCGGATGGAAGGGTGTTTACCGGTGAACAATCCTATGAGTTGGGGTTAGTGGATACATTGGGAACCTTGGATGATGCAGTAAGATTGGCTGGGCAATTAGCCAATATAATTGAGAAACCGGAGCGGATATATCCGGAAAAGAAAAGACATCGTCTATTAGACTATTTTTTTAATGAACTGGAAGAAAAGGCATACGGGTTTATTCAAACCATGCCACTTTTCTTATGGAAACTGGAGAAATAATATGACAAAACAGAAAATTGTTGATAAAGTTTCTGAATCTACCGGACTGACAAAAGTGGAAACTGCAGCAGTAATGAATGGTGTGATGGAAACGATTATTAGGTCGCTATTGGAAAATCAGAAAGTTGAATTGAGAGGGTTTGGTACATTCGGAGTGAAACATCGGATGCCAAAAAAGGCCAGAAATCCCTCAACGGGTGATGTAGTGTTTTTACCTGAGCGGTATGTTCCTACTTTCAAACCATCCAAAATCATGAGGGGCAGGGTCAATTCTGCTCTCAATAAATAATTTTTTAATTAACAGGAGATGTAATGCCCTGCGGAAAAAAACGTAAGAAGAGAAAGATAAGTACGCACAAGCGGAAAAAACGACTTCGTGCGAATCGGCATAAGAAAAAGAAAGTTTAAGGTCTGAAACTACCGGTTTCAAACCGATCTTGAATACACACCATGAACGAGATAAATTTTCAAAACATGGTTTCAAAAGACAATGCGTTTACAGTTCAAAAACTCACCCAGCACATTAAGGACCTACTTGAAGGTGAATTTTCACATCTTTGGGTATCCGGAGAATTATCCAATGTAGTCCACCACCGTTCCGGTCATTTGTATTTCACCTTGAAAGATGATATCTCTGAAATAAGAGGAGTGATGTTTCGGGGATTTAGTCGATATTTACCCTTCACACCGGAAGAGGGGATGCAAATCCTCGTGTTTGGATCCTTATCTGTTTATGAACCAAGAGGACAGTACCAATTGGTTGCTAAGCAGATGGAAGCTTCAGGAATTGGGTCTCATTTTCTGGCTTTGGAGTCTCTGAAAAAAAAGTTATCAGAAGAGGGATTATTTGATGACCAGTTGAAAAAACCCATTCCACTTTATCCTAAAACGGTTGGTGTCGTTACGTCTCCATCCGGGGCTGCAGTCCGGGATATTATGACTGGTTTAGATCGGAGAGCACCACATGTATCCATTTGTTTTAGACCCGCCCTTGTTCAGGGAAATGATGCCGCACCTGATTTAATTTCTGCATTAAGACAAATGGAAAAAGAGAGAGAGGTGGATGTCGTAATTATTGGAAGAGGTGGGGGCTCTATTGAAGACCTCTGGGCATTTAATAACGAAGATTTAGCAAGAGAAATATCCAATTTTTCGATTCCAATTATTTCTGCCGTGGGACACGAAACAGACTTTACCATTTCTGATTTTGTTTCAGATATTAGAGCATCAACTCCATCAGCCGCTGCCGAATTGGTAGCCGTTCCTTTAACGGATATCAATACAGAATTGAATCAATATAGTATTAATTTACAAACTCAACTGCGAAATAGTTTGGATAAATACTGGCAAAAATTGGATTATCTTTCCGAACGAACCAGCGTCCAAGAACCCTCAAATATGATTATTCGGATTCGTGAGAAACTCATAGAGACCATTCAAAAATTGGAACAAACTATGGTTTATTCTTTAAATCTAAAACAAAACCAATTACAATCTATTAATGAAACCCTTTCGGCTTTATCACCGAAAGGCATTTTAAATCGGGGATACTCCTTGGCTTACGTTCCTCCTGATAATAAATTAATTCGTACCGCAAAGGACATTGGGATAGGGACAACTTTTATATTGGAAACGGGTGAGGGAAAATTTCAAGGGAAGAAAACCAATGAAATTCCCTAAACATTTTGAGGCAATTAAAATAGGAATACATCATGGCTAAACAGAATTCAGATCAAAAATCAATTGAAGATATATTTCAACGCATGGATTCTATCGTTTCAAAATTAGAATCGGGAGAAACGGTTTTAGAAGAAAGTTTATCTCTTTTTGAAGAAGGAATAACGTTAGCGGAATCCTGCAGAACACAGTTGAACCATGCGGAACAGAAAGTGAAGGAATTGATGAAAACCAATTCCGAAAATTTAGAGAACGAATCATGACCAAACCACTGTCGTTTGGAATTTGGGGTAATTCACAAAAATCTGAATTTTGGACATATTTACCCCAAATAATGAGTTGGTCGGAATCCGTAAACACCGAAGTGTTTTTAACCACTCATATTGTAAAACGATTGGAGAAGTCTGAGTCCTATCGGTATAAAATTATCGAAACTGCTGATGATTTCAATAAGTTGAAATTTATTTTGGCATTGGGTGGAGACGGAACCATGTTATCTTTAGCACGAGCAATAGCCCATCGGAATATTCCCATTTTAGGCGTTCACTTAGGGAAGTTAGGATTTTTAGCCGAATCAACCAAAGACAAAATATTTGAAAGATTAAACCAAGTGATTGCAGGCAACTATCAAGTTCAAAAACGAATGGTATTAAATGGTATTGTGAAAGGGGAAAAGGAGGATAAATCGTTTTTCGCTCTGAATGATTTTGTTGTGGACAAAGGAGCATCCTATCGCTTGTTGTCCTGTCTGCTAAAATCAGATGGTCATGTGGTGGCAAACTATCAGGCGGACGGTCTTATCGTTTCTACACCTACCGGTTCAACTGCCTACTCTCTTGCTGCAGGCGGACCCATAGTAGATCCAACCGTATCTTCTATCATTGTCGCACCGATTTGTCCTCACTCTCTTACCTTTCGTCCCATCGTGCTTTCAGGTGACAGTAAATTATCTATTGAATTTTTGGATGAAGAAGATCAGGCAGCGTTGGCTGTGGATGGACAAATCACAGAGCGGTTGGATTTCAATTCTAAAATTATGGTGGAAAAAGGGGATTACTCCATCCAACTGATCACCTTTTCAGATTCCAGTTATTTTAAAACGTTAAGAAGTAAAATGGGATGGGGCAGGAGAGGAGATTAGATATTTTTTGGAGAATCATACAATGTTGCACTTTCTACTTGAATCCATGAAATAATTTAACAAATTTTCATTTCTTGATGTTGCCTCATCATACAGTCATCCATCACCACAATGAGACCCTCCTTTTCCGCCAGTAGAGCCGCCTCTTCATTGATCACACCATCCTGAAGCCAAAGAGCTTTAGCTCCAATTTCAATAGTTGACTCTGCAATAAGCAACGCATGCTCCGGTCGGCGAAAGACGTTAACAACATCCACATCAAGAGGAATTTCAAACAGGTTGGGATAACATTTCAATCCCGCTATTTCCTTGTGTCCCGGGTTTACCGGATAAATGGTATATCCTTTTCCTTTCATGTACATGGCAACATAATGGCTGGGACGCTCCGGTTTTGGGCTCATGCCCACCACGGCGATGGTATTCATTTCAAAAATTTTTTGAATATCTTCAGATTTGTTCATTTACTTTTAAACATATTTTTAAGGACGTACCCTGCGATATTAGGGTTCTCTTTCAGTCTACGGATGGAATATTCATACCAGGTCTCACCGAAAGGTATATAAACTCTAACGGAATATCCTTTAGATTTTAAGATTTCCAATTCATTGCCCATGGGAACGCCATACAAAACCTGAAATTCAAATCTGTCATTTGGAATTTTATTTTCTGTGATCCATTCATCAATTTGATGAATTAATTGTATATCGTGGGTAGCGATCCCAGCGAATCCTTCTCCATTTAACAGTGTTTTACACAATGCAAAATAATTGTCATTTATGTCGTCTTTTGACTGAAACGCAATGGCTTTGTCTTCTCTATAAATACCCTTGCAGATTCTTAAATGCAGATCTGGAGACAAGATGGATTTCAAATCATCCATACTTCGGTGAAGATAGGCTTGTAAAACCGTTCCTACGTTTGGATATGACTTTACAGATGTTTTGTAGATGTCAAGCGTTCGAGTAGTGTAGGGTGAATTTTCCATATCAATGGTGAGTCCAAGATTTCCCAGTTTAGCTGTGGACATAATTTTTTCGAGATTTATTTGTGCACATTCATTGGAAATATCCAATCCTAAATGAGATAATTTTAGCGAGATCGTACAATCCAATTTTTTGGAGGAAATTTGATGATACAAAAGACAATAATCATCGGTGATTTTTTGGGTGATGTTCACGTCATGTGTGTGCTCCCCTAATATATCCATGGTGACAGAAAACCCATGGTTTATAACCGATTCAGCGGTTTGAAGTGCTTCTTCAATGGATTCACCTGCAACATAGGGAAGGGCAAAAGGTCGAGCCAACCATCGTGGACAATAGGAAATAAATGTCGTGAGTATTGTATTCATCCATGTCATAGGGTGAGGAATTTAGAATTCATTTTTTGTGTATTTCAATAAATGAATTAATATTTCATCCATTTATCTTGACTAAGGAAAATGAAGAACGGTAAATTGAATACTTAATTTTTTCTAATTATTCAAATGTATCGTGATTTTGGAACCGTTCTAGTTTTTATTCTCTTGGGAATTGTTTTGGTATATGTCCCGCTTCTAATTCAAAAATTGGTCGCACCTCATAACCCTACTCGAGAGAAATTAACCACTTATGAATGCGGAGAAGAACCGGAAGGTGCGGCTTGGTTGCAGTTTAACATCAGATTTTATGTCATCGCCCTTATATTTCTCATTTTTGATGTGGAAATTATTTTTTTGTTTCCCTGGGCGGTGGTTTATCAGGATATGGGTCTTTTAGGATTTATTGAAATGGGAATTTTTCTATTCATTCTCATTATTGGACTCGCCTATGTTTGGAAAAAAGGTGATTTAGATTGGGTGAAAGCCAGAGTAAAGTTTGCCAGTGGGCGTTATAAATCATGAACATTTTTTATGAATTGAAGAAAAAATAAAATGGGTGTTTTAGAAAATAAATTCAAAGATAATATCATTGTCGAATCGTTGGATAAACTATTGGGATGGGCTCGATCCACTTCTCCATGGTTTTTTCAATTTGGATTGGCATGTTGTGCAATAGAAATGATGGCATCCGCCGCCAGTCGTCATGATCTCATGCGGATTGGGATGATACCTCGATCTTCACCTCGACAAGCGGATGTGATGATAGTTGCCGGTACGGTTACACTAAAAATGGCGACTCGGGTAAAAAAATTATATGAACAAATGGCAGATCCAAAATATGTGATCTCTATGGGTAGTTGTGCTACCAGTGGCGGTCCCTATTGGCAACATGGATATCATGTGTTAAAAGGTGTGGATTTGGTTGTACCAGTTGATGTGTATGTCCCCGGTTGTCCGCCCCGTCCTGAAGCACTGATTGAGGGATTGCTAAGACTTCAAGAAAAAATTCAATCCGAACGTCCGTTGACCCAAATGTCTGTATGACATTCGAAGATATTAAATCTATCATCTCAAAAGAATTTAAGAACGATTTAATTGAGAAATCTGAATCTGAAGACGGGGTTATCTATATTTTACCCAAACACTGGAATGAAATCGCACAATTTTTACAGTCCGATGAATCTCTTTCCATGGACCAGTTGGAATGTCTCACAGGAGTTGATCTTGGTACCGAAAGCAATTTGGAAGTGAGATATAATTTACATTCTATGAAGCACAGACATAAAATTGAAATACGTATTGAAACGGACCGATCGAACCCAATTATACCTTCCGTTGAACAGGTTTGGAGAATGGCGGATTGGTTCGAACGAGAAGCGTATGATATGGTAGGTATTAAATTTGAAGGTCATCGAGATATGACCCGGATTCTATGTCCAGATGATTGGGAAGGTTATCCTTTAAGAAAAGATTATGAGGTTCAAGAGACTTATCACGGAATTGTTGTTCCTAAAATAAAGGAAGGCTGGGACTAATGCAGACCGAGCACATGGTCATCAACATGGGGCCACAACATCCCAGTACTCATGGAGTGCTTAGGTTGAAGGTAAAAACAGATGGAGAAATTGTGTCTGATGTTTATCCTGTAATTGGATATTTACATCGCTGTTTTGAAAAACACGCAGAAAGTCTTACCTATGATCAGGTGATTCCGTTTACAGACCGGTGTGATTATCTTGCCGCTATGAACATGAATTTTGGTTATGTGGTCGCAGTGGAAGAACTCATGGATTTAAAAGTCCCGGAACGTGTTGAATATATTCGGATCATAATGGGAGAGTTGAATCGAATTGCCAGTCATTTACTTGCATTGGGAGTTTATGGGTTGGACATAGGTGCTTTCACTCCATTTCTTTATATGTTTCGAGACCGAGAAAGAATTTTGGATATTTTTGAGCTTACCTGCGGAGCAAGACTCCTTTACAATTACATGTGGGTTGGAGGTGTTTCTCATGATCTTCCCAATAATTTTGAAACTATTTTAACTGATTTTTTAGATTATTTCGAACCAAAAATTCAAGAATATAACGACTTGTTAACCTTCAATAAAATTTTCATTGAACGAACGGCAGACGTCGGAGTTCTTCCTCCGGATGTTGCCATCAGTTATGGGGTGTCCGGCCCCAATTTGAGAGCGTCAGGAGTTAATTGGGATGTGAGACGAGATGAACCGTATTCCATCTATGAAAAATTTGATTTTGAAATTCCATTGGGACTAGGCGAAATGGGTACGGTCGGAGATTGTTGGGACCGATATTGGGTACGAATTAAAGAGATAGAACAATCCTGTAAAATTTTACGTCAAGCATTGAAACAGACTCCGGATTCTGGGGATGTTCATGCAATGATTCCAAAAAAAATTCGTCCGCCCAAAGGATCCGTTTATCGGAGAACAGAAAGCCCCCGAGGGGATTTAGGATATTATATAGTTAGTGATGGTTCACCAGTTCCGTACCGATTGAAAATGCGATCTCCTGCATTTACCGCATTAAGTGTGCTTGGAGAGTTATCAAAAGGATGGATGTTATCGGATATTATTGCAATTTTAGGTAGTCTCGACATCGTTTTGGGAGAAATTGACCGATGACCGTCGATTATTTAATTCAATGGTTTTCG
>CAZBZK010000076.1:0-7701 GCA_964496365.1 uncultured bacterium
CTCCAATGAGTGGTGGTGTGTATTTCTTGCGAGTCCACTCTGGAAATACAACAGAAATAATGAAATTAATTTTACTGAAATAACATATAGAAACCGGAGAGAAAAAATGAAGGAAAGAGGAACACAAAGGAGACGTAAAATAAGAAGACAAAAAGATGCTGACGCTAATCCTAATAATCGAGATGGGAAAGAGAGAAGGAAAGAAAAAGATAGGAGAAACCCCAATAAATAAGTTTATGGATTAAAATTCCTAAATTAAGGATATTTTATATACGAGTAGTAACAGGAGGATCCTTTTTGAGAATATGGTTTTGCTCCGGATCAAGATTTCGGCGATAATATTCAAAGGTCTGTCCTGTATTCTGCCAATTTTCCACTCGATTTATTATTTTAATATCACCATTAAAATTTGAAGAGACTCCAAGTTTCACGTGTCCGGTTATAAACTTGATGGAATCCTGTTTTTTTGCCCAATTAAGATAAACTCTTTTCAGCATTTTCGCATAACCACTACCCTTATATTGAGACATGACAACAAAAGCATACGTGTATAACGTGTTTTCTTTCCCAAAATATTCGTCGGTTATTGCCCACGGTTCCTGACTCATTTCCTCCAATTTTAATCCAATGATATATCCAATAATTTCTCCTCGATATCTTGCAATAAATGGCAAAGAACCGGATTTGTTAAAATACTTTTGAATGGTTGTTTTGGTTAAAACTGCAATTTCTCCATATTCTTTTGCCAAATGTTCGGATATAGTAAAAAGTGCAGGATAATCATTTTTTCCAACATAGTCGAGAAGCTCAATTTGAAAAACTCCACTGGAAGCAATAATGCGAGAATTGGATGTCAATTTTGTTGTTAATGAAAGTTGTTCCACATCCAAAATTACATCATCAAAGAAATGAATTTGAATGAAATATATTCATTTCTTACATAAAAATCATTTTGATATCGAAGTAAATTCTTTCAATGATTTCATTCAATAGAAGAATAAAACAACACGTGAGGGATAAAAAATCCCATTTATGTGTAGGATTGGATATTTCTCCGGAATTATTGGGTAATTCTATTTCCTTGTCTCAATGTGTAGATCATTCAAAAAAAGTTATCGATGCAACACAGAATTTCGCTGTTGCTTATAAACCAAATTTAGCATTCTTTGAAAGATGGGGAAGTGCAGGGTACAAATGGCTTGAGGAAATCTTAGACTATATTCATGAAGACGTTTTGACAATTGCAGACGGAAAAAGGGGAGATATTGGCAATACAGCTCAACAGTATGCTGAATCTATTTTTAATCATTTTGGATTTGATGCCGTCACGGTGAATCCTTATATGGGTAAAGATGCAATCATTCCATTTATTGAAAATTCTGAAAAAGGAGCCTTTATTTTGTGCAAAACATCTAATAAGTCTTCTTCAGATTTTCAGAATAATTTAAATGGAGTTGAGCATATTTTTGAACGGGTTGCAAAACAATCCTTGGAATTAAACACAAACAATAATGTGGGACTTATCGTAGGAGCTACACATCCGGAGGAATTAAAGCGAATCAGGACTTTAGCTCCTCAGATTCCTTTTTTAATTCCCGGAATTGGGGCACAAGGAGGAGATTTACAAAAAAGTATGGAATATGGAAATGGTTCGGGAATCGCTTTAATATCTGTTTCTAGAGCCATTATAGCCGTTGGAAATAAATCTACCAAAGCGATTCGAGCAGCTGCCAAAGAATATCGAGATAAAATGATTCATTTATTTTATGACTGAAAATCAAATAATGTCCCAATTTAAATCTTCCAATGCACTTTTAAGTGGACATTTTTTACTGACAAGTGGAAGACACAGTAACCAATATTTTGAAAAATTTACGTTATTATCACAACCGAATATTGTACAAAATCTTTGTTCTAACATTTGCGATCATTATAAAAATAAACAGATTGAAATGGTTGTTGGGGCAGCTACTGGTGGAATAATTTTAGCATTTGAAATTGGAAAACAATTAAAAACGAAAGGAATTTTTGCTGAAAGATCGAATGGGAGCTTAAAATTTAAACGTGGATTTTCAATAAGAGAAAATCAAAAAATACTTTTGGTGGATGACGTGGTGACTACAGGTGGTTCTATTTTTGAGTTGATGAACTTAACTCAAAAATCGGGTGCAGATATTGTAGGAATCGCAGTCATGTTTGACCGCACTGGTGGTTCACTGGATTTCGGATATCCGTTTTATGCCCTCCATTCAGAAAAAATTAAATCATGGGAACAGAGTGATTGTCCCCTGTGTAAACAAAAGGTACCATTTACAAAACGTGGAAGTACCGGAAAATAAATCAAATCAAAAAGGAGAATAAATGAACCGAATCTTAATTACGATGCTAATTGGAATGTTGTTTTTCACTGGATGTTCAAAAAAAGAAAGTGCATCGAACAGCGATATTAATGAAAATGACACGAGTAAATCAAATCAAGTAGAACAAAAAGAGGAAAGTACAATGCATGCAACCATTCAAACATCCAAAGGTGATATCACCTTAGCATTGGAATTTGAAAAAACACCAATGACTGTTGCCAATTTTATTGGCCTTGCGGAAGGCACTATTGAAAACACATCGAAACCTTTAGGAGAGCCCTATTATGATGGTATAAAATTTCATCGGGTGATCAGTGATTTTATGATACAATGTGGTGATCCCACAGGTACAGGAAGCGGAGGACCAGGATATAAATTCCCAGATGAAATCCATCCGGACTTAAAACATTCTGGTTCAGGAATACTTTCAATGGCAAATTCAGGTCCCGGAACAAATGGTAGTCAATTTTTTATAACCCATAAAGCAACACCATGGTTAGATGGTAAACATACTGTTTTTGGACATGTAGTTTCCGGACAAACAGTCGTCAATAACATTGAACAAGATGATATTATTGAAAAAGTAACCATCAATCGTAAAGGAATTGCTGCGGAAAAATTTGATGCTCCTGTTATCTTCCAAGAAAAACAGGAAGAATTGGTGGAACAAAAGAGATTAGCTAAAGAAAAAAACCAAAGGGAATTAATGGAATTAACAAACGGAGCCACAGAAACTCAAAGTGGACTTAAATATTTTATTACAAAAGAAGGAACTGGAGATAAACCGAATGTTGGTCAAAAAGTAGCTGTTCATTATTCGGGATTTTTAACGGATGGAACCAAATTTGATTCATCTTATGATCGAAAGAAACCACTTGAATTTGTTCTGGGAAAACGTCAGGTTATTCAAGGATGGGACGAAGGTGTTGCTCTTCTAAATGTAGGATCAAAAGCAAAACTGATCATTCCACCAGAATTAGGTTATGGCAAAAGAGGAGCGGGACGAGTCATACCACCAGATGCTACATTAATTTTTGAAGTGGAATTAATTTCAATTCAATAATCCATAATTTTGCAACGCAACGGATCGTTTCCATGAAAATAGGGTTGGGCTTAGGTGGCGGAGGTGCTAGAGGATTGGTACATATTGGAATCATGCAAGTATTAAATGACCACCATATTCCGATTTCTGCTATTGCAGGAACCAGTGCCGGTGCCATAGTAGGAGCTATGTTTGCGGCTACCAAAGATCCAGTTTGGATAAAACAAAGGTTTCAAAAATTTTTTAAGCATAAAGTGTTTAAAAATTTAGGTACCGATAGAATGATTCCCATCTCAGCTGGAAGATCTCCTTTGACACAATTTGCACAAAAAGTTCGAGATAGAATGATCATAGCTCTTTCCATGCAAAAAACGTCTATAGTGAAAAAATCTCGATTGAAAGATGCCATTTCATTTTTACTTCCGGTTGCGACATTTGGTGAATTACTTGTACCTCTTAAGGTAACCGCAACTGATTTGGTTTCTTCCAATACCATAATCTATTCAGATGGTGACCTTGTTGAAGCCGTAGTTCAAAGCAGTTCAATCCCGGGATTTGTAGAGCCAACCATTGGCGAAAATTCAGTCATTATCGATGGTGCGATAGGAATGCCAAATCCTGTAAGTTTGTTATCACCGGAAGCGGAATTTTTGATTTCAGCTGATATTAAAAAGGAATTACCCACACACCAACTGGACTTAAATATCTATGATATCCTCTCACGATCTGAAGAAATAACTCACTATCAACTCTCATCTGAACTGGCTCAAAAAGCAAATTTTGTTATCAGACCGAAAGGAATGCATTATCATTGGTCAGAATTTTATCATATGGATTCTTTAATAGAAAAAGGGAAGACTGTAATGGAAAATAATGTCCAATTACTAAAGCAAGAGATTGCAGACTATTTTAGTATTTGGTCCCGAATCAAAAGAAAATTCAGTAAGAAAAAATTTGGTTAAACTGGTACATGGAAAATAACAGGAGATTAAGCAGTTGGTTACAAGTGATTAGGTATATCATTCTTATATCCATTCTCAATTTAGGTTACGGAGAAAAATTAAATCCAGTTACATTTTCTGCCCGTGGGGAAACCAACCCCAGAGCAGGTGAACTGGTTACCATTTCGGTACTAACTGTATTAGATGAAGGGTGGCACATTTGGGGAGTTCATAACGTACCAGATGGTCCCATTTCCACGTCCATTGAAATTACGGACAAAAAAGTTAAAGAAATAGGACGAGTGATTGAACCGGAACCCATCGTTTCCTTTGATGAAGGATTTGAGATGGATATTCCATATCACGAAAATTCCCCCATTTTTTCAATTCCTATTGTGCTTAAAGACAATATTTCCATCGGAAAAACCAATATTGCAGTTTCAATTCAGTATCAAACTTGTAATGAGCGATTGTGTCTTCCCCCAAGGACTGCAGAACTTATGGCCCCACTGATTATCGAATCTGGAAGTCCTCGAAATGACAGAACTAATCTGAATCCAATGTCAATTCCATCAGAAAATGAATTGTCTCAATTAGACAAAGCCATTGAAGAAGGAATACTTTCTTTTATTTTGTTTTCTGTTTCTATGGGATTTTTAGCTCTCCTAACTCCGTGTGTATTTCCCATGATTCCTATCACAGTTTCTTTTTTTACTCATCAAGGGGAAAAAGATGGATCCAATTCATTCAAACAAGCCTTGACCTATACAATGGGAATTGTTGGGACGTTTAGTGTATTAGGGTTGCTTTTGGCAGGAACCTTAGGTGCATCTGGTGCAAATCAACTGGCGGCGAATCCATGGGTTAATTTATTTATCGGAAGTCTGTTTGTTTATTTTGCTTTATCATTATTTGGGATGTACGAAATCCAATTACCAGAATCATTTAGAAAATTTTCTGTCAAACAGGAAGGAAGAGGAGGATATGTAGGTACCATATTTATGGCATTCACATTTACACTCACATCCTTTACATGTACCGTTCAATTTGTTGGTCTTTTACTCGTTGCAGCTTCACAAGGACAGTGGTTTTGGCCTCTAATTGGTATGATAGTCTTCAGTGCGGCGTTTGCATTACCATTTTTTTTCTTAGCATTATTTCCCCAATATTTAGCAAAAATGCCTCAATCCGGTGGATGGCTTAATTCCGTAAAGGTGGTTATGGGGTTTTTGGAGATGGCTGCAGCATTCAAGTTTTTTAGCAATTTGGATTTAGTTTGGAGTTTGGGGTTTTTCACCCACACAGCCGTTTTGGCAGCGTGGACAATTTTGGCATTATTAACGGGATTATATCTACTTGGAAAAATTAGACTTCCCCACGATTCTTATTTGGAATGTATTTCGGTTCCTCGACTTATATTTTCCATGTTTTTTCTAACGTTTGGTTTGTACCTCGGTACTGGATTGATTGGACAACCGATTCATGGTCTCATACTATCCTATCTCCCACCAAAAGTTAATATTCAAAATACAACGTTAGGATCCGAATCCAATGCACACGAGGATTATGTATGGTACCAATCTCTCGAAAGAGGTTTGGCGGAAGCACAAAAATCAGGTACGCCTGTTTTTGTGGATTTTACGGGTTTTACCTGTACAAACTGTAGATGGATGGAAACCAATATATTTCCTCATCCGGATGTGAAAGAAAGATTCGACCAAATGACTTTAGTACAATTATTCACAGACGGTGGAGAAAATTATCGTGAAAAACAACAATATGAAATAGACCGATTTGGAACAGCAGCATTGCCTTATTATGTATTATTGACCCCCGAAGATAAAGTGATTGCTGAATTTCCCGGTATGACTCGAAATGTAAATGAATTTTTATCATTTTTGGACCTAGCATTGTGAAAAATAAATTACAATATCCTATACTGATTTTCTCTGTTTTATTCATAAGTCATTCATGCGTAAAAAAATCATCGGATAATATCACAACAGGTAATGGAGAAAAAAACCGTCCAGAAAATGCTGTGAAAGCTCCAAATTTCACCTTAGCAACTTTAGATGGAGATTGGGTCACGCTGGATGATTTTAAAGGAAAAGTCGTCCTTTTAAATTTTTGGGCTACTTGGTGCGGACCCTGCTTGATGGAAATTCCAGATTTAAAAATACTTCAAGAAAAATATAACGAAAAAGGATTGGAAGTCTTAGCCATCACACTTACGTCGGGTTCACCTAAACAAATATCAAAATTTTCTGAAAAATGGGGAATGAATTACTATGTGTTAACGGACATTGAAGGTAACGAAACTGAAATGGTAACCAGTTATTATGGGCAAGCAACAGGCGTACCAATTTCAGGAGTTCCCACCAGTTTTATTATTGACAGGGAAGGTTATATTGTGAAATCATATATTGGTCCCAGAACGGAACGAATATTTGCCAATGATTTGAAAAAATACCTATAAATTATAATTAATATTATACATTAAATAAAATACATATAATATGAAATACAATATGTTACGTATGATGATCGTTGGATTAATTGTCATAAGTTCGTTACGATCAGATGATTATTGGCAGCAATTTGTCCATTATGAAATGGATATATTTGTAGATACTGATTCCAGTACCTATGAAGGAATTTCACAGATTAAATATGTAAATAATTCTCCGGATACACTTCATCAACTATATTTCCATTTATATCCAAATGCGTTCCAAGAAGGATCCGTAAAACATCGTGAATTTTCTTCACGTTTGGGAAGACTGGGTCGAGCCGCAAAATTTATTAAAACTCCGGATAAATATTTTAGTAAAATTGAAATTTATTCATGTGAAGTTTTCCAAAATGGAAATCAAATCAATGATAATTTTAAAATTGATGATACAATTCTTGCCTCTGAACTGATGGAGCCTTTATTTCCGGATGACTCACTAACTATTAAAATTGATTGGACACATCATGTTGGAGAGCAAATTGAGAGAGCAGGCAGAGTCGATAAACAATTTAATGCAGCACAATGGTATCCTAAATTAGTGGTATATGATGAGGATGGATGGCACAATATTCCTTTTCACGCCGAAGGAGAATTTTATGGTGAATTCGGAACGTTTGATGTAACTCTCGATATTCCTCAGCATTATATTGTTGGTGCCACCGGAACCGTTACTAATGGTGATCCTGGTTGGGAGTTGGTAAAAGTAGATACGACAATGGAATATGAAGATTGGTTATACAAATTTAAAACCAGAGAGGACAAACCGGATTCAACCCAAAGACGAGTGGTTACCTTTCATGCAGAAAATGTTCATGACTTCGCTTGGATAGCATCTCCAGATTTTTT
>CAZBZK010000077.1:0-7517 GCA_964496365.1 uncultured bacterium
GTATTCCCCTGTGATACATTGGGCATACGAACCAGTGTATGTTCTTTGGTCCCATCACTCACTCCCGCAACGTCCCATCCACTACCAGGATCTTCACCGGACTCACCAATGGCGTCAATTAATGCAAAATTTCCGGTACCATCATTTTTTGCTAATCCCTGGGCATCATCGCCATTATGGTAAAGGGTTATAAGTAAGTCAGCAACCGAAGTCATTGCATCATCTGCGTCTTCATGACAAACAACAAATACATCACCCGGATTTAATGTCCCGGAAATATCAACGGTATATTCTGGCCAATCACCCCCATTCGATATTTGCCAAAGTTGATATTGACTTAAATCAACTGGGGAATCGGTAGGGTTATAAATTTCAAGTGCTTTATTATAACTGCTTCCTTCGATATATTCAGAAAAAAATAAATCCTGAGAAAAAACAGCTGTAATCAAAAAAATAAATAGGATCGTATAATTTTTCATTTTGAATTCCTGATTTTAATTTATAAAAAATAATTTTGTTCAAATGAACCATAAATTAAAGTTGAATCAATATTATAAATGATTCAATTAGTTTAAATTATAGCTCGGGAAGTTAAGAAAATAATTAATTAAATCTCGGAAAATGTTAACATGATTATCCCGTTGGTATTGGATTTAATCCAATACCCTTTTCCGGGTTTTATAACAGTTGCAGTAATATAAGTTTGGTCAAATTCATAAATGGTTCCAGATATGATAATAGTTTCAGAATCAACAATATCATTGGTATTAACTTCATGGGAAATTCCGCTGATTAAATTCCACCCGGCAGAAAGTGTTATCGAAATTGAATTGATTTCTTGTCCGGAGAGAACCACCATTTCGCCACTGTTGAATCTGAGCCAATATCCATTTCCATTCAATAAATTATCTTCTTCATTATAGATCCCATCAAAACCAAAAAGAGTGCCCTCCACGGAGGAAGGAAATTGAATGAGGTAATTTGAATCCAAGACTTGAACCGGTAGCCCGATTAAATTCCAACCGTCATTTACGTACATATCTACCAACATTCCTGATGAACTGGGATTTGGAGAGCCGGGAGTACCTAAATCTCCATCGCCATAAGCTTGGGAAGATGTCATCCAGTTATCACCATCTTCATTATCTAAATTCGATTCTATTAAATACATGGATGCCCCAACCGGATCGGGAAAGGTTAATCCATTGTCATAAGACACTTCATCTAAAACGACCCCAGATGGATGTTTTAATACGACCGAATCCCACATATTATTCAAATTAAAATCTGAATATACATAATCCGCTTCCACCCCACCATTTTCGTTTACGTTTCCATTTCTTGCCATAACGAAATACTCTCCCGGACTCAGGTTTAAATCTCCTCCTGAATTTATAGTGTGGTAATCACTATTGTTGTCCTGAATGATCAACCCTTCCAAGTTTATAGGTTCGGTGCCTGTGTTCAGGAGTTCAAACCATTCACCGTAGGTGTCAGAAACCGCTTCCGGATTTTGCATGATTTCATTAATTACCAACCCTTCAGGAATAGTCCCTGATTCAATCCAAATTTTCCACAAAACAGGTCGGTGGTCTGATAAGTGGTTTTGATAGGTTGAAGAACCAGTATAATCATCAATTCTCAATGTTTTCACCTCACCAGATACATTGTGCTCATCAAAAAAACCTGAAGAAATGAGAATGTGGTCAATAAAACTATTATAACTAAAGGGATAGGATTGCTGAGAGTTGTCACCTACAATGGAAGTCGTGGTGAAATAGACTAAATCCGTTGCTTCCACCAACGGCAACAGGGAATTCTGGCTGTCTGGATCATCTATCTCATCGTTAAAATCCCCTGCTAAAATTATATTGGAATTTCCTGAATTTTCTTGATCTTGTACATAATCCCTCAATAGTTCTGATGAAACCACACGCCGATCAAATCCATCATTACAACATTTAAAATGAATATTGATTATCTGAAAATCCTGAGCAGCATTTCCACATTGCCACCGAAGATTTGCATAAAAAGGAAGCCTCCATGCAAACCAATATTCATCACCGGCAAATAGGATTCCCGAATTTAAAAATTCGATACAATCATTTCGATAGGCAATTCCTAACTCCAATCCGACTCCAGAGCTTCCATAATTTGACAGTAGGAATGTATAAGCAGGCATACCATTTGCTAAGTCATTATACGCATCATCGTCCGTTATTTCCTGAAATAGAATAACATCGGGTAAAACGTCGGAAATGACCTCATTCACATAGGAAATTGTATTTGAAGACAACGGGAATTGCTTGACATTCCACGTCATGATTTCCATTCCGTTCCAGTTATTTTCAACTGGAATAGACCATAGATTTTGAGGAGGATTTAAAGCAACTGTATCTTGAGGAGGACAAGTTTGTGACAAAGTTTTCCCACAAAAGAGTATAATCATTAATAAGATCCCAGATTTTGCGTCAGTTTTTAATTTCACCTTGAATTTTTCCTATTGTTTTTTTTCTATGATTGACCAGTTCAACCGTCTCATAGCCTTTCAACTTACTTATTTCATCCGTGTCTAACAACTCCAATTTTTTTAAAAATGCCATTGTTCCGGGAGCATTGGCTCTCTGATTACCATCACGTACTTTCAATGCAATTCCTATCACATCTCCGTTATTTTGACGAATGCCCATTCCTCTAACGGCTTCCCCACCTACTTTTGTAATTGCCCGTCCTTTCATCACATTCATAAAATCAGTATCAAATCGTTTTCTCCCTCCCACTAAATAAGGGTGTGTCACCATTGCATTGTAAAGAGTGTCTAGTGTGGAAAATTGTCCTGAAGCCAGTTTTTGATACATGGTTGCAATTTGAAATAGTGTTAAATAAGGCGTAGGGAGACTGCAACCATCTACTCCAAATATAAATTCAGTTTCACAAGAATATTTTTCCAAGGCAATTTTTATTTTTTCCTGAACTGGATGATTCGGTTCGATATACCCTGTAAGTGGAACACCTAAATGTTTTGCTGTTGCCAAAATCCCAGTATGTTTTCCGCTACAATTATTGTGCAATGGATTAAATTCCAATTTATTACCGTACATGTATAATCGTGTTTTAACATCGTAAGGAGCGTGGATACCGCATTCAAAATTAGAGGAGTCCATGTCGATTTTTTTTAACATGCCTGCTACGGTTGAAGTATGTATGTCTTCTCCATTATGAGATGCACACATTATTGCCAATTCTTTTTTATTGAATTTAAAATGGTGAACTGCACCAGAGTCAATACACACCGACGCCTGAAATGGTTTTAGTGAAGATCGAATACAGGTAGAATAATGTGGATCTCCAGAAGCAAGCAATATAGTACCGTTGTCATCCACAGCAACTCCAAATACTTCATGAACACTTTCTATTTCTGACCCTCGATAAACATTACAATGTATGACCAATTTATTACCTCAATTAATGTAAAATTTCTGACACAAAACAGAGTCTAAACCCATTTTGAATGACTTCAGGAAGTTTAGATTTCAACACTCCAAGTGTTATGTCTTTAACGTGACCAATTCCAATCGCTGACCCGTTTGATTCTGCTATTTCCATTAATTCATCAATTTTTTGAATCACATATTTTTCATTTTGTTCGTTGTCTAAAAACAAATGTCGTTTCCCTGTCCTAACATTTAATTTTTTCATTACCGATTCCGCTACTGAGTTTGGGCTGGTTCTGGAATCCAGAAAATATTTATTTTTTCTTTTTAATGTTTGACCTATTTGATTCATCACCCATTCCATTTCCGTCAATTTAGATCCCTGGTGATTATTCATCCCCACCGCTTCTGGCAAACTAAAAAATGCGGATAATATTTCATTCTCCATTTCAAATGGAGTCATGGTTGAATGTAACTCCTTTGGTTCTTTTGCGTTTGTATTACTATGAGATTCCATAGGCATGTGGACCAGAATTTCAAATCCTTTTGCATGAGCCTCTTTTGCAAATTGACGACTGTAATTATGACCGGGAATAACGGCATAACTTAATGGTACATCGAAGGATAAAAACCCATCCACAACGTGGTCATGACTGTAACCAAAATCATCAATGACAATTGCGATGCATGGTTTATCATTAACGGTCTTATATTGAATATCCGATGCATCATTCAAATGATTTACAAAAAAATATATCATGAGGAAGAATACGATCAACAAGCCAAAAATCCTATTGTGTTTTTTTCCGATTCTCATAAAAATTGTTAAGGGAGATTTACTGAAAATCCCAATATTTGGGAGTTACCTAACTTATGATCCGCAACTTGAAATCCATATTGAATTTGATACATTCCTAAATACACAGAAAACCCCGCTGAAACATGGGATACATTTTGGGTTACTTTTGATGCAAAGAATATGTGAATAGATTTCCACGAAATTACGTTTGAAATTGAAACAATAAAATCTTCTGAAACTGGAATATAACCACCAGAAAATGAAAATGAATTCTCAATATTATCAAAAGATTTTTGTTTAGTAACCAGCAAACTACCACTGAAAGGCAACTTTTGTTTTTCAGTCAAAAAAGGAGACATAATTCCAAAATGGGATAATGAAAATCCTAGTTTCCAATGAGAAGCTAAGGGCT
This sequence comes from uncultured bacterium, assembly GCA_964496365.1. Lineage (GTDB taxonomy): Bacteria > Fidelibacterota > Marinisomatia > Marinisomatales > AB-629-J13 > AB-629-J13. The sequence continues at coordinate 4,646 of CAZBZK010000077.1, forward strand.
TTAATAGTGCAAAACTTCCTGAAAATCCCGAAGAGGAGTGTGTATGTATCCTAAAATGGAGTGACTTAATAAGAGCCGTACATTCATAATTTCGATATTTTTTATAAAATCCTGCTAACAGCTCAAACCCAAATGCAGAATAAATTCCTAAAGGGTCATCCGTTGGTTTTTCGCCCCTTAATTCTAAATTCTCAAAACCACCGTATTTGAATTTAATTAAACTTTGACCATCCCAAATTGGGCGTGAAAGTTTTGCTGAAGCCACTGAAAACCCACCATACCAATCATTATGACTGACAGACAAACTCGTTTTTCCAAATTGGTGTAGTGGAAATTCAGCATTTGGATTTTGAGTGTCATACACAATTTCATTCACAGATGAGGGAACATTTAAAAATTGTGTGCCAACTGCCTCCATAATATTTACTCCCGCAAAACACATGAATACTATTAAAATTTTTTGCATTAACCGGTGCTTCATTATAAACTTATTGATGAAGTAAAAATGTGTGAAACTCCATTAAATTTCTGAACGCCATTTACCCCTGCAGAATAGTCCAATGTAACCATACCATTACCTACAGTAACAAACGTATATCCGAATCCAATACCAAATTGATTTCCTCCGAATCCGGATCTGAAAGTAAGGCGATCATCCAGAAAATATTCTAAACCGCCTTTCAATCGCTTTCCTAATAAAAACGAATTGTGTGTAATAAACTCAGTTTCACAAAATAGATTTATTTTTTTAAAAATTGTTTTGATTCCAGTTTTATAAATTACCGGAAATTCATCATAATTTAACGTCCCCACTTCCTCAAAAATAACATTGGTTTTCCATTTATATTTGGTATTCAAATTTTGAACAACTCCACCAAAATGAATAAATTCATTTATTTGATATAAAAATCCTAAGTCCACTCCAACACCGGTTCCCTTTAATTTTTCATTATAAATCGGTAGGGTATGTGTTAAAATTTTAACATTTAATCCGAACCCAAGTCTCCCATTAAAGTTTTGGGCAAAGCTGAGAATGAATGCATGTTCCCCTGTACTTAATCTTCCGGAGTATTCCCCTAATGAGTTTCGTTCCTCAATATGATCTACGCCAGCATGAATATAGGCAATTCCTACACCAGCAGTTGGAGGTAATTTCATGGTCATTCCCACGCTGGATAATCGCCGATCCAATGATAATTGTTGATATCCGATTGTTCCGTGTTTTTGGTTCATAAATGCAGGCCCAGCAGGATTATATACACCCGTTAATCCGAAATGAGAATCGGCAGTTAAAGCACTTCCAAGACTCACCGTTCTTGCAGAAGTACCCATTCGTAAAAAAGAACCGGGGAATCGAGCAAAATCCTGACCAAAAAGAAAAAAACTAACCCATCCGACCATGTATAAAATTCTGATAAAAGTCCTCATTTTACCACCATGACCTTTAACCAATGTTCCTGAAGTTCACCACCCTGAATGAGATTATCTGATAATTTTAAATGTACAAAATACACTCCGTTGGCTACCAAATAACCACCCCTATCTTTCCCATCCCATTTGAGTTCACCATCACCCATATTTCCATCATAATTTTTTGATAAAACTTCCTCCATCGCAAAATTAAAAATGGACAAGGTTCCTTTTACAGATGATAGAGTTCCCGTATGAAATCGAACAAACCCGTCTCCATTCACTCGATTATCAACCGTAGGTGAAAACGGATTTGGATAAGCATAAACCATTTGATTGTTTTGTTCAACTCTAAAAATATCCCAATTTCCTGAACTGGAATCTTTCAATCGAGCTAATCCATCCGGTGTACCAACCCACATAGTTTGCTGATTAAAATAAGGTCGGTTATCCGCTAGTGCAGTAAATACTTCATTGGATAAGATTTCCATATTGGAAAATTCTGAATGTTCGCTCATTAAACTGTATTTTGCCCAAATAGGTGGTTCATCCGGATGATAAATTATAGTCTTCCAAAGTCCATTTTCAGAACTAACCAACACCAAAGAGTCCAAAGAGGTTACATTATAAACTCGTTCTCCTAGCAAGGTTGTTTTCCAATTGTACCCATCGTCTGTTGTATAACTCATTCCTCTCTGTTCTCCTGGGGTATCTGCATTCATTGTAGCCGCCCAAATCGTTCTATTCCCATTCCATTTTTGTACCCCCAATCCCACCACAAAATTTCCAGATAAATTATGACTCTGAAACGAATAATGTGTCCAATCTATACATCCGTTATCCCCAGTGATACCTCGGTTTATTCCATTTGCAGTCCCAACCCATACCGTATCCCCATAGGTTAAGACAGAAAAAGCCTTATGATTATGATTTCCTCCATCATAAGGATCTCGTGGATTCAGGAAAAAATCTGAAATAATATTCAAACTATCATCAAAAATGGATTCATCACAGGTGAATAATTCTGTTTGGTTATCTTCGGGCAAAGGAACCGGTGACCATTTAGCAGTTTCACTTGTGAGAGAATCCACACTAATCCGTCTCAATCCTCCAGCCCAACTTGTGATCCATGCAAATTCAGAGGACACTGCCAAGTCATAGGTTATATTATTGTACTGAGTTGTAATTGGAAGCATTTCAAAAAATCCTGAACCAATTGGTTGTAATATTGAAGGTTCCTCTGTTGACTCTATAGGCTGTGGATGATGAATCCATACATTATGAGAGTCTTTGTAAAATATTCCTGTACCAAAGTCTCCTATATGATCCCCGGAAGCTCCTGAGAATAAGAGATGGTCTTCAAGGCTTGCGATTCCTGAAATACCATCATTCATTAATTGGATGTGCCCGTTTTTCATCATCAAAGTATCCAAAGTAAAAATGTGAAGTGAATCTTCCATAT
>CAZBZK010000078.1:0-7453 GCA_964496365.1 uncultured bacterium
AATTGTCCTCAAAATCTCCTAAATTACTTAAAGGGATCTCTAACTCATGATAACCACTGGTAGTTTTAAGACCAAATTCTATCACGTTATAGTAACTTGAAATCTGAACCATCCAAGGAATATGATCAGCATCTCTGTTTTCGATTATTCCTTGATGTTCCGAATTGGGATTATTCCCCTCAGAGTAGATGTGAGCAAGGATTGTAATTCCATCGGAACCACTCAAATCTATCATAGGAATTTCTATCCGGTCATCATTTTCCCCATCAAAGCTGAGGGAGTAGTTGTCCTGGGAAACTAAAAACCCCGGTATTGCAATAAGTAGAAAAAGATTAAATATTATGAATAATTGTTTTGTTTTTTTCATGATATGCTCCTAAAACGGTTAGAAAGACTATCTAATAGTACACCCTAGTGCTGAGAATGTCAAGGATGAACGTCACATCCTAATTTTCACCTGTTTTGTGTAAGAGGTGGTAATATCTAAAATACAGGGGGTGCCCCCAAGGTCTGGGTGGGTTGTAGAAATATTAAGGCTTTCCCTACCGCAAAATTAGGGTAAGGAAAGCCTTTTCAGAGTAAAGAATTGCTACAATCCTGCTACACTATTCTGTAAGTGCAGATATTGTTGATGCTTCTACGGGCTCATAACCCGGAGGTCACAGGTTCAAATCCTGTCCCCGCTACACTCAAAAACCCCGAATTTCTTCGGGGTTTTTTCGTTACGCAGGACAAGCCCCGCTTTTTTATCTAAATTGATTCATAGCTGAATGTAAAATTTCTCTGTTCGTAATTTAGAACCCTCATAATCTCGTTATTGCAATTATATGAGAAATTAATTGAGAATAATTTAAAAGGGCCAGAAATGGAGTATCAAAGGAGTCCCCACAAGAACAATCAGAAGTTCCAGAGGTAATCCCATTCTCCAGTAATCGGAAAATCGGTAGCCACCCGGCCCAAGAATCAGGGCATTACATTGATGTCCGATTGGGGTTAGAAAAGCACAGGATGCTCCCACAGCAACCGTCATCAAAAAGGGATCAGCACTCACACCCATTGATACGGCAATACCAACAGCAATGGGTGCCATAATCAGGGCAGTAGCTGCATTATTGATAATATCTGAAAGACACATGGTAATGATCATAATAATAGCCAGAATAGACCAGCTTGGCAAACTCTTAGTGAGATTGACCATAAATTCAGCAATTAACTGGGTACTTCCAGTTGTTTGTAACGCATTACTCACCGGAATCATCGCTGCTAACAGAACAATAATTGGAAAATCAATTTGTTTGTACAACTCACGAATAGGAAGCATACCCGTAAAGACATATAATAAAATTGCTCCTACAAATGCCAATGTAGTAGGCAGGATTCCGGTCATACTAAGTCCAATGGCTGTGCCAAAAATAAACAACGCCAAACTAATCCGTGAAAAAACACCTACCTGTACTTCTCTCTGAGCCAGTGGTACCAGTCTCAGTGAACTGATATTATCATCAAGATTATCTATATTTCCTTGAATAAGCAATACATCACCAACTCTGAATATGACCTCCCCCAACCGTTTTCGGATGGGTTGTCCCTGTCGTGCTACTGCCATGAGCGTCAATGAATTTGATGTTCGCTTTCGAAAATAGGACCTATCCCGATTGACCAGTTCTGAATTGGGTGTGATTAATACTTCTTTATAGGTAGTATCCTTATCTTTAAGCCTATCTATCCTTGCCCGCATTTTTTTGGTAAGCCTAAGTCCGTACTCATCCATCATTAACTTCAGTTCTACTGGATCCGCTTGAATTTGAAATCGGTCCCCTTCCTCAATGATTTGGCCATGACTTGGAGTGTAGATATTCCCATCCTTGGAAATACAGGCAATGATTGCAAGTCTGTCCTCTGTATATTTTTCTATTTCGTTGACTTGCTTGTTTATGAACTTGCATCCGTTGGCAATACGAATCTCAGTCATATATTCTTCTATGGAAAATAAAGATTCAGTCCCCGGTTTTTTATACGAACCTTTGGGGATAAACCTCCATCCTATCAATGCTACAAACAACACTCCCAAGATGGCTATAATTCCACCGACAGGACTGAAGTCCAACATCCCAAATGGTTCAGGATGAAACTGTTCGATGTCAATATTTTGGGATATTAAATATTTAGCAGCTGAGGATGTATTATCTTCGAGGGCTTGGGTTTTGAGTTCCATATATTGAGATTGGCGGAGAGTGGAAATGATAATATTTGGAGGTGTCCCAATCATGGTGATCATACCACCTAAGATACTTGCAAATGCCAAGGGCATGAGTATTACAGAAGGTGAACGGTTTTGCTTCACAGAAGTTTTAAGCGCAACGGGAAGCATGAGGGCAAGTGCCCCCACATTGTTCATAATCGCAGAGAATATGGATACAACCCCGCTTAAGCTGGAAATATGAGCAACCTGATATTTTGACAATTGTGTCATTTGCCGGGCAATAACATCCACCACCCCTGAGTTGCGCAATGCCCGGCTGATAATCAGTACGGCAGCCACCGTAATGACCGCCGGATGCCCAAAACCCATGAAAATATTGGACGTATCATTAATCAGGTTCGATTTTTCCCCTCCCAATATCTGATCTGCTATAAACAAAGTGCACAATGAAATAACGGATACAATATCATATCGCCACTTTCCCCATATAAACAGGGCAAAGGTCATTATAATAATGCAAAATATGGCTATTTGATCAATGGTCATTTTAGAAATTAAACTTATTTACTGGTTTCCCAATTATCCGCAGTTTAAATAATTGGAAACGATAATATTTACTATTTGTCCGCATCTTTCTACCGTCATCTTTTTCTTAATTAGCATATTTATCAAATTTTCTGATGCCTTCAATATAAGGAGTTCATATCGTTAACTTACTATAATCAAATATAGAACTCCTTCTACAATTTAGTGTATTCTTCATCGATTTAAAAACAATTATAATAAAAAACCCCGCTGAAAGCGGGGTTTTACAATGTTTATGAACCCGTTGTATCTGGAGGCGGTGGAATGGTGATGGTAGGAATCTCCGGTGCTTTGAAGGTGGTATCTTCCGGTACTTCCTCTACCGGTGGTTTAGGAATTTCCCCCCAAAATGTTGGTCGGGTTTGAATTCTATGAAGTACATTTTTTGAGGTAAGATATACATCCGGATTATCATCGATCCTGATGGAATTTTGACTGTAATTTGTTTTAGAACGTCCTAACACAAATCTCCCTAATTCCTTATCGTTGAGTCCAAATAAAGACAGGTGAGTCCCTGTGGAATCATCCACAGAATATTTACTCCAGTTTTTTGGATTTGTCGAAATTGGAGATTCTTCCCGTTCCAGGGATTCAATGTCATCGAAAAAAGTATTCATTACATTTGTTTTAACCGATAATGAATCTTGTCCTGAAATGGTCCAGGAAGTATCTACTTTTACTAATTCAATTTCCTCACCATCTTTTTGAATTTGAATTCGAGTCACATGTTCTCTATTTTTGGTAAATAAGTCTGTATCTCGGGCAGTATATTTATCCTGCATTTTACTATTCACAAAATATAAAATAGCCAAAACAAAAAGCGAAATAAATGCAACTTTTGCTTGTTTAGTCATAAAATTCCTCCAATATCTTTGAACGGCTTTTTAATCGGGAAATCCTAAAAAATCCAAATCCCACCACTAAAATGGACGGTAACAAAATATTGAGCCATTTTAGAAATCGTTTTGTTCCGTCTTCTAATTCGGGGTCCAATGGACGACTGGTAATTTCCCTTGATCTAAGGGAAATTAACTCCTTATCTCCTAACAAATAATCTACAGAATTCATGACTAAAATATGATTCTCAGGAGATGAACCTCCAGCACCATCCATGAAAAATCGTGAATCACTCACCAATATAAGTTGACTAAGAAGTCCAGACCCTTTATCGGTTCTTTCTGCCCGGACTGCAACCATTTTTTTAGGTTGGTCCAAATTCTTTAAAGCAGGATTGTTTTTAGGATCCGGGTTCAAATTGAAATATCCTGTCATTAAACCAGATTTTCCAGATGTATACATAAGTGGTGAAACATTGACTTCGAATTTTTCTGATAAGGAATCCACATCGGATACTTCACTGGCAAAAAATAATTGAACCTGTTCCAATCCACTGACCACAACTTCGTCCTTGTTAAAGCTTCTGATAATGGGAAGAAGAGGATATTCCATAGGCACTGCCATTCGAATAAATCCCATATTTTGTTGTACATTGACTCGTCCACATGTGCGATCCAATACAAGATTTTCACCCAACTCAATTCCGTATGTATGAATAATTTCAAATATATCTGATGAAATTACACTGGCTTGTTGAGTCGATAGATCAGATTTGATATGGGATTGACCCAGAAATAAATTTCCGCCACGATCCATATAGGATGTCAGATTCTCTTTTTCATCACTGGTAAGTGAATCTTCTACACCATTCAAAAGCAATAGTTCAATTTCCTTAGAAATTGCACTATTTAAATCCACTGACCGTACCGTGTATCTTTGTCGAAGTTTATCCATAATAGCTGAATTTTCCACATCGGTTTGTGATTCTGTTTTGGCAATTCCAACTACAGGTTTTTCCGTTTCTACAAGTCGTTTGATTTTCGTAGTTATTTCGTACTCCAAACCGGTGGTAGATTGAATCACAGGAATCACTTCCTTTTCATCTTGATAAAGTATGGCCAATCCCATGTGAACTTTTTTCACTTCCATTTTGTCATTTTCAATGACTTGAAGTTGAACCGGTTGGACTCCCAATCGTTGGGCTTCTTGCCCGATTTCCTCATTATCTTCAGGTGTATTGAATTCAAAACGGATATTGCCTTTAGAATAGGCAGCATATTCCTCAAGAATATCTTGGAGATATCGCCGATTGTTTCCATATTCACCGGGAAGATTGTTAGAAAAGAACACTTTCATTGTCATCAAATCATCAATCTTTTTTACTACGGATCTGGACGATGAACTGAGGGTGTACATTTTATTATCGGTGAGATCAATTCGGTCAAACCAGTTCCTTGAAATTAAATTTAACAAGATTAAACTGGCAGCCAACACCAATACCGGGACCGAAAAAGATTTCTTCCATTCAAATTTCTGTTTTATCTCCATTTTCTTACCTCCATTAATTTATTGGTTAGGTAAAGAAAAAATCCTATTACCGATCCAAAATAAATTAAATTTCGAGTGTCAATCACACCTCTGGATAAGTTAGCAAAGTGGTAGTCCACACTCATAAACTGAACAAAACCGGCTAAGGTTGAAGGTACAAACATGAGCATTTTATCCAGTAACCAAAACACTATCACTATGAACACTGCAATTATAAATGCCACAACTTGATTATCGGTAATGCTACTGGCAAATGTTCCTGCTGAAGCATAAACTGCTCCTACAAGAGCTAAACCCAAGTAGCCGCAAATTGCTGCACCATAATCAATATTTGTCCCGACTTTTATAAGGGTAAAAAAGTGAACACTGGTAATGAGTAATCCAGTAACGATGAGTGTTATGGATGCTAAATATTTTCCCACAACAAACTCATAATTTTTGATAGGAAGTGTATTGATAATTTCAATGGTCCCTAAATTCCTTTCCCGGGCTATGAGACTCATCGAAACCGCCGGAATAAAAAATAGGTAAACCAGTGGCGTAATATTGAACAACGCCCTCATGTCGGATTGATTAATAAGGAAAAACGTATTGGTGAAAAAATAACCGTTCACCACCGCAAAAACGACCAAAAATATGTATGCCATTGGGCTATTAAAATACGATCGTAATTCCTTAATATAGACTGATTTTATATTAGGCATCTGCTACCTCCGAAACCGTTAATTTACGGAAAATATCTTCGAGATTTGATTTGGTTGCAGCCATTTCCAAAATAACCCAGCCTTTTTCTACTCCATAAGTAAATATATCTTTACGAAGGTCTTTTTCTACTGGATATTCCAAATGAACCAATGAACTCTGTTCTTCTTTTGAAACATTCGTTATCGCTACACTGGGAATGACCGCTTTCATTTCGTCTAAAGATTCCTGAGTTGCGTTTTCAATTTCCATAGATAAAGATACTTTTCCCTGTGAATTAGATATGAGATCCTCACTGGTTCCATCTGCAACAATTTTACCTTTGTTAATAATGATTATCCGATCTACCGTTGCTTGTATTTCCTGAAGTATATGGCTGGAGATCAATACTAGTTTTTCTCTCCCAAGTCCTTTAATTAATTCACGAATTTCTACAATCTGATTTGGGTCCAACCCACTCACCGGTTCATCCAAAATTAATATTTTGGGATCGTGAATCATGGATGCTGCTAAACCGATTCTTTGTTTATATCCCTTAGAGCAATTTCCGATATGGCGATGTAAAACTCCTTTCAGTCCACATTGTTCAATGACTCTACCTAAAGCTTGGCTAAACCGTTTTCCTTTGATATTACGTACTGAAGCTATAAACTGCAAATAGTCATAGACTACCATTTCCGTATAGACCGGGTTAAGTTCAGGTAAGTAACCAATACTCTTTTGGATTTCCAGATCATGATTTAAAATATCCATACCGTTTATGGTAACCCGACCGGATGTAGGAGCTAAAAATCCTGTAAGTACTTTTATGGTGGTTGACTTACCTGCACCATTGGGGCCGAGAAATCCGACAATCTCTCCATCGTTTATATTAAAATTGATGGATTTGACTGCTTTTATCGGTCCATAGTTTTTAGATAAATTTTCCACATTTATCATATGTTAATCCTCCGTAATTACTAAAATTAAAGGTGCGAAATTAGACTTATACTTTGAATGGAACAAAGAGTTCCAAAAAAAATTATTCCATGCTTTTTAATGGTATTTTTACTTGTTTTTTAAAATGAAAAAACAGAAGTTAAATTTTTCTTCCGACTCCTAAATACAATAAAGTACCCACAAATAATGCCAAGAATCCTTTGAATGAACCCATTTCCTTTGACAATAATCCTGATTCTTGGCACCAGGATAGTACTGCAAACATGATCCCAAAAGACGACAAGTATAACCAAATAAATTTATACATTTATTCTGGATAACCAATTCGTTCAAAAGGATTCACAATACTGGAAACCAGATTCCGTGAATGTGCAGCAATTCGTTTAAGATACCGTGCGTACATGGCCGTTGCGGTTGCTTCAGGGATTTCAAGGTTCTTTATGTTCCCGGAAACCAATTCATTAACGATTTCATCGCTTTGTCCGGATATTTCCTTTTTATATTCACGCATGAGAATTCTAGCGGTATCGATATCCTGAGTTTTAAATGAATGAACCGCCCCGTTAAAGAACTCACTCACATGCACTTCAATATCGCTTAATATTTCTTCAAAAGGTCCTGACTCCAATTTTTGGGGAT
>CAZBZK010000079.1:0-7225 GCA_964496365.1 uncultured bacterium
ATCCAACTGAATCAACCAATCCCGGACTGACTAAAATCTGATCATAAAAATAATCCTTTCCACGATAAACATAAGTTCCCGTCTTTTCTTTACCGAGGTGTGAAGCCAGGAGGTTATACAAATTATAGTCAGGATATTTCGCAGTTTCAATATTTAAAGTCGAATTTAAAATTCCCAATACATTGACGTCAGTTGGATCTTCATTTAAATCACCCATTACAATCACTTCAGCACGGTGATTTTGATTTAAAATTGAATCTATATTTTCTTTAAGTATTGCCGCTGTTTTCGCACGTTTGGGAATGGCTTTGGATTTTCCACCATAGTTGGATGGCCAATGGTTCACAAAGGCATGGAGCTCAATTCCAGAAAAAATTCCTTTCACATACAATATATCCCGAGACTTCCCACCCTGGTTTAAAACGACAGGAATGGGTCTTGATTCCGTAATGCTTATTTTTTTGGGATCATAAAACAATACATTATCAATTCCTCTCGAATCTGGGGAATCAAAATGTACAATCTCATAATTATGTTCCACCAAACTTGAGTTCAATAACTCACACACAAATCGGTTTTCTATCTCACAAAATCCAAACAGGTCGGCATCAATTTCATTAATGACTTCTTTTAGGTGTTCAATTTTCAAATCAAGAATTTTCTGAGTATGAGATTTTCGTCCTCCTACTACAAATTCATCATCATTTGTATTTGGGTCATTTTCTAAATCAAATAAATTTTCCACGTTCCAAAATGCAATTTTTAATTCAGGATTTTGTCCATTTGAGCATCCAAAATGAAAAATGTATTGAAAGATCAGAATTAAAAGGATTAGTATTTTTTTCATATTATTTCTTAATAATTTGAAACCTTTTTAGAGTTTAATCGTAGTTATTTAGCAAAAGGGGCGAACACAGTTTTTACCAAATTACATTACCCTCCTAAGACCTCCTATGGTTGGCTGTTTCGCTCCTTTTTTTACTTATCAATTTGATACCCTTGCAATTGAAAATTTAGTTCTTCACTATTGGGTTAAGACCCACGTTTTAATTAAGCTTAAACTCTATCTTGCAGGATAGGGTAAATTGTCTTTTTTCAACCATAATGTTTGGAAATCCTATTTTATATTTCCACTTATTTTTTGGCAAGAGCTGAATAATATTTTAAAGATATTCACAGTGAATTTTGTGTCTTTTATAGAGCCATTCTCCATGGGTTGTTCATTTCATTTACTGCGAAACGAAAACCGAATTGGAATACCTTTAAAAGGATACGTCTCTCGAAATCTGTTTTCCAAAAATCGTTTATAATCCATAGGAATTTGACGAGGGTAATTACAATAAAACGCAAACGTTGGTGGATGGGCATGAACTTGAGTTACAAATTTTATTTTAATTAAACGCCCCGATTTTGTGACGGGTTGAGAACGATCATTAATTTTCTCAATCCATTTATTTAATTCATTGGTTTTAATTTTTAATTTTCCGATTGAGTATGTATTCCATGCACAATCCATTATTTTTGAAATTCTTTGTTTGGTAAGTGCAGATATAAACAACATGGGATAATGTCTCAGTGACGGAAACTGTGATATCATGTCGGTTTTAAATTTTGTCAGAGTGTTTGTGTCTTTATCTACCAAATCCCATTTATTAACAACCAAAATTAGTCCTTTACCATTTTGAATTACGTAATCCGCAATTGCTTTGTCCTGCCTTCCAAATGACTTTTCAGCATCAACCATGACCAACACTACATCAGCCCGACTAATGGCGTGATGGGTTCTGATATTACTGTAATACTCAATGTCATCATTTAACTTAGATTTTTTTCTTAATCCTGCTGTATCAATTAAAATAATTTCTTTTCCGTACCACCGTAGTTTGGTATCAATTGAGTCTCGAGTCGTTCCTGCGATAGGAGTTACAATGGTTTGTTCTCGTTGGAGAAGTGCATTAGTCAGAGAAGATTTCCCAACATTTGGCATTCCCACAATAGCAAGTCTTAATGAGGTATCATCCTCCAATTCTAATCCTACGGGGATACTCACATGTGCTAAAACCGCATCCAGTAAATCCCCGACTAATCTGCCGGTTAATGCAGAGATAGGAAGTACTTGATCCATTCCCAATTCAAAATACAGGAAGGATTGATCATCTTGTTTTAACGAATCGCATTTATTTACGACCAAGATGGTTGGTTTTCCGGCTTCCCGAACGTATTGTGCTAAGGCAATATCTGACGAAGTGGGCTCTTCTTTTCCGTTCACCATGAATAAAATCATGTCTGCTTCGCTTATGGCAAATTGTGCCTGTTGTCTAATAGATGGATTAAACATATCGACATCTACCGGAATATATCCACCAGTGTCAACGACGGTCAATTCTCTCCCTGCCCATTCTACATTTCCGTAATTACGATCCCTGGTTATTCCTTCTCTGGAACCCACTATAGCTTTCCTTTTTTTCATAAGGCGGTTAAACAGGGTTGATTTGCCCACATTGGGTTTACCAACGATAGTGATGATGGGATTATGTTTCATAATGAAATTAATAATTGGTCGAAATTTACAGCGATTTTATCATGACGAACCGATACAAAATATTTAAGGTTATAGTAGGTTTTTTCACTAAATTTCACTCATGGAAAGACAAAAAATTAGATTAACCACACTGAGTCACGGCTCGGGCTGAGCATGCAAAATAGGGTCGGAAGACCTTGCTCAGGTGCTGGGCAACTTAACATTAGAAACGGATGAAAATGTGGTGGTTGGTTTTGAAGGTGCCGATGATGCGGCTGTTTTACGTTTTGACGGTGAAAAATATATGCTTCAAACGGTAGATTTTTTTACACCCGTCGTGGATGATCCATATCAATTTGGACAAATTGCCGCCGCTAATTCATTGTCCGATATTTATGCCATGGGCGGACAACCGTTATTTGCCTTGAATATTGTTGGATTCCCTATAAAAGAATTACCAAAATCAATGTTGACTGATATTCTTCAAGGCGGAGCTGATAAAGCAAAAGAAGCTGGAATTCCCATTGTAGGTGGCCACTCTATCGATGATAAAGAACCTAAGTATGGTTTAGTGGTAACTGGGGAAGTCACCAAAAGCCAACTGGTTCGAAACGATAACGCCAAAGAAGGGGATGTGCTTATTTTAACAAAACCTTTGGGTACGGGCATTATCGCAACTGCCATAAAAAAAGCAAAAGCCCATCAGGACATTATTGATGAAGCTGTAAAATCAATGAGAAGATTAAATAATACTGCTGTAGAAATATTTAAAGACATCACAGTGAATGCAGTAACCGATATTACAGGTTTTGGTTTTGCAGGTCATTTATTGGAAATGTGCAAAGGGAGTGGGGTGTCCGCTGAGATTTATTTTTCAAATATTCCTTTACTAAACGGAACGAAAAAATTAGCAGAGGGTGGTTTGATTCCGGGAGGTACGAAACGAAATTTTAATTCCTGCGAAAAATTTATGAGTTTTTCCCATTCTATATCAGACATTGAAAAATTAATTTTAGCTGATGCACAAACCTCTGGAGGATTATTAATTTCATTACCTGAAAAGGATGCAAACATATTTATGAGAACGTTTAATGATAGTGAACAAACCGCTGAAATTATAGGTCAAATTACAGGAGAAAAAAAATCAATCATCACGGTCTTATAAAAATTGTTGAAGAAAAATAAAATAACATAAATTTTCGTAATAATAGACGTAAATTTGCTTCAGTCATTTATACAATTATTAAAATTATAATATTCTTATTTAATGTCCAATTTATCAAAATTATTAGCGGAAAAAATACCTAAATGGCGTGAAGAAGCCTTAGAATTGATTCATCAAAAAGGGGATGCTGTCATTAGCGAAGTCTCTGTATCTCATACTTATGCTGGAATGCGAGGTATTAAAGGATTGATTTGTGATACATCTTCCGTTTCTGCAGAAAAAGGTCTTATCATACGAGGCAGACCACTACTGGATATTAAACATATTTTACCGGAAGAAGTATTTTTCTTGTTGATTTCTGGAGAAATGCCATCTGCAGAAGATCTTCAAGATTTACAACATCACATTTCACAACATAATCAAGTACCAAATTTTGTGTGGGAACTTTTAAACTCTATGCCTGATGATTCCCATCCGATGACTATGCTTAATGTTGCTATTTTGGCTTTACAGGGTGAATCTAAATTTAAATCAAAATATTCGGAAGGCATTCGAAAACAAGACCAATGGAAGTCTTATTTAGACGATGGAATTTCTCTCATTGCTAAAGTTCCCACTTTGGCAGCGGGAATTTACAGGATGAGATTTAATAAAGAGGATCCAATTCCTCCAGATAATCAATTGGATTGGGGTGCAAATTATGGACATATGCTGGGTTTGTCAGATGGAGACGACCGAATAAAAAAATTAATGCGTTTATACCTCACATTACATTGTGATCATGAGGGAGGAAATGCCAGTACATTTACATCCTTAGTAGTGTCGTCCACGCTCTCAGACGTTTATTATTCGGTTGCGGCTGGATTAAATGCTTTAGCAGGTCCCCTGCATGGTAGAGCCAATCAGGAATGTCTTCGATTTGTACTGGAAATCAAAGAGCATTTCGATTCCGATCCAACCGTAGATGAATTGAGAGCATTTTGTGAACAATGGCTTAAATTGGGAAAAGTTATCCCGGGATATGGACATGCGGTACTTAGATGTCCTGACCCACGGTTCATTGGATTTATGGAATTTGGTAGAAAATATATACAGGATGATTCTGTATTTCACATTGTGAAAACCCTTTTCGAAGTGGTACCGGATGCATTGATCGCACAGGGAAAAGCGAAAAATCCATGGCCCAATGTGGATGCGGTTTCCGGATCATTGTTATATCATTTTGGTTTGACGGAATTTAATTATTACACTGTGCCATTTAGTGTTTCAAGAACACTTGGGTTGGTGGCTCAAACTGTGTTAAATCGTGCGTTTGTTCTCCCATTAATTCGTCCGAAATCCATTACAGCAGATTGGATCAAAAATACTGTGGATTAAAACATCCATGAATAAATCTGAAAGAGGATATTTATGAACAGAAAAAAAATAGCACTGATTGGAGGTGGACAAATAGGTGGGAACATAGCACTTCTATCTGCACAGAAAGAATTAGGGGATGTCATTATTTTTGATATTCCCAATGCAGAGGGGATGGTAAAAGGAAAAGCGTTGGATATTATGCAGCTACGCCCCCATGATGGTTACGATGCAAACATAACCGGAACTTCAGATTGGAATGATGTGAAGGACGCCGATGTATTTATTATTACAGCAGGGATTCCCAGAAAACCGGGGATGAATCGAGAAGATTTATTGGGGATTAATCTTGGGATTATGAAGGATGTTGCTGGATATATTAAGGAACAAGCACCAAATTCATTTGTTATTGTGATTTCAAATCCTTTGGATGCTATGGTGTATGCGTTCTATAAAGTATCCGGTTTTCCAAAAAACAGAGTGGTTGGGATGGCTGGAGCTTTGGATAGTGGGCGATTTAAAACGTTCATTGCCATGGAAACTGGATGTTCTGTTCAGGATGTGTCCTGCATGGTTTTAGGAGGTCATGGAGATACCATGGTTCCAATTTCGAGATTGGCAACTATTGGTGGTGTCCCTGTATCAGCTTTGATTTCTCCTGAAAGACTGGAAGAAATTGAACATCGAACCCGTTTTGCCGGGGGTGAAATCGTAAAATTGTTTGGAAATGGTTCTGCATTTTATGCTCCTGCTCAGTCTGCAATCGAAATGGCGGAATCATATTTGAGAGACAAAAAAAGGGTTATTCCCTGTGCATCGTTGTGCGAAGGTGAATTTGGAATTGACGGTTATTTTATTGGAGTCCCTTCTGTTATCGGTGCAGGAGGAGTTGAACGCATTCTTGAATTTGATTTACAGGATGATGAAAAACGTGAATTAAATCAAACTTTGGCTGCTGTCAAAAAGACAGTAGGTGAGACTGGATTATAGGATTAAAGTCCACGCCTCCCGTTATTTTTTTGGGGGGGGCGGGCGGATTTATTGATTTACCATTTTAGTTCCCAACCCTCACAGAATAGAACCCTTCACATTATTTATTGAGAAACAACATTTTACTTACAATGATATTTCAAATTAGTGTATTAATAATAGAATATAAAGGGTGACACATCTTCACTCAGATGACACAAAGACACATAATTTATTTTTAATATGTTCATTTTTTTTATTGTAAATTAATACGACAATATTAGTCTTATTTATGTTAAAGCTGACAAGAAAAGTGGAATACGCCCTTATTGCATTAAGATATATGCAACGAAATAAGAAAGGGAAAAGTGCAAGTGCCAAAGAAATTTCTGAGTTGTACCATATCCCATTAAATTTATTATCTAAAGTGCTTCAAAATCTAAGTAAAGTTCAAATTATTCACGCCGTGCAAGGAGCTCACGGAGGATATTTTCTCAACATCAATCCAGAGAGATTGTCCATCACAAAATTAATTAATGTTTTAGAAGGTCCCGTTGGAATCATTGATTGCTCGGTTGATTCTGACTGTACTCAATTGGAAATGTGCAATATAAAAAATCCCATCCATAAAGTAAATAATGCAATCATTGATGTATTGAATAAAATAACCTTAGCCGATATTTCTGAACAGAGATATATTGGAAGGCAATAACCCGACATATTATGACTCAGGAAATATTAGAAAAAAGAATCGACCAAGATTATCAATATGGTTTTGTAACGGATATCGAACAGGATACTCTGGCTCCGGGACTCAACGAGGATGTAATTCGATTTATCTCAAATAAAAAAGGTGAACCGACATGGTTGTTAAAATGGAGGCTAAACTCATTTAGAGTGTGGCAAAAAATGAAGGAACCTAATTGGGCAAAACTATCCTACCCTGAAATTAATTTTCAAGATATCATTTATTATGCAGCACCTAAAAAGAAAAAAGAGTTGAAAAGTCTGGATGAAGTAGATCCTCAATTATTGGAGACATACACAAAACTAGGTATCCCGCTTCAAGAACAAAAAATGTTAGCAGGAGTAGCTGTGGATGCCGTATTTGATAGTGTGTCCGTTACTACGACTTTTAAAAAAGAATTAGCCTCCCATGGAATTGTGTTCAGTTCGTTTTCGGAAGCGGTTCATACCCATCCAGAATTAATCCA